>QJWJ01000306.1 GCA_003235365.1 Deltaproteobacteria bacterium
CTGCTGCGTGGCGTGCCACTTGCGCTCGGTTGCCAAGTGAACGATCTCCTTCGAGAACCGGACTTGGACCCGGTGCACTTCACCGTGAAGGACACCAAAGCCGCTTTGAGTGAACAGTTTCGGATCGAAGTC
The DNA here is from genome assembly GCA_003235365.1 of Deltaproteobacteria bacterium. Taxonomy (GTDB): domain Bacteria; phylum Myxococcota_A; class Polyangia; order Polyangiales; family Polyangiaceae; genus SZUA-265. Next base: position 133 of record QJWJ01000306.1, read on the forward strand.
GGCGCGGCGCTCGAACGGTTCGTCCAAGACCTCCGCGGAGACGATGCGCTGAACGGCAAAGGTCCGAAACTCGCGACGCGTGCGGCAGTAGGCAACGAGATAGGGGCGCCCGGCGTGAACCCAGAACAAGTGGGGTTCGACAACGCGATGGCTCGCCGCCTTGCCCGGGGCTTGGTAGCTGATACGCAGGCTATGCTCGCGTCCGACAGCGTCGTCGATGGCCTCGAACACCGTACCCGAGTCGTCGTTGGCGGGTGGGGCTGCCAATGACGCCACGCTGACCGCGCGCAGCTCCTCAACCATGCCACGACCCGCTTCCGTCAAAGAAGCCATCAAGCGCTGTCGCAAGCCGTGAAGCAGCGTTCCCAGCGCTCCTGCGTTCGAGGGCGATAGTACGTCTTCCGACAACAGCAGCGTGAACACCTCCGAGGCCTGCAGCGGCAGAGCCTTCAACTGTGACGGCACGGTTACCTTCCAACGGCCCTTTTGCTCGTCTAGAGGAAACCCTGCCGCCTGCAGCTGTTCGATGTCTCGATAAATCGTACGCGCCGCGCACTCGCGCTCGACCAGATCGTGCATCTCCGGGACGGTAAGGCCGCGACGCGTATTCTCGAGGGCGCGCAACAGCGTTAGCTGCCGAACCACTTGACGCCCGCGTGCTTCAGGACGACCTTTCAGCGGCTTGGCGCGTGCACGATCCTCCGAGTGAGTGACGTTTCTGTTACGGGCGGCCAACCTTCGACGTGCTCCAGGCTACCGACGTCAACACGAATCACTCACATTCGTCCAACGTTATCTTTCCTCCGCAGCTGTCAGCTCCGCCGATTGGTACCGAGACGAACGCCAGGGTATGCGGTCGGCCCTCATGCGCTCACTGGCGGTGCGCGCAGCGCATGTGAATTGGTTCACATCGGCAACGAACGCAAAGCACGCAAAGCACGCAAAGCGACACACGGCGTGCTGCGCAGCGTCGCAACGCCTACCTGCCTGCTTGCTTCTCGATCAGCTTCAGCTGTTTCCGCCATGCTGAGCGCTGAGCTGCTTCGCGCTCGCGTAGCGCCGCGCTCTTCGTCAACACGAGCGTGTAGGGGCTACCCCGCCGGTGCGTGACGTGTTCGACAGGTAAGCAGTGACTCTCGATTGTGCCGTGAAGGTGAGCCCTCCGCTCCTTTGCGAGCGGCCACAGGAGCCGGGACTGGTCCGCCCTGGAGAGGAACCGCGAAAGATCCCGACACAGCTCGCAGCTACAAGAGAGCTTGACAGGCAACGACCAGTCTCCCGCCTTCCGCTCTGGCTTGGCCAGGGCCCCTCGGAGCTCCTTGACGGCGTGTTGCAAGAGCGCCTTTCGTATGCCGGTAAGCGCTTCGGCATTCTTGCTCTTGGCCAAGCCTCCCGCCAGTCGAACCAGCTCGTCCGGGGAAAAGTCCGCCTTCGCGGACTTCAGCGTGCGCAGTACGTCCGTACGAACCTTCGCGTTTGCAGTGACTTCGCACGCGTGCAGCAGGTCGATGATTCTCGGGTTGTCTTGTGCCCGATACTCGCGACGTGCCGGTAGCATCGACTCGCTCAGACTCGGTTTGAGCCCCTCCCATTGACGCTCGACGAACAAGCGCGCCAACTTGCGCAGTCCGGTCGACGCCGCCCCATCCGTCAGCACCTCCACGAGACCGGTGAGGTCAGGCACGAAACCATCCGTCCAACCGCGCCCGCGACCTTGCTGCCACACTTCGAGCAGCTGGATGCAGAAGTCGAGTCCATACGCGTCGTGCAGACTTCGCAGTTCCTTGCCGCTTGCCCGCCGCAGCAGATGCACTCCGAATCTCTCGAGCAGCTGGCTCGCGAGATCGCGCTCAGCGATACCGACCGCAACCCGCATCGCCTTGACCAGCAACCGGTCACGACGCTCGCCTCCCCGATGAATCAATGGTACCAGTTCACCCGAGAGACGCTGCGCGTCATCCAATCGCTTGGCTTCGAGGTGACCGAGGATCTCGTCGAACCCCCAATCCAGCGATGCTTTGGCGCGAATCGCAAAGTCCCTTGCTCGAGGCCACATGACCACCGCGGCCCGGTGGTACCACCTGTCGACAGTATTGCCGTAGTTTCCCATGTACGGCTCATAGTCGGCCTTGTACGGCTCGACCTTCACCGACTCGGTCGTACAACAGACTTCGTCCGAAGACGCCCAGGCCTCGAGCCCCGACACTGGTTTACCCGTCACATCAATGCCGTGAACTAGAGCCACCTCCGATACCTGGAGCTCGCTCAAGGTGCGTTCGTCATCGTCGGCGTCTTTCACCTCGCCGAAGTCATCCCTCCCGCGGTACCTATGGTGGCCACGATACCACCCGCCCCAGTCTTGCTCCTCGCACCCCCAAACTTCGTGGACGTCAGCCAGAGCGAGGCACACGTGGCAGTCGAGGGCTTCTCCGACCTGTCTGAGGGCGGCAACTCGCGCCCGATCGGCACCCTTCAGCCGTGACCAACCCAAGCCCTTCTTGGTGTACTGATGGTCGAGCAGATACACCAAATGGTCCGCAGGCGGACGGACGTCGTTCCGAAAACGCGGGGGCGGAGGCATTTCGAAGTGATCCCGAACCGCTCCCTGCAACGCGTCGGATGAACTGCCCGCGACGAACGCCGTGGCGCCGGCCTTGACGACCAACCGAAACGTCAGAGCGACCCGGTAGCCACGGGTGACGGGGCGGACCTCGTGTCGGCAATCAGCATAGAATGCCAACAACGTCAGATCCTTGTCGGCGCGTTTGAGCCGACGAAACTCGACACGCTCACCTCGGTGCTCGACCACCACGTCGCCGCCGGCATGCGCCGAGGGAAGCACGACCACGAGCGTGCCGATCATGCCATCACACTTCTCGCTGTCCTGATGCGGCAGAAAGAACTGCCCGCGTTCGTAGATCAACAGTTTGTCGAGTTCGACATTCAGCTCTGAAGCGTCTGGCAGTTGCATCGCATCGCGCATCGCATCGAGCTCGGAATGCAGCATCTGCATCCATTCCAAGCCCAGCCGGACCTGCTTGCCCTCGATCTCCCAACTCGACCGCACCTTGGGATCGTGCAGCGTCTTTTGCCTCAGGCCGAAGGGCGACGGCTTCGCACGCGCAATGAGCTGTTTCGCAGTCGCTGTATCGATGGGCAGAGCGATGGGCCCCAGCCGTCGAACGTCGAACAAGCGGTATTTGGCAGACACGAAGCACCGCATGGCAAAGCTGCGCGGCGCATCGAGGTATCGCAAGGCATGGGCGATGTTTGCCAGGGTCATGGCAGAACCGTAGAGAAGCTGGGCGAAGGGAACAACGTCGGAGACGCCCACTGGGTCGAACAATGTCCTAGGTGGGCGCTCGCGAATCGCGAACACTCATTCGACGCAAACAGAGAATGGAGGCGAGAAAGCGACTGTAAGGGGGGCGGTCTGTGTGGCAACGCCGCCGCCCTGGGGCGCCTCACGAAACAGCGCGCATCGTCTTGACCAGATCGCGCACCGTCGTTTCGGCGCTCAGTGCGGACCACTCGCATACCAACGCTGTGCGGTCGTCAGACGGCGGCATATCCTTGAGACGCACCATGACCTCGTCGAGCTTGCGCCTCCAGTTCGCCACCACGGGTGCGGCCCACCAGAATCGCAACAACTCTGCGCCGCGCGGTACCCGCTGCCAGAGATCAGCTTGCGCGACGATGATGTCGTCTGCCCATTCGGGCTCCGCCATGTTGCTCCCGTGGTACGCGTCGAGTCGCACCCACGGCTCCCCCAGAAGCATGGGAGCCACGTAACGATTCGCCGCGAAGCCGGTCAACAATGCTTCACCAACCTCTGCGGACGGCCCATGAGCGAGCAGCTTCGCCAGCGCGAGACCGAAGGCGCAGCCCACCTCCTCGTGTAGACAGCGCTCAAAGGCGGAGATGGCACCCTCGCTATCACCCACGCGCAGGCATTCGACGCCAATCAGCCACCGGGCACCTTGGCTGTCGTTCGGGTCGAGTTCGAGTAGTCGCTTGTGAATTCCGAGGGCCTCCTCCCAGCGCTTTTGTTCCCCAGACACGAGCGCGAGATTGGCCAGACCGCGAAGGTACGGACGGTTTTCGATGATCCCCCAAGGTACCTGATCACCATCGCGCTCAACCTCGCGCAACCCGCCCTCCACGGCGGCCCGAAAATGGCGCTCGGCCGCCTTGAGCCTTCGCGCCTCCAAATCGACGATACCGAGGTGATTGTGAGCGTCGGCGTGTTGGGGATCCAGCTGGAGGACGCGTCGAAACGCTTTGGCAGCAGAGCGCTGGTCCCCCTCCCACCAGTACTCCATCCCTTCATCGAAGATATCCTCGGCGCGGCTGGTCATGAAGGAAATCTGAGCTCTCACGTTCGTCTCCTCGAGCGTCTTTGAATTGACTCGTTCAGGCGCAAGCAAGCGGTCGATGGACTCGCGCAGGGCAACCAGAGCGGGGCGCACCTGCTCGACGACCGCGGCGTCCGAGATCTGCGCGCGTGAAAGCGACTCGAGCTCCAAAGCGAGCTCCGACGTCAATCGAGCGAGCTTCTGGTTGCGACGATGCTTCGCCCCGCTCGGTGCCGCGCCCCACATCGCCAGCTCCTCTTCGAGGCGCCCACGGATGGTAGACCAATCGAACTCGATGTCGCGCTCTCTCCACTCGACCGAACGGGTCCACGCCTTCCACCCCGTGGGTTTCAGCACGGCATCGAGCTCAGAAGGCGACGAGAAGCGATGGAGCTGTCGCTGACGAACGCGGGAAGACCCCGCGATTCGTTCATTGTGCACCAGAAGCACCTGACCCCGTTTGCGCCGCACGAAACTCATGAGTAGTGCGCCAAATACGAAATGAGCACTACAAAGACAATCAGAAACTGTCTTGGGGCCTCGAATTAGCCGTCACGAGTGCCGCGAGCCGGTCGCGTCGGTGGTCCGCGACAGGCTTGCCGGGCGCTCTGCCGCCCTCCGGCTCATCGCCGAAGCGTTGCACGATGGTACGTGGAAGGCCCATGCGTTGAAATGGATCACTCACTTTTCGTGGCCGCCTTTCTGGGCTGGGAAGGTCGCAGCGCAAGCAGTGGAGGTGCGGGCATCTTTGATCGCCAAGCTGCTTACGGGCGACATCGACGATGCCGCACACGCAGTCCTTCCAGGGATTTTCAACACTCCCGGCGAACTGAAGGAAGCGTCCAGGATCGCGGAGTGGCTCGTCCAGAAAGCGGAACCGAACGACGCGACCATGGTGGCCGATGTCGTCGAACACCTGCTGCGTCCTCGCGACCGCCAACTCGACGACGAATGCTTTGCACTCGTCCAGTGGCTCATGACTCGGGGCTCGTCGGAGCTTCGCTCGCCTCGCCGAGCGCTGATGGTCAGCCTCGAACTGCTTCCGTTCGTCGTCAGCAGAGGCACGCCAGCCCAGATCGCGCTGGCGATCCGATACGCGCTGTACGGTGGCAAGCCAGTGGAGTTCAATCATTGGGTCCCCAACGCCATCAAGCACCTGTTGACGGCGATAGAAGCAGTCGTT
>QJWJ01000186.1 GCA_003235365.1 Deltaproteobacteria bacterium
GGTACATGACGCTGCGACCGGCCTCTCACCAACCTACCCGGCGCGGGATCCCTTTGGCGAGATCGGCATCCAGCAAAGCATGCGCACCTACGTGGGCGGCAAGGCTATCGGTTGGCCGTCCCTGCTACGCATCGCCCAGGGCCTGAGCACGACCGCCTATCAACCCAGCGATGGGTTGCGCCTGGCGCGCACGCTCCACGAGTAGAACGGGAAGCGGTTTGGCATGCGCCCCAAGCACTCTGACACCTGGCGTTCCTCGACGAGGGGCCGCTCTCAATTCGAGGTGGGGTCCAAAGGGATCACGGCCAAGGCTCCGCACCCAGCTCAGAACGGATGTTCATTTGAAACCGGCTCCGGCTAGAAAAAGTTGCGTAGGAAATGCAACTGGATCAACGACCTGACTAAATGAGCGTTCGCGAACGCTCATTCGATGCGACAGAGAATGGAGTCGAGGAAGACGACTGCAGCGGGGCGGTTCTTCGGCCCTCAAGCAAACGGGGCCTAAAAGACCGCCCGACGATGGTGCCCCCATTCAAGAGAAGGCTTCTCGAGCCCCGATAGTTAGACATTCGTCGAACACGACGCCGTCGGGAACAGCAGCCTCATCTCAGCCCGCCTCGTTCGAAACGGGTCCGTTGCGAGGAGCGCTCGAATTGGGGACGAGTTTCGTGCGAAAGCATCCTCGTGTCGACCGCCTTCGTCTTCGCAACGGGCGATTGTCGCGGCGGCGATGACGCGTTCGACAAAAACGTCCATGCACGCCCAGACGTTGATACCGCATTGCTCAATCTCAGCAACGAGCATCAATTTCCGAGACAAACGGCGTAGCGAGTGAACCCTCGCTGAGGTCGACGCGATCATCAGGTGCGCTTGCTGCTTGATCTTCACGGTGAAGTACCAGACACTCGCCCACGCTGAGGGTGCGCCACGCGATGGGAGCGATGAGGAATGAGCAACGCTAACGGGGTACGAGCGGTGGATTGCCTAGGTGCTGCGCGTGGATTCGCGGATTCGCAAGTGGCCATCGGCTCGAGTTTGGCGCTGAGGGTTCCAGGGCTTGTGGGGCTTGTGGTCCGATGTCTCGCTGTGTTCGTGCTGTTGGCAGGTCCGGCGGGTTGTGCCAGTTCAGGCTCCTCGGGTGGTGAGGGCGGCGAGGTTGTCGGGGCCGGCAAACAGGCTCTGGATCTCGGCGGTGATCTGATGGGTGGGGACCTCGGTGGTGATCTGGGGGGCGATGGCTTCGGATCGGGCGCGCTCGAGATGCAGTGGGCGCCAGATCTGGTTGCGGAGTCGCTTTCGCCCGGTGAAGTGCGCGTGCTGACGGTTCAGTTCACCCCCACCGGCGATACCGGAGCCGTGCATTTCGCGGTTTCCCCCGAGCTCGACGGGTTCGTCAGTGTCGAGCCGAGCACGCTTTGGGGACTCGAGGCGTGGCAGCCCCAAACGGTCGAACTGCACTTGTCCGTGCCCGAAGGGACACCCGACACGCAGTTGACCGGATACGTATCGATGCACCTCGACGACGAGGAGCCGGATCCGATGGCTGATCCGCTGGGAGGGTTGGGCGGGGACTGGGGGGATTTGGGAGACCAAGGGATCCCGTTGCCGCTATTGGTGGATCTGAGCGTGGAGGCCTTCACGATTCAGATCACGTCGCCTCAATCGTTGATCACCGTTGGTTCGTTCCCGATTGCGGTCACGGGCACGGCGAGTTCACCGGACGCGGTGATCACCGTCAACGGGATCGAGGTACCGAACCAGGGCGGAACCTTCACTGCGTCTGCCGCGCTGGAGGAGGGGCACAACACGATCGTGGCGCGAGCCGTGCTCGGAGAAAAACAAGCGACGGACTCCGTATCCGTCTCGCTCGACCTGACGCCGCCGTACGTGACGATCGAGTCGCACATGGACGGTCAAACGGTGCATTCGGAGGAGATCACCGTCACCGGGCTGATCAACGACATCGTACGCGGTACGGTGGAGCAATCGCAGGTGGAAGTGTCGGTGAACGGCCTGCCAGCCACCGTATCGAATCGCAGCTACTCGGTGACGGGCGTGCCGCTGCAGCCCGGCGCCAACACGATCACGGTGACGGGGACGGACCAGGTCGGCAACGTCGGTACCGCGGAGATCGTGGTGACATACGAGGTCTTGCAGGGGCATCGGCTCGAGCTCGTCAGTGGCGACGGCCAAACGGCGCACATCTCGGAGGTCTTGAGCGCGCCGCTCGTGGTTCGCGTCCTCGATGACCAACAGCAACCCGTCGGCTCCAAGCACGTGGTGTTTCGCGTCACCCAGGGCGCCGGAGCATTGCAGCCCGGCACGGCAGACGAAGCACGCGCTGCGGCGGTACTGACCGACGGAAGCGGGCTCGCCTCGGTGCAGTTCAGAGTCGGCACCCGCTCGGGGACCGCGAACCAAAAGGTCCGCGCCAAGGTGGTGGGTTACGACGACGAAGTGGTGTTCAACGCATCGGCTCTGGCCAACATCGGCAACAAGCTGAGCGTCAACTCCGGCAACAACCAACGCGGCAGCACCGGGCAGGTACTTCCCGAACCGTTGGTCGTCGTGGTGACGGACGACGGTGCGAACGTCGTTCAGGGAGCACGAGTCCAGTTCGACGTGACCAAGGGCGACGGGTTGCTCCAGAACGGCGCCTTGTCGTACGTCGTCACGACGGACAGCGACGGGCGCGCGACGACCGAGTACACGCTCGGGCCCCTTTCGGGCATCGACGCCCAGCGCATCACGGCCACCCTGCTCGACGGCCCGCCGGGCGAGGTGATCAAGGCGGGGTTCACCGAGACGGCGTTCGTCGCCGGCGATCCGGGGCAAACGAGCATCAGCGGCGTGGTGCTCGACAATCAGGACAATCCACTCGCGGGCGTCACGATTCGCGTCGACGGCACTTCACGCCAGGCCGTGGCCGACGCTGAAGGGCAATTCCGCATCTCCGAGGCGCCGGTCGGCGCGGTCCACCTGATCGCCGACGGATCGACGGCGAGTGGCCCCGGTGAGTACCCGTCGCTGAGCTACAACCTCGTGACGATCCCCGGCGTCGACAATCCGCTCTCGGCTCCCATCTACATGGTCAAGCTGGACACGGACTCGGCCGTGTACGCGGGGCCACAAGACGTCACCCTCGAGTTGCCACACTACCCAGGCTTCAAGCTCGAAATTGCAGCGGGCTCCGCGACGTTCCCCAACGGGGCCAAAGAGGGGCAGATCTCGGTGACGGCAGTCAACGCGTCGAAAGTGCCGATGGCGCCACCCAACGGCATGCAACCGCAGTTCATCGTGACGATCCAACCCACCGGGACGCGCTTCGACCCGCCAGCGCGCTTGACGTTGCCAAACGTCGACGGCCACGCCCCCGGCACGCAAACGGAGATGTACTCCTACGACCACGACCTCGAAGAGTTCGTGTCGATCGGGCTCGGAACGGTGAGCGAAGACGGAACCGTCATCGCCTCGAATCCCGGCGTCGGCGTCGTCAAGGCGGGTTGGCACTGCGGCTCACAACCGACGGGGCAGGGCTGCGCCCACAACTGCCCCGTGTGTCAGGACTGCGATGGCAACTGCAACTGCGTGCCCGCAGCTGGTGACCCGCGGCTGGCGTCCCAGGACACCCCGGAGGACTGCAAGAAGCCCGAGTGCAGCAACGGGTCCGTCACGCAAGTCAACGACGACTCCGACGTACCGCCAGACACGCCGGGCGACTGCAAGATGCCGGAATGTCAGAGCGGGTCTCCCGGGGAAGTCAATGACGACTCCGACGTACCGCCAGACACGCCAGGCGACTGCAAGATGCCGGAATGCAAAAACGGATCTGCTGGGGAAGCCAACGACGACACCGACGTTCCTCCCGATCAGCCGTGCAAGGAATGCTCTGCCGGAACCCTGGGCGACAAGTCCGACCCAGCCGCGGCTTTTGCAGCGGCCTCGGCAACGTTGGCGATCGCCGCGCCGTCGATCCCCATCTCGGGCTGCGTCCTGGGCCTAACGTATCCCGAATCTGTCAGCGTGGGGATCAGCGTCCGGTGTGATGGCGGCTCGTTCAAGGCGGAGTTGACCTCGATGACCGGCAACTACTCACTGCAGGCCAACCTGATACCCGGGGCGACGGAGGTCACCGGACCAGGGGGGAACACCACGGCCGCCAACTACTGCACTCAGGTCACGGAGCTCAGCGCCGTGATTTGCCCGGGCGGTAACTGGGACATGGTGGGTTCGACGCAGGCTCACGAGCAAGTCCACCTGACGCGCTTCGAGCCGGCCCTCGAGGCCGTGGCGGCGACGATAGAGGCCAGCTTCGAGGCCCTTTCTGTCCCGGCGACTCCTGGGAAGACGCCGGCCCAGGCGAAAACGGAAATCGAAGCTCAGCCAGCATTTGCAGCCGCCGTCGCCGCGGCTCAACAGACCTGGTTGGCGGAGGTGCTGGTGCGAGTCGCCAATGATCACAACCCCGGCGGGTTGACGACCCAGGCCGAGCGCGGCGTGTACGACCCCATGATCGCGACCATTTGCGCGCACGCAAAGGCGCAAGGCTGGGCGCCGTGCGCCATCTGTCCCCCCTGAACGAGACGCAAATGAAGTTTCCACGCATCGTCACGACACCGCTCACCTGTGGACTGCTGGTCATGAGTGGGTGCGAACAACGGTCGGTCCCATCCGCCGACGTCCCAGATACGTCACCTGTTTCGGCGAGTGAGTCCAACGCCGACTTGCCGGCTTCCGCATCGAAGGACGGACGGGTACATTTCCAGTACGAGGGGCGTCCCGAGCTTCAGCCGCTGGAGACGTATGTCTCCTTCGAAGCGACGCAGAACGAAAGCGCCGCGGGCATTCAGCTTCGCGTCGTTCGAGAGAACGTCGGAAGCCACACACTGCAAGTCGCCGTTGATCGCGACCACTGCAGCATCGAGGTCCTCAACGAAGCCGGCTGGCCAGTGACGGCGCGTTCACTCGCACCACTCGCCTTGATCAACAGCCCTGAAACGAGAGGTGGGGCGAACAAGCAGACGCAGACGCTCGCGCCAGGCGAGAAATTCGTCGTGGATTATGCGATCAAAGAGGTCCTGGAGAAGCCGAAACAACCGTCGTCTGCCGATCCGGAGGTTCGGATCGCGCCCCCTGCCGGGGAATTCAAGCTCAAGGTGCGGTGCACTCAGATCTTCGAGGCGCTGGGCGCTGACACCAAGGCATCGCGCGCGGTGGCGACAGACTACTTCAAGGTAAGCTATGGCCGAAAGAAGTGACCAACAAGACGCAATCGCGACCCGACTTCGGCGCGCGATACCGCAAGCGGACGCTGACATGTCGCCCCCCGAAGTAGCCCTCGCGCGCCCATCACCGAGAACTGCCACCGCGCGCCACGCAGTTGAGCTGAGCCAGCTGATCCCTCAACCCGATAACCGGTAAGGTCCATTGCCATGTGCTGTTCGACTCGACGACTACGTCACCACACCGAACCACGAAAGAAAAGCGCGTCACCTGGGCCGAGTTGCGTCTCGGTTCGGCGAGTTTGGAAACTGGCACTTGCGCTCCTTGCAGGGTCGGCAGGGCTGACCAACCCCGCCCACGCCGCTCTTTCCGACACTTGCGTGGTGAACATCCTCAACCGCACCGTGCAGGTGTCGGCGGATGGGGGGTGGTCGTTGCCCAAC
>QJWJ01000129.1 GCA_003235365.1 Deltaproteobacteria bacterium
GCTGCGACGGTGGAACAGTTGCCGCAGTCGGCAACGCGTCGCCCACGCGTCGCAAGAGCAGGCGCACGCGGGGCCTCGGTAACCCCGAGCACGCTCCATGTAGAGGCTACAAAGCGCAGCGCCGGTCCGTCCGTGAAGACGACCGGCGCTTTGAACAGCGGGCGACGCTCCGCTAGCTGAATGATGGTTCGCGATTCGCGAACTATCATTCGATGCAACAGAAGATGATGGATGTGCCGCGGGTTGCGGCAATCGACTCAGCCGTTGAGAGTCGCCTCGACGCTGATGTCCGTTCCCGCGTAGAGCCGCGAGATGGGGCACTTCTCCTTGGCAGCAACGACCAGCTTCTGGAATGCGTCGTTTTCGATGCCGGAAACCTTTGCCTTGCATACGAGTTTGATTGAAGTGATCTTCGGGCCATCGTCTTGGCCGAGCTCGACGCTGGCGGTCGTCTCGACGCTGTCTGGCGTGAGGCCCTCCTTGCTCAGCAGGGCCGAGAGGAACATCGAGTAACAGCCAGCGTGGGCGGCGCCCACGAGCTCTTCGGGGTTCGTGCCTTCGCCGGTCTCGAAGCGCGATGCGAAGGTGTACGGGCCTTCGAACGCCCCGTACTTCATCGTCCCCTTGCCTTCTTTGAGCGTTCCATTCCACAGCGCGGATGCAGTGCGTGTCGTCATTCGTCGAACTCCTCGGGAGGGCCAAGCCCCCGGTAACTGGTGAGAATCCGCGCGATACCGCACCGGGCGCCAACACTCAATCGCAACTGCACCGAGAACCGACCCACCGTTGCCGCATCGTGTCCGCGACTCGCGATCCCCGCCGCTGCTGGGCAGCCCAGCGCCGGTGTTTTGACGGTGGTTTCCCCACGTTGCCGAGCGACGGCCACGCTGAAAGCGCTTCCGAACCCGCCGTTCGGGTACGCCGAAATCCGAACACTCGGCGACACGCCCAAAGCACCCGGAGTACCGTCGCTCCCGGGCGCCCGATACGCGCAACTCGACCCGTAACCGGCCAGCAGCAGGACGAACCCTCATCAGCTGCACAGTAGCCAGCCGCCGGGACGTCCTTGCCCGCCACTTGGCCCCACGCGAAGGCGCAGCCCGGATGCAAAGACTTTGGTAGCCTGAAAAGTGCGCTGGCTACCACGTGCACTTTGCGGGCTTTGGGTCTAGTGTGCGAGCCTTGTCCTGATTTACGGAGCCTAGATTGTGAAACACTCGACCTGCTCGTTCATCGAGCGCACTTCCGCTCAATCCCCCAAGCGAACCCAGTCCTGGCGGCTCCTCGCGTTCGCGAGCCTGATCGCGATCCCCGCTTGCGCGGACGAGCCCGACGATGGCTGCGAAGCAACGCGCGACACCTACGAATTCAGCGAGGACACGTCCATCGGCTTCACCATGTCCGAAGTGTTGGCGAACCGCCGCGGCCAGACCAGCACACTGAGCTGGGCCGAACCTCGCGACTGGTTGGAACACAGTGCCGACGGTGACACCGAGCTGATCGTGCGTGTCATGCCGCGCGAGGGCGAGGACGTCGAAGAAATCCGCAACGAATCCACGGATTGCTTCCGCATCCTGCAAACCACCGTGGACGTGCAAATCACGACCGAAGACGGACAGCTGGACACCACCGTCGAAGGCACGGTCACAGCCTTCAGCCAGAAGCGCTTCGAGGTCGTCGCGGAACTCACGTCAAAGGACTTGGAAGGCGAACTGCAGATCAGTTCGAGCGTTCGACTTCAGCTCAAGCAAACCGTCAACGGCGACGACGTCACCGGCACTCTCTTCGCCTCCACCGAGAGCGAATCGAGCGTGCGCAGCTTCGAGCTCGCGACCTGGACGGGAAGCGTCGGCGCGCCGGAGTTGCCGGCGCCGACGACGGACGACAGTCCCACCGACGACGCGCCGACCGACGACAGTCCCACCGACGACGCGCCGACCGACGACAGCCCCACTGACGACGCGCCGACCGATGTTGATGCCGGTCCCGCGCCGGTAGACGAGGACGGCGGAAGCGCTTCGGGCGACGCCGGCCCGAGCTCGAGCGATGGCGGGAACGTCCCCGGCGACAGCGGGTCGACGACGGAAGCCGGTACGCCCGCTGACGACTCCGGCGCCCCCGCCGAAGCAGACGCTGGCGACGCCGGCTGAAGACCAACGCGCAGCGTCGTCGTGATGGTCCGCACGTCGGACGGGACGACGCTGCAGCGTCTTGTGGGAACGGTCTCAGTCCAGGGTGGGTGGAGTGATCGTCGGTTTGGGGTTTGCCTTGGCCGTCATGTCGACGACGAACAGCTTGCGCAGCGGCCGGCCCGAATCGCCGTCGGTGCCGAGCCCCCACAAACCTGCTTGAAGGCGCACACGCTGGCCCCACCACAGCGGCCCCTTGACGCTCCCCGACGGCCAGGAGCGCTCGAAAGTCAGCGGTCCTCCAGGCATCACGAACTGCTGCTCCGCGCCCTCTCGCTCGTCGGCGTACTCCGCCTTCAGATTGCCCTTTTTGTCGAACACTTTCACGGCAATGGCGAGCGGGCCCAAGGTCGGACTGAGCAGGGTGTGGCTGCGATCGTCCATGGCCTCGGCCACGACCTCCATGTCGATGGCGTAGCCGCCGTTGGGCATTTTCCGGGCGGTCGCCTTCGGCGTCAGCCGGAGGCCTTCGACCTCGATGATCAAACCCTGAGGCGAAACGCGATAGATGACCTTCCGCGGCTCGGGATCCGGGTTGGGTTCGGGCTCCGCCGCCGGCGGGGGTTCAGGCTCTGGAGCGGCGTCCGGAGGCGTTTCGACAGGCTCGGGCTCGACGGGTGCTGGTCGTGGAGCGGGAGGCGACACCGGCGCGGACGGCGGTTTGGCGTCCGTGGACCCACACCCGCCAAGTACCAGAACCAAGACGCCCAACCACGCAACCCGCAACATTGCCGCATCGTATCTGACTCCGCCCCTCGAGCGCAGCGCTCAGCTGACGAAAGTGCTCGTTTGCCACGAAGGCAACGGGAACGCTCGCCGGGATCCCGAGGCCCAGTGGGCGGATCGGGTCCTCGGTCGCTCGAGATACCGGGAACGTCCAAGCTCGACTACAACCACGGAATGAGCAACCCCAAACGAGCCCTGGTCATCCTGGCGCCCGGCGCCGAGGAAATGGAGGTCACCATCACCGTCGACGTCCTGCGTCGCGCGGCAATCGAAGTCGTTCTGGCTGGTCTGGACGGCACGGCGACCGTGACGTGTAGCCGCGGTTTGCGAATCACCCCGGACGCCGCGTTGGCGGACGTGTCCAACGACTACGACGTGGTCATCTTGCCCGGCGGCGCCCCCGGGGCGCAGCGACTCGCGAGTTCCGAACTCGTGGGGCGTGTTTTGGGCGAACAATGGTCCGCGGGGCGCATGGTTGCCGCGATTTGTGCCGGCCCCACGGCGCTAGCCGCCCACGACATCGCCAAGGGTTCGACGATCACCAGCCACCCCAGCGTCAGGGACCGACTGAAGGACGACTACGAGATGAGCGACGAGCCCGTGGTCGAGAGCGGTCAGCTCGTGACGAGCCAGGGGCCCGGCACGAGCTTCGCCTTCGCTCTCAAGCTGGTCGAGCGGCTGTGTGGCGCCGAACAAGCAAACCGGGTCCGCGCGCCGATGATGCTTGTGGGGTAACCGATTGCTCAGCCCTTGCGCAAGTGATCGGCAAAGGCACGGCACGCATCGACGGTCGTGAAGATGCCGAGCACCTTGTGGTGCCGTGCCACGATCGCGCAGCCGAACTTGTGCTGCGCCATCTGAGCCACGACGGTGTCCAGCGGTGTTTCGGGATCAATGCAGTAGGGCTCGCCGGTCATCGCTTCTTCGACGGTAACCTGGTGCGGGTCCACGTCGCGGAGAGTCTCGATCAGATGCAGATCGCCGTCGGTGACGACGCCGACGATGCTCCCGCCCGAGAGCACCGGCAGATGTCGGAGCTTGTGGGTTCGCATCAGTTGATGCGCGACGGTCATCGGCTGGTCGACTCCCACGGTGTGGGGTGAAGGAGTCATGTATTCGCTGATGGCGGGGATGGTCATGACCAGAACCTAACCCAGCCCCGGCAAATGGCGAACACCCCGCGACACCCGAGCCCGTCGCACGCGACCAGGCCACGCAAAACCTTCGCTCCTCCGCCGGCGATCAGCAGCGATCGGGGCGGTTAATCCGCGAGGGCGCGAGGTCGGAATTCTCAGCGATGACACCCTGCGCCCAATTCTGCAGAGGCCATTGCACACAGCGACCCGACGGCCGGCGAGAAACTGCAGAATGCCGCGAAATGCCGGTTGATTTTGCGCAACGGGCGCCAGGCCGGTTTCCCCCGCGCCGAGCGGAGGCTAAACCACGTATCGAAAGGCTCGGGAGCTCGAACCCCCTCGTTGGGTGCACGATGCATTTCGTTCCGCGGCAATGAAAGCACAGGACTTTTTTCAACTGCCACGATCCGTCCAGGACCGTTTCGCAGACGCAGCGGCAAGACGCACCATCCCCAAGCCGATACTGGCCGCAGGGGCCCTGGCCCCGTTCCCGTTCGTTTGGGCCACAGCGTCCCTCGCGTGCCTGCTCGGGTTCTTGGCGGTCGTGGGCTGGGGCTACGGCGAACTCGACAGTCCCATCGCGCTGGCACCGCTGTTCATGGTCGCCACCTACTGCGCGTTGCTCAGCGGCTCTGCCTTCTGCGCTTTTCAAACGGTCGCTCGCTACCTGCAGGCCCGCCGCGTACCGTTCGTCTACGGGACGTTCTTATTTCCCTCTGGCGTCATCGACGCGCGCAAGGCGACGTTTCGAATTCACCCCCTGACCGACCTGAGCGAAGTGGCCGTCGAAGGCTCGACCCAGCTGCGCGTCCGCTTCACTGACGGTGCGACCTTCGTGTTCAAAGCTCGAGATGCGGGCGCCGCGGAGACCGCGCGGGAGAAGGTAGTGACGGCAAAACGCGAGCTGCTCGAAGCTGCGATGGGTGAAGATCCGGATCTCACGGCCTTCGACCCCCTGTTGTCGCCGCGCTATTCGAACCCACTGGCCCCGCCGAAGGCCCACGCCCCATCGATTCCCAAGTGGCGCATGTTCACGCCAGTCTTCGGCGTCGTCATCGGAGTCGCCGTCGGCACGCTGGTCGGCTACGTGCGCAACACGCTCAGCGAGCGCAAGATGTTCGCCACGGCCGTCGAGCGGAACACGCCCGAGGCATACCAGGCCTACCTGAGCAATGGCGGGCGGCGCGAAGAGGTCGAAGCGCTGCTGCTGCCGTCGGCGGAATTCGAGGCAGTCAGAAACAAGAACTCACTCGCCGAGCTCGAGAAATTCGCCCTGGACAATCCGGAGTCGCCGGTCAAGGCCGCAATCGATCTGGCGTTGCGCGACGCTTTGCTGGAAGCGCTACAAGACGCCAAGAACGCGCAAGCCCTGTCGGCCCTCGACAAGTTTGCCGAAGCTCACCCGACGTCCAAGCTCGTGGAGGCCGAGATCAAAGCGGCCCGCACGACGCTGATGAAGCAAGTGCTGGCAAACTTCGCCGACAACTACGCGGCGAAAGGCGACGAGCTCGTCGCATTCTTCGAGAAACTGCTGAAGCACTTGGCGGAGCACGGGCCGCGGGTCGAGGTGCGTTTTCACCGAATCGTGCCCGACTCGGTAGAGC
>QJWJ01000097.1 GCA_003235365.1 Deltaproteobacteria bacterium
CAAGCTCATGACGATTGCCGTCTCCATCTTGGTCGTGACGGCCAAGGCGGAGCAGATGCCGAGCACCTGCAGGGCGATCGGGTTGTTCTTGACCAACGGGTCTAACAGGATCTCTTTGGACTTGCTCATTGAATCCCCGCTTCCTTGCGATAGTTCTTCAGGAATGGGCCAAAGCCATCGTCACCCAGCCAAAACTGAACCAGGTGCGTCACGCCGCGGCTGGTGATCGTCGCGCCAGATAGGCCGTCCACGTGGAAGGGGTCGTGCTCGACGTCTCCGGCCTGTCCCTTCTTGACGGCGATCTTCGGCTCCCAACTGTCGTCGTATGCCTTGCGGCCGGGCCACAACGCCGTCCAGCTCGGATTCTCGACTTCACCGCCGAGACCGGGGGTTTCGCCGTGCTCGTAGAAGGTGATGCCTTTGATCGTGCGGCTGTCCTTGTCGAGGGCCAAGAAGCCGTACAGGGTCGACCACAAGCCCTTGCCTTCGATGGGAATGATCAGCGCCTCGACCGAGCTGCCCTTCATGACCTTGTAGACGAGAGCGTTGTTGGGCAAGCGGGCGACCTTGGCGGCGTTCTCCGGGGCCTCGACGCTTCGAGCCGGATCGCCCTTGGCCTGGCGCTGGTCGAAGGTGGTTGCGTCGATGTCCGTCGCGACCTCACCAGACTTCAGGTTGATGACGACGGCCTGGATGTTGGCCTTGAAGCGCTCTCGGATTTCGGCGGCACTGAGCTTCTCGCCGGGCTCTTCCAAGCCGGCGACGCTCAGCACTTTGCTTTGGCGATCGAGAACCTTGTTCTCTTCCTGCCTGTCCTTGAGGAGTACGGCGGCGCTCGACACGAAGATCGAACAGACGACGCAGACCGCCGCCGCGAACATCACGATGTAGCGAACACTATGCTGCACGGGCCAGCCTCCGTTTGATGTTGCCCTGAACCACGAAATGGTCGATCAGCGGCGCGAACATGTTCATGAACAAGATGGCGAGCATCATGCCCTCCGGGTAGGCCGGGTTCACTACCCGAACCAGCACGACCATGACGCCGATGCCCATTCCGTAGAGCCATTTACCGACGTCGGTGAAAGCCGACGACACCGGGTCGGTCGCCATGAAGACCATACCGAAGGCCCAGCCTCCGAGCACGACGTGCCACTCGAACGGCACCGCGAACATCGAGTTGGTGTCGGAGCCCACGTAGTTGAGCAGAATCGACATCACGAAGGTGCCCGCGCTCACACCCGCCATCGTCCGCCACGAAGCGACCCCCGTGAGGATCAACAGCGCGGCTCCGATGAGACAGGCCAACGTCGAGGTCTCGCCCATCGAACCCGGGACGAAGCCGAGGAATGCGTTCCACCAGTCGGCATCACCCAGCGCGCCGTGTTGCGCCGCTGCCTGGGCGAGCCAGGTGGCGCCGGTGAATCCGTCGACGCCGGTGAAGTTTGCGGCAATCCACGGGGAATCGCCGCTCATCGCGGCCGGGTACGCGAAGAACAGAAACGCGCGTGCGGTGAGCGCCGGGTTGAGGAAGTTCATGCCCACGCCGCCGAACACCTCTTTTCCGAACAGCACGCCGAACGAGATGCCCAACGCGACCTGCCAGAGCGGAATCGTGGCAGGGAGCGTCAGCGGAAGCAGAGCGCTGGTGACCAGGAAGCCTTCGCTGACTTCGTGCTTACGGATCACGGCGAAGGCGACTTCGACGTGGCCACCGATGACCAGTGTGACGATGTAGACGGGCAGGAAGTACATTGCCCCGTGCAACACGTTGGCGACCCAATTGGTCGGGTCGTTGGCGGGAAGGCCCAGAGCCAAGAACAGGTCGGTTTGCCAACTGTCCAATGGCGTTGCGCCTGCGGCAATGGCCGTGTGGGCTTGGAAGCCCGTGTTGGCCATGGCCATCAGCATGCACGGCAGCAGGGCGATCACGACCATGAACATCAAACGCTTCTGTTCGATGCCGTCACGCACGTGAGAGGCTGTGTTCGTCACCTCCCCCGGCGTGTAGAGAATCGTGTCGGTCGCTTCGTAGATCGGATACAGCTTCTCGAACTTGCCGCCCTTTTCGAACAGCGGTTTGAGCGCGTCCAACTGCTTGCGGAACATCAGCCTTCCTCCCGAATGGTTTGGAGGTTCTTTCTAAGGATCAAACCGTAGTTGGTCTTGCCCGGGCAGACGAACGTGCACAGCGCCAGGTCTTCTTCGTCCAGCTCGAGCGCGCCGAGTTTCTCGGCTTGTTCCAGGTCGCCTACCGACAGCGAGCGCAACAGGAACGTCGGCAGGATGTCCATCGGCATGACCTTCTCGTAGACGCCGATCGGCACCATGGCGCGCGGCGAGCCGTTCGTGCTCGTCGTGAAATCGAACTTCTTTCCGCCAAACAGCTTCGAAATGAAGATCGGCAGCACCGAGAACATGTTCGCGCCCGGCCTGAGCCACCCGATCAATTCGCGGTCGCGTCCTTCGCGCAGCGCGCTGACCTGCGTGTGGTAGCGGCCGAGGTAGCCGAAGGCGACGCCCATGGCCTTCTTGCCGCTGAGGACCGAACCGCTGACGACGCGGACTGCATCGCCCTGTTCGTCGAATTCGTTCTCGACGATGTCGTCGATCATCGCGCCGAGGCGCGCCTTGACCAAGCGCGGCTGCTTGACTACCGGTCCGGCGACGGCAACGACGCGCGACGTGTCGAGATTGCCGCTTTGACACAGCTTGGCGATGGCGATCACGTCCTGATAGCCGATGTGCCAAACCACGCGTTCCCGATTGACGGGGTACAGCAGGTGGATGTGAAGACCCACGTTGCCCGACGGATGAGGCCCTTCGAACTCCTCGACCTGGACCTTCGCAGCTCCGGTGTCGATCTGAGCGCCGGCTCGCTTGCACAAGTACGTGGTTCCCGCGCTGAGCTTGCTGACCAGCTCCAACCCGAGCGCGAACGCTTCTTTTTCTTCCGCAATGACGGCAGCCGGGTCGGCGGCCAGCGGATTGGTGTCGATGGCCGTCACGAACAGCGCTTTCGGCGTCGAACCGGGCTTGGGCACCGTGCTGTAGGGTCGCTCCCGCAGCGCCGTCCACATGCCGGACTCGACCAACAGGGCTTCGAGTTCTTCGCGCTCGAGGGCTTGCGGCTTCTTTGCGCTGAAAGCGTCGAACTTCTGCAGGTCTTCAGGGCGCGGACTGCCCGCCTGCTCGTGTTCGTTGAGGTGGATGACGATCGATTGCAGAGCGCGGCGCGCGCCGCGATGAATACCAATCACCCGTCCGGCGCCGGGCGACGTGAAGCGCACGCCATCGGTCTTGCGGTCTTCGAAGAGGAGCTGGCCCCGCTTGACGGTGTCGCCTTCGACGACCGCCATGCGCGGCTTCATCCCGGGAAAGTCGTCGGCGGTGATCGCAACTCGCGTGATCTTGGGCGTGCTCAGCACCTTTTGCTGCGGCGCGCCAGTGATCGGCAAGTCCAAGCCTTTTCTGATCCTGTGTATGGCCATCGAGTTCTCGTTGTGTGCTCGACCGTGGTGCGTCTCCGAGCGAGAGGAAAACCTCTGCAGAGCGCGTCACCTTGTGATTTCTCGTCGTCCGTCTGTGTCGCGTCCGGTCTCGAACGGCGAAGCCGAAACGCTCACGGTGGCCGCTCACATATTCCAAACCCGGAGTTTTTTCCGCCCAAAAATCTCCAGCGTTCCGATCCCATCGGGCTCGCGACCGACCGCGTCGACAGGGTCCGATCACCTGGCCGAACATCGACCCATCTCGGCGAGCCTGCGGCGCGCTTTCTGCGAGGCGGCTTCACTCGCTTTACGACTGCTGCGAACAATTTCGAAGTGGTTGAAGTATTTGGAGATCCGAACCCATCCAGGATGGTCTGCTCGGCTGAAGACGCGGATCGGTAAATGGCTCGAAAGTGGTTTTTCGGAGCTGGTTGCGCTCGCGCCGAACCGGACCGGGCGCTATGTCATCCGTGTTCTGTATTGCGTCGGGTTTTCGGGAAGATGTGGGTTGATCGCGTCGGTTCTATAGGGTTGTGCGTACTGCTGCCGTGGTGCGTGGCTTGCGGTTCCGAGCCAGGAGTGAAGAGCGACGCGGCGTCGCAGGACGACCTCGACGCGAGCCGAGACAAGCCGGACCGCAAGAACGAACCGGTCGCGCCCCAGCCCGAACCGGAGCCCGAATGTGAGGTTCCGCAATTCACCGACGACAGTGAGGCGCAAGCGTTCGAGGAGCTTCGCGGCTCAGTCGTCGACGACGCGGGGAAGGCCGTCGCCGGCATCACCGCCCAGACCTGTGGAACGAACCTCTGTCTCCAGGGAGAGACCGACGATACCGGGTACGTCTTGCACCAGCGAGCGATCGCGTTGCGCAGACCGGCGTTCAAGTACGGTGATGGCTTGCGTTACGCGCAGTTCGCATTCCTGCTGCCTGACCAACCCGTCATCGACGTTGGCGAGCAAACGACGGTGCCCCTGCTGACCGGCAAGGGCGGCGACCGACTGGAGGTCGGGGCGGAGATGACGTCGCGCGGGGTGACACTGAGTATCGCGGCCGATGCGCAGCTCTCACTGAACCTCCTCGACTTCCCGGACGAGGCCGACCACGTGTTCACCGCGTATGAGATGCCTCGAGCGGTGTGGCCCGATGCCGTTGCGGACCAGTACGACCTCGAGCGGGTCGTCGCCCTCGGGCCGCTGAAGACGGAGATCTGCCCTCCGGCCGAAGTGCGGCTGCCCAACTCGGAGGGTTGGGAACCCGACACGGAGGTGGAGATCCTGCTGCACGTAACCGATGTCGCCCATCACTGGGCTCTGTACGGAGAGTGGGGTCAGGTGGCCGATGCCGTCGTCAGCGAGGACGGGGCGGAGGTGGTCACGATCGACGGGACTGGCGTTGGGCAGTTGGGGGTGATTGGTCTGCGGCGGAGTTCGGGCCGGTGACCGGTCTGCGACCCAGGCCTGTTGCGTTCGGCCTGGTGGTCGCGGTCTGTTCGGCCTGCGGCTCTCGTTCGTCTGACGACATACCTCCCGGGCTGCTCGAAGCGATCGCCAAGGGGGCCGTCGATGGCACTGGCGAATACCCCGAGGGGCCGTATGGGGGCGAGCTCGGCGATGTGGCGCCGAACGTTTGCGTCGAGGGTTGGCGTGATCCCAGTGCCGAGGCGTACGACGCTGACGCCATGGAGACAGTCTGCTTCGCCGATTTCTGGCACCCCGAGGCCACGTCTGCCTCGCTGCTTTTGGTGAACACGTCGGCGATCTGGTGTTTGGCGTGTCAAGCCGAGTATGGCGGCAGTGGTAGCCGCCCTTCGCTTTCTGCCGAGGCGAGCGCGCGGGCCGACCGGGGTCTCGAGTTGCTCGGTGTATTGTTTCAAGACAGCCAATTCGAACCCGCGGATTCGTCGGATGGTGTGACCTGGGCGAAGAGCTTCTCCGTGGATTTTCCTTTTGGCGTCGATGCGCCGTTCGCGATGGGCGCTTTCGCTGATCCGCAATTGCAGCCGTTCAACATGGTGCTGGACACCACGGACATGCGCATCGTACTGCGGGTCGAGGGCGATGAACCCGACACGCTATGGCCGGCGATCGACAGCTTGCTCCAGTGAGAAGTCGCACTCGAGCGATGAGACTTGGAACGCACTGCCGGATCGTACCGCGCCGCGGGTTCAGTTGGGGACTTGCGCTGGGCGTATCGCTCGGAGCCGGAGCTGGCATCGCACAAACACCTCCGCGAGCACAGACACGAACCGATGAGGGCCCAACACCGATTCACGTTTCTGCCACCGACACGGCGACGGTCATCTACAACACGGACAATCGCAATACCCAACGGGCTGACGTCGCCTCCGTCACGGATGACGGTTGGGGCGCAGCAAGCAACCGGGCCGATTTGCGCGCCGGCTGGGGACAGTGGGAGTTGGGTCTCACCTTGGACAGCGTCTGGTTCTACGTGTCACCGACGCCGAGCGACGTCGGGCTGCGATTGCTCGCCCTCGAGCACGGGGGGCGTCTTCCACAGCGGTACGACGAACGAGACGCAGCTTTTTTCGTATCGAAGACGCAGCAGGCCGTCGATGAGCTGAGTGATCGCTTCGTCAGTTGGAACTACCCTGCCAAGTATTCGCTGACGTATCGATCGCCCGAGCTGGAGGTCGCTCTCGGCGACTTCTACGCGCAGTTCGGCCGCGGGCTGGTGTTGAGTGCTCGCAAACAAAACGAGGTGGCTGCTGACCAAACGATCCGCGGCATTCGAGCGACGGGCAGACTGCGCCACGATGGTCTGCGGGTGAACGCCACTGGTTTGTACGGAATGCCCAATCCCTTGCGGATCGACACTACCAGCGGTCGCGTGCTGACCAGTACTGCCCAAAGTCGTGGGGCGCTGGCGACGATCGCCGACGCGGGGATGCCCACTGCCGTCAGTTCTGTCTGGGACGACGAACCGCGTCCCAATTTCGCACCCGATACGTTGTACGGCGCCGAACTCGAAGGTCGCAGCAGAAGTTTCGCGTTGTCATTGGCGGGGACCCGTCTCGAGCGGGGGTGCGTGAGCACAGCTGCGGGGTGCCTGCCGTTGTCTTCTGATCTGGTTCGTTCAGCATCGACCATCGACACCTTCGGGGCGAGCGCCGGCCTACCTGATCTGTGGGGCTACGGCGCCTTCTACGTCGAGTATGCCCATCAGGTGCTGTCTGATTTTCGCTCGTCGGTAGTCAACGATCAGCAGCGAACGGTGAGTGGTGACGCTTGGTACGGCAGTCTCAACCTCTACGAAGAGCCGGTCGCGCTGACTGTCGAAGCCAAACACTATCGCCGCTTTTACCCACTGCGCGCGAACGTCGACGTCGGTCACGCTCGGGAGTTCTCGTCAGCTCAGTTCAGCAATGCCCCGACGACGATGCCGGTGTGGAACGACACCGAGTTCGAAGGGTTCAACACCTGCGTTACCGGTGGTCGTGCCAAGGTCGACGTTCGAGTCGAGCGTGGCGTCGACGTGTTCGCTTGGCTCGGGCGCTTCCACACCTGGGCAGAAAGCGTCGCCGCGGCAACCTGCGACGTGTCTGACGAGAACGTCAATCGCGTTTGGGACCTGGCCCAGGGGACGCAGCTGACCAGTGACGATCGCCAGACTCATGGAGAGCTGAGCTTCGGCCTGCGCTTCGACTCGACGGAGCGCCAAGTGACGGACGCGGAGGGTCAGGCGACGAACGTGTTTTATCGAGAGGTTTATCTGCGCCACGATTGGGTCTTCGGGCTGTCCGGCGGCAATGCGTTGCAGTTCCAAGGCTGGCACCGGCGTCGCCGACAAACGCTCGGCGGGCCCGAACATCCGTGGTGGTCGGGGATTACGACGACGGGGTTTCAGTGGGGCCCTCGGGTGAACCTGGCGCTGGGCCTCGAGTACGACCAAAATCCGGCCTTTCCGGACACCTACGTCAATGGTCAAGTCCGCTACGAGTTACCACCGGGGTTGGTCTCCTGGCTCACCGGACCCAGCAGCGTGACCGCCTTCGCCGGTCAGCGACAGGGTGGTCTGCGCTGCGTTGCGGGGATCTGCCGAGTGTTCCCGCCGTTCGAAGGGGTTCGCGCCGAGTTCACCGGGTCGTTCTGAGCGTGGCAACAGATCGAACTTCCAGGGTAGCCGTGGATCGTTTCGCCCGGCTTTGACGCGCTTGCCGCGCGGCGCTATCACCTGCCGATGTCCTACCAGGAGCTCGTGATGCGGGCGCAATCCGTCGCTGCGTTGCTCGGCGCGCAAGAACGCACGGACGCTGAACGTGTCCTGAGTCTCGCTGCGAGCGCCTCCTTCGACGAGCACGCGCAGCAGGCAATCGACGCGGATGTGAATCTGATGCTGCGGAGGGAGCTCGGGCGTCTGGTGGAGTTGTTGTCGCGACGCGGAGCGAAAGCCGTCCCGATTGCAACCTTGGGGCGGGCGCTGCTGGCGGAGCTCGCTGGCGACTCGAAAGCGGCAGCGCAGCTGCGTCGTGAGTGCGACGTGAACCTGTCCATGTTCGGGTTCTGAAGCGGTCGCCGTGCCCGCAACTCGACGCGCTCTGTGATCGCCGTAATTTTCCGACTGCGACCATGCCGCCGTTTCCAGTTGAGCCAGCGGCCGCACCCGGTTCATTCTGTGTCGGTCGTGTGCCTGTTTGTCACCGCTTCCGTGACCGCATCACTGAACCCCGATGATTACCCGAGACGATCTCCTTCACAGCGATGTTCCGTTCACCACTGCCGCGGCGCGGTGCTCGATGCCCGCGGCCAGCGTTGCACCTGGGTTGAGCGCCGTGTCGTCGCGCGCGCCCGATGCCGGCGGTCGTGCTCAGAGCTGTTGCTTGCGGCGCGCCATCCCGTTGATCGCGCTGCTCCCTGTCCTGGTCGCGTGTGGCAACGGGGAATCGGGTGAGACGACGACTGATGATGGCGCCGACCCGGTGGTTCCCAGTTCCGAGTCATCGGCGATGTCACCCAGTGGCAGCTCGCCGTCTGCCTCGAATCCCCAGTCTTCAACGGGCAAGCCCGGCGATTCGGCGCCGACACCTTCCGGACCCAGCGCGGAAGCGACGTCGCCGTCGAGCTCCGAGCCGTCCTCTTCAGGGGCTCCGACGGGGAGACCAACACCTTCCGGGTCGACGAGTGGCGATCCATCCGGGCCTACGGGGCCGGCGGCGACCGGCGAACCCGACGGCGCTGGCGGTGCGGGCGGCACCGGTTCGGGCGGCAACGACGAGGGCGGCGGGGGTGCCGGCGGTGAGGCAGGGGGCACGGGTGGCGAACCCGGCGGTGACGGAAGCGGCGGCTCGACCGGCGCTCCCGGTGGCGAGGATTTGCCGGTGTTCAGTTTCTTCGTCACCAGCTACGCGGCGATTGAACGACTCAGCGGCAGCCCCGACGGGTTTGGAGGTGACTTGCGCTATGGGCAGGCCGATGGTTTGAGTGGCGCGGATCAGATCTGTGAAGAGATTGCCGAAGCATCGATGCCCGGCAGTGCCGCGAAACAGTGGCGGGCTTTCCTGAGCGTGGCCAATGGTCCCGATGGAGAACAGGTCGACGCCATCGATCGGATCGGCGATGGTCCTTGGTACGATCGTCTGGGGCGAGTCGTTGGCAACTCGGTCGATGACCTGCTGCACGAGCGGCCGATGGCTGACTCCGAAATCGCCAACGACCTGCCAAACGAAGATGGCGTTCCGAATCACGCACCCGATGGGGAGCTCGTCGACAACCACCACGTACTCACCGGCTCGGACGCGCAAGGTCGGCTGTACGGCGCCAACAGCACGTGCGCTGACTGGACCAGCACCGAGAAATCCGCCGATGGCCGGCCGCGCGTGGGTTTCTCGTGGCCCGCGGGTGGCCGGCAAAATTGGATCAGCGGTCAGGACGAAGGCGGTTGCCTCAAAGGGATCGAGCTCGGGCAGACCGGCGGCTCGGATCCCAACGTCGGTACCGTGGGTTCGGGTGGGGGGTATGGCGGCTTCTATTGTTTCGCCTTGACTCCTTGACCAGAGGGGGCGCTTCGATGGCTGGTTTCCCTCGCCCGGCGTGGCGATTTTCGGCAGCTCGTTCAATATGCGGAGTCGATGCGTCTGAGTTTCGACAATTCCTTCGCGCGTGAGCTGCCCGCCGACCCCAGTGTGGTCAATCAGCGACGCCAAGTGTTTGGCGCGTGCTACTCGCGGGTCGTTCCGACTCCGGTGAGCGCGCCCTACCTCGTTGGCGTGTCATCGCCCGTGGCTCGTGCTCTCGGCCTCTCTGAAGCGGACGTTCACTCGAAGCAATTCCTCGAACTGTTCAGCGGCAATCTCGTTCCGGACGACGCCGCGCCGCTTGCCGCATGCTACGGCGGGCACCAGTTTGGAAACTGGGCGGGCCAACTGGGAGACGGGCGAGCGATTTCACTGGGCGAGGTGATCGACGTGGGAGGGCGACGTCAGGAGCTGCAGCTCAAAGGGGCCGGGCCCACGCCTTATTCGCGTATGGGTGATGGTCGCGCCGTGTTGCGCTCCAGCATTCGTGAGTTCTTGTGCAGTGAGGCGATGCACCACTTGGGAGTCCCCACGACGCGCGCGCTGTGCGTGCTGGGTACGGGCGACCTCGTCAAACGCGACCTGTTGTACGATGGAAACGAGCGGCTCGAGCCCGGCGCGGTCGTGTGTCGCGTGGCTCCGTCATTCATTCGTTTTGGTAGCTTCGAGATCTTCGCGTCGCGGGACGACTTGGGCACGTTGCGCGCGCTAGCCGAGCACACGCTACGTCGTCATTTCCCTCATCTCCTCGATGCAGGAAAGGTGACACCGAGCACGTATACCCGCTGGTTCGCGGAAGTCTGCGCTTCTACGGCGTCGATGGTGGCTCACTGGATGCGGGTCGGTTTCGTGCATGGGGTACTCAACACCGACAACATGAGCGTGCTCGGACTCACCATCGACTACGGGCCGTATGGTTGGATCGACGACTACGATCCGACATGGACGCCGAACACGACGGATGCCGCTACCCGACGCTACAGGTTTGGGGCCCAACCGCGGATCGCCGCGTGGAACCTGGCGCGGTTCGCCGAATCGCTGCTGCCGCTGAGCCGAGACCTGTCGGGGATGGAGGCCGCGCTCGAAGGATATGCGGGGGCGTTCGACCAGAGCAACCGCGACATGCAACGGCAGAAGCTTGGCTTCTTGCCGGATTCTCAACCGCTCGACGGAGCACTCTGTGCTGACACTCCCGAGTCGCTCCACGAGTCGCTGCTGCAACTGATGGGGCGGGTCGAGACGGACATGACGTTGTTCTACAGGGGGCTGGCGCAAGTACCCGATGCCGCAACCGACGCTGGTGGCTCTGCCGAGCAATCCGATGAGTTGTTGCTCGAGCCGTTGCTCGGCGCTTACTACTCGGAGCCGAGCGCCGGACTGCGTGACGCACTCGTCTCCTGGTTGCATCGCTACCAGCGCTGTCTGGTTGATCACGGTGTGAACGTTGGGCGACGTGAACGGATGGATGCTGTGAATCCGAAGTACGTCCTGCGCAACTACCTGGCGCAGCTAGCGATCGACGAGGCGGAAGATGGCGATTACACACTGGTGCAGCAATTGCTCGAAGTGTTGAGTCGACCGTACGAGGAACAACCTGGACGTGAACGCTTCGAGCAGAAACGTCCTGAATGGGCTCGATCTCGCCCAGGGTGTTCGATGTTGAGCTGTAGTTCATGAACAGGGGCAATGATGGCGCAGAACGAGCTTCGGGGCAGCGGCTATTCGGGCACACCGCTCGTGAGGAAACTGGGGTTCTTGGCGACGGACCGTGTGGTGTTGGTCGGCGCACCACGCGAGTATTCCCAGTGGCTCGCCGACAGCGGCGAACCGCCCACGTGCAAACGCGTCAAGGAGCTGGCAAGAGCAGCGCCGTTCGCGCGGGCTCACCTGTTCGTCGACGATTCCGCGACGCTCGCCGTGCTGATGAAGGCGGTTCGAGAAGGGCTCACGGAGGAAGGTTTCGTCTGGGTTTCCTGGCCCAAGAAGAGCTCGAAGATCCCGACAGACGTGACCGAAGACGTCGTTCGTGCGTTGGCTCTCCCCTTGGGCCTGGTCGACGTGAAGGTGTGCGCCGTCAACGACGTCTGGTCCGGCCTCAAGCTCTACGTGCGCCGTACGGAGCGCAACAAGAACAAGGCTGGCTCTAGGACGTTACGACGTCGCTCCTGAACCCCGGCCATCGGTGTGGGCCAGAACGGTCGCAGCTTGTGGCAGCGACTCGCCTTCCTCGTCGACCGAGCGCCAGAATGCGGCGGCGTCAGCCTGAGTCCAGTCCTTGGCGTTCCGCAGGGAAAGCAGCAACTCCAGCAAGCGCGCGGCGCTCGCGGGTCGACTTCCAGGAGCCTTCTCCAAACACGCCAACACCACTTCCTCCAGCTCCGGGTCGATTTCGTGCCCCAGCCTGATCGACGGTCGGACCGGTTCATGCATCAGATGTGCGGAGCACGCTTCGGCTAACGTCGTCGTGTCGAACACGGGGTGGGCCGTCAGCAAGTAGTACGCCGTGGCGCCCAGCGAGTAAATGTCGCTCGGCGCCCCTACCTCCCGAGCGCGGTCGAACATCTCTGGTGACATGAACTCCGGTGTTCCCATGATCGTACTCGCGTGGGTGATGGACCGCTGTCCAGTCTGATCCTCCTTCACGATTCCGAAGTCCAGAACCTTCAGTACGTCGAAGACGCCGGGGCGATTGCACGCGAACAAGTTGCTCGGTTTGATGTCGCGGTGCACGAGCCCACGGCTATGTGCTTCGGCAAGGGACCCACACGCCTGGATGAGAAAGTGGACGACCCGGGCCGGGGGTAGAGGGCCGTGGTTTGCGACCAGCTCGTCGAGGTCCAGGCCCTCGAGGTACTCCATCGCGTAGAAGAAGCTGCCGTCGTCCGCGCGGCCGTAGTCGTAGACGACGATCGTGTTGGGATGATGCAGCTCGCTCGTCGCCTGCACCTCGCGTTCGAACCGCGCGAGCGCCGAGGGGTCACTGCGATCGGCGCGCAATACCTTGAGCGCAGTGGGGCGGCGCAGAAACGCGTGCTGGGCTAGGTAAACGGTACCCATGCCGCCCTCACCGAGCTTGCGCACAATCTGGTACTGGCCCATGGCGTCGATACGCGCCAGTGCGCTCGCCGCACGCCGGCGTAGCGCCACAGCAGTCAGCGCGATGACGGAAACGGCTGCGCCCAGCCCGCCCAAGACGGCGATCAAGATCAACAGTCGCTTGTTCAGCACTCCAATCGAATGCAGCGCCTCGTCGCGGTCCATTTCGGTCGCAATGCCGATCCCCAGTGTCGGTACCCATTGCCAAGCTCCGACGACCCAGACACCCCTGTAGTCGCGGTAGCCGTCGACGTCTTGGGATGACCGTCCTTCGAGGAGCGACCGAGCCATTCGCGTCCAGGGCTGGTTCTGCCTCAGTGTACCAGTGCGTTCTCCAGCTGTGAGGTCGACCCCCGGATCACGCACTTCAACTCGCAAAGTGGTGCTGTCCTCCGTCGGGCGCAGCAAACCCGCCAGGCGAAGCTGTTCGGCGAAGCGGCTTTCGGTGATCATCCGGCCCTGCGCGTCCACGGCGTACGTCTCGGCACTGTCACCAGCACGCGCGGCAATCATCGAGCGCGAGAGCGCCTCGATCGACACCGACGTGAACAAATGCGTGTCGTGGGGGGCGCGGCTGGCGAAGCCGCTGACGACTCGCGCGTCGGAGAGGTAGAAGGGTGACACGAATCTCGCGGCCGGGTTGTCGCTGGCGGTGTCGGCAAACGACTGGAGCAACGCGTTGCGCTCGGTATCCGTCAAGGGTTGGCATCCGACCGACCAGACGCGTCCCCGCGCGGTCGACGCCAAGTGAGCGCAACCACCCAGTGGCGCCAGGTACGGCTTCAAGGTGTTGCGCAGGTCTTCTTCGCAGTCCAGCGCGCTCGGGTCCCGTTCGAGGCACAGGGCGATGCCCGACAAACGCGGATCGGAGACGATCGCGCGATGTGCGTTCTGACACGTTTCCAGCCACAGCTCTACACCGGTAACCGCCGCGCCGAGCGTCGATTGCAGAGCCTTGCCGACTTGGGCTCGGATCTCGTGCTCGATCTGTGTTCGCCCGAAGTAGCCGGCGGACACGACTGGCAGTGCGACGAGAACGACAGCCCACAACAGCTCTTTTGCCTTGGGGGCCGCGACGGTGAGCCGCTGCTGGAGGGGCCGGACCCGACTCGGTTCCTTGAGCGCAGGTGCGGAGCCCCCTGAGCGTGCGCTGGACTCGTTCATCGCGCTCACTTCCGCTGAAACGCGACAGCGACGCGGGTGCCTTCGCCGACCTTGCTGGTCAGCCGAATTCCACCGCCGTACCGTTGAACGATGCCGAAAACCGACGACAGCCCCAAGCCATGGCCTTGGGGTTTGGTGGTGAAGTAGGGTTCGGCCGCCTTGGCTTGGGTGGTTTCGTCCATGCCTTGTCCGTCGTCCTCGACCTCGAGAATGACTGCTCCGACTCTGAGCGCGTCGTCTGGCTGGGGATCGCGCAAGCGCACGACGACAGTCCCCTTGCTGTCGAGTGCATCGCGCGCATTCTTCATCAGGTTC
Source organism: Deltaproteobacteria bacterium (assembly GCA_003235365.1). Taxonomy (GTDB): domain Bacteria; phylum Myxococcota_A; class Polyangia; order Polyangiales; family Polyangiaceae; genus SZUA-265. The sequence goes on from QJWJ01000097.1 coordinate 14,099, forward strand.
AACATCACTTGCTGAAACGACAAGCGATCGACGCGGGCGCGCGTTCGCTCCGTGCTCTTGTCGAAGGTCAGCCGGAATGGTCCAGTAAACCACGGCCCTACCACGCTCAACATGTGGTTCACCTCCTCGTCGAGATCGACGAACACGTCGAGGGGAGGCTCGTCGGCGCTGAACGTCAGCAATGATTGCGTGAGCGCGCGTCCCATGCTCACGACCCCTTTGAGGTCGATGGCTCGCTGCGGGAGTTCGTCCCGGTTCATTTTGCTCAGCTCCAACGCGACGATGTCCACCACTGACAACAAGCCGTTGAGATCGTGCGCGACGGTTTTCGAGAGCCGAACGAGTGCTTGCATCTTGGCGTTCTCATGCTGCAACTCCGAGCTGACGTGTAGCGCTGCCTCGAGTTCGGTGCGGTCCGCCTGCTCCAGAATCAACGCGGTCAGGTCGGCGGCGGATCCCGCGAAGGACAGCTGCTCTTGAGAGAAGCGCAGCGGTCGGGTGCTCTCGAAGGATATCAACCCCGTGACTTTCCCTTCCCGAATGACTGGCGCGCACATCAACGACTTGACGTTGAATGGCCGCAGGTGTTCGAGCGCGAAGTCACCCAGCTCGACGAGCTGTTCTTCCCTGTCGATGGTCAGTACGCGCCGTTCTTGCAGGGCGGCGGGCAACGAGCCGCAGCGCTCGACGCCGAGCCGAGGACCCTCTTCGTATCTACCTGTGAGGCGGCCGTACGTACACTCGTGAGAAAGCGTGTTGAGTCCATTGACGAAAGTGAACAGCGCAACCCGATCGACGTTCACTGCGTCGCAGCTCACCCGTGCGAGATACTCGTAGGCCTTCTGACGAGACTGCCGCCCCTCGACCCGAATCCGCGCAAGCTTCAGACGCGCGGTCTCGTAGGCCAGGCCCTTGAACCGTGATTCCCACACTCGCTGAGAGTATCGCAAGTGTGCCGCTTGTTACCATCTCGGTTAATCTCGAAGTCTACGGTCGTCAGCACTTGACGAGTGCAGCGCGCGCGAGCGCCTCGGCGCGGTGGCGAGGGGCGTTCACGACCTCGAGCCTGCTTCAATCGTTCGGATTCACAACTATTTTTCTTTTGTTTCAAACGTTGCGAGCAGCGGGATGGACGAGCCATCGCGAGATTTCTCGTGCTGGGGTCGGGTGACAGCTGTCGGCTTGCCCCGGCTGGCGCTTCGGTGGCGAAGTGGCGGCGCGGCGCGCTTGGGGGCGAGTTTGAGACTCGCCACCGACGAAACAGAGGTGTACCGGAGTCAACTACAGCCTGAACCTGCGGAATTTCCCGCGGCCTCCCCCTTCGGGCCGACCGAGATTCTGCCCCGAGTCAGACTCGGGCTACTAGTGAACGCGCGCTGCGTCCCCCGCGGACAGTCCGACGAGACCGTTCTCGTCGATTCGATGCAGGGCGTAAGTCTCGTCTGGATTCCTCGTCGCCAACAATTCGCTCGCTCTCGTGGTCAGCAACCACTGAACGTCCGGCAAATGTTGCGTCAGCGTGGCGATCAAGTACTCGGTTGCCGCGACGTCTTGATGCAACTCGATCTGGTCGATGGCGACGACACCCTGAGCGCGTCGTGGGTCCATGCCCGGGTAGGCGAGCCAGAGCGCGCGCAGAGTGAGCGCGCCGAAGGCAATTGCGTGTTTGGCGGCGGTGGGAAGCGCGTCGAAGCCGAGCCTCCGACCGTTGGTCTCCTCGAACCGGGGTTCGAGGGAGCGCTTGTCCAGCTCGAGGTAGCGCAGCCCAAACGGCTCGATCAGGGCGGCGACGACGGTGCGGGTTGCCACACCGAGCAGATGATCCCGTTCACCTTCGTCGTGCGGAAGTGCGCGGACGATCGCCGCGTGGGCGAGCGCTTGCTTGACGTCGCGCCCCAAGTCGCTGCGAGTGGCGTCTTCGCCGAGATCGGCGCGCGTGTCGTAGCGACTGCCGAATCGCGGAGGGCTCGCGACCACCACGGGTCCTTTCGAGAACCAACGGCTCGCGGAGAAGCTCAGGAAGACGAATCCGCCTTCTTTCGCCAAGCGATCGCAAAGTAGCGCGTCCTGGCGGGCGGCTTGTCGTTCGGCCATGTTCGGAGCGCTGTCCGTCGACTTGGACGGGGTCGGACTTTGCAGTACCAGAGGGTGTTCGCGGTCTGGGTTGTCCAACCCGAGCCACCACTCACAACGCGCGCTGAACGGGGCGTCGCCGGTTCTGGTTCCCAACGCGACCGTATGCCCGGGGCGCGTCGCTGCGACGGCTGTGAGTAGTGTTGTCTTACCAGAGCCCGGACCGCCGTAGATGAGCGTCAGGTTTCGTGGGGTCGCTCCGTCGCCGCTCATCGACAGCGCCAGGTCGCCGATGGTCTGTGGACAGTGGACGCGCAGGTTCAACAGCTTCATGTCGTGCTCTGAGGGGGAGCTTGATTGTAGAGCAACGACATGGTTTGTCGGTCGGTTTCGTTGGCAACCGACGTGTCGTTGGCCGGGGTCGTTGCCCCGGTAACCCAATCGTCGCGATGCCGGTGTGCGGATCAGGGGTTCGAGTCGGGCCTGCCCAACAGTTCGAGGAACTCGTCTTCCACTGCGCCGTTGCTGGCCAAGTTGTAGGCGCTCGAACTACCACTCTCGAATTCGGACCAGCGACCTCCGGAGGCGAGTACCATCGATGCTCCCGCGGTGACGTCCCACGGGCTGAGTTTTCGCATCCAGTACAGTTCGTACGTTCCGTCCGCCACCAGACACAGGTCGATCGCTGCCGAACCGCACCGACGCAGGTCGCGTACCGCGCAGGCGACGCGGCCGCACTGCAAGGCGCGCAGATCCGAGTGCGCTTGGCTGGCTCCCGAGCGCGGAGGAAAGCCCGTCGTGATCACGGAGTCCCGAAGTTGATTGACGGTGCTGATCCGACACGTTTTGCCGTTCTTGCGAGTTCCTCCGCCGACCCGTCCGGACCACTCGATGCCGAGTGCGGGGGCGACGACGGCGCCCGCCAACGGAGCGTCGCGCTTCGCCAAACCCACGCTGACCGCGTAGAATGGGTGCCCGGCGATGTAGTTGATGGTGCCGTCGATGGGATCGATGTACCACGTCAGGTCATCACCGGCCTCGCCGCCTTGCTCTTCACCGACGACAGGTATGCCCGGACAGCGTAGGGACAGCTCTCGTCGGACGAGTTCCTCGCTGCGCACGTCGTACTCGGTGAAGAGCTCGTCGTGGGCTTTGGTGCTGATTTGCTTGATGCGCGTGGACCCTTCGAGGATGAGCTGTGCCGCCGCCCGAGCGGCGTCGAGCGCGGCGTTCTCGAGTTCGAGCAGATCGTTGTCCATGCTCGAACCCTTAGAGCAGGACCCAAAGCGGGTGCAAGAGGCAAAGCGGCACCACCCGGGGGGGGCCGGCCGCGCTATCGTAACGGCGAGATTGCCAGGTGCATGTGGTCGTGATGATCGCCATTGTCGTCAGGGGTGATCAGTTCACGAAATAGTCGCAATGCGCGCAGTTGGCACTCCACGCGATTCAGTGCTGGCATTTCGGGATCGCACTCGCCGCGCCGTCCGCGTTCGAAGTCCTCTTCTACCCAGCGCAGATGGGAGCCAAACTGAACGCCGTGGACGTCGATGGCAAGGCCCCGAGCGTGCAAGCTCGGGCGGCCAGACTTGGTCGTGCGATAGACGTACGCACCCGAGTGACGAATTGCCGTGACGCCCAGTGGCGCCAGCGCGCGTGCGCTCCAGTCGAGAGCCAAGACCATCCTGCAGTCGCAGGTCACACCTCGCTGGCCCGCGCTGATGAACTCGATGCCGTTGATCGGGCCAGTGACCCTGACCGGATCGACCATTCCAGCGGTGGGTTCGAGCCGGTAGTGCGCGATACCAAGCCGTTCGAGCCAGTGGAAACACTCGTCGCCACCGCGAAGTAGTAGGCTTTGATCATTGGCCCAAGACCAGCCGGCAGCGTTTCCGTCCGCTGGAGAACTGGGAGTACTTCTGCCGAACTCCGACGTCGTGGCGCTGGTGCACGCGACCGGTGTCAACAGCAAGCAACCCAACAGTGGCGTCATCGCCCCGAGCCGTTGGCGCCAGACGGTGGCAGCGACTCGACGTCGGTCGGTGGTGGGCTCAGCAAACATCGGCCTTCATTGTTTCCCCGGGGCACGGGAACGTACAAATTCTCGGCCTGGTCCCGACTGTCGAGCACGAGCGAGTGCCGCAGTTCGGGACGGGATGTCCGGCTTTCGATTGCGCATCGACCCAGCGCGAACTAGTGTTCGGCGCTGCTCTGCGTTCGGGCGACCTGTCGGCGCAGCGTCAGTGGTCTTGCAGATGGCGCAGCAACTTCAATCGTTTACGCGCGTCATCGGGACCGAAGCTTCGTCGAGATCTGGGATCATTTGGCATGGATGAATTCGACTTCGTCGTCTTGGGGGCAGGGAGCGGCGGCATGGCCGCGGCGCGGAGGGCAGCGGCCCACGGCGCTCGCGTCGCACTGATCGAGGCGCGACGCGTCGGTGGTACGTGCGTCAACGCCGGCTGCGTGCCCAAGAAGATCATGTTCAACGCCGCGAACGTTGCCGAGATGTTGGGTGACGCGTCCGGCTTCGGTTTTCGTGCCGAACGTGGAAAGGTGGATTGGGCCGGCTTGAAGGAACGGCGTGACCAGTACGTCGAGCGGTTGAATGGCATCTACGCCAAGAACCTGGAGCGCGACCGGGTCGCCTACGTCGCCGGCCGGGGTCGGATCGTCAAGCCGGGCTGCGTGGAGGTCAACGGACGGCAACTCCTGGCGCCGCACGTGCTGATTGCCACCGGCGGCTACCCCATCGTACCGACCATTCCAGGGGCGCAGCTCGGCATCACGTCGAACGGCTTCTTCGAACTCGAGGAGCAACCGCGCAACGTTGCGGTGGTGGGGGCGGGTTACATCGGGGTCGAGCTTTCCGGCATTCTGCGCTTGCTCGGGAGCAAAGTGACCTTGTTTTCTCGTTACGACGACGTGATCACCCACTTCGATCCGATGCTGCGTGCCCACTTGATGGAAGCCTTGGCCGAGGTGGGCATCGATGTCCTGCGCAAAGCGGAGCCTCAGCGCGTCAGTCGCACCGAGAATGGCACGCTGCGCGTCTGCAGCCACGATGGGCGCGAGGTCGACGGATTCGATGCGCTCTTGTGGGCGGTCGGGCGTGCGCCGGCAAGCGAAGGGTTGGGGCTCGAAACCTTGGGTGTCAATACCAACGAGCGGGGGTTCGTGGTCGTCGATGGCTATCAGAATACGAACGTGAAGGGCGTCTATGCGGTGGGTGACGTGACGGGCAACCATGCTCTGACGCCGGTGGCGATAGCTGCAGGTCGACGGCTTGCCGATCGCCTCTTTGGCGGGCAGCCGGGGTCGCGGCTCGAGTACGACCAGGTTCCCACCGTGGTGTTCAGCCACCCCCCCGTCGCCACCGTGGGCCTGACCGAACAGGAAGCCATCGACGCTCATGGGCCCGACCAGATAAAGGTCTATTCGACTCGCTTCACCAACATCTACTACGCCGTCACCGACCGTAAACCCAAGACGTCTATGAAACTGGTGGTTGCCGGCAAGGACGAGAAAGTCGTCGGCATCCACGTCATCGGCCTGGGGGCGGACGAGTTGATTCAGGGTTTTGCCGTGGCCATGCGCTGTGGCGCGACCAAGCGGGACTTCGATCGGACGATTGCGATTCACCCGACCGCAGCGGAAGAACTGGTCACGCTGCGCTAGGAGCGGCAATCATGTTGATTGCCGCGACCAATCGACAACCTGGAGTACCGAGCTGCGAGCAAGAGTGCCCGAACGTGGCCCCGAAAAACGCCCTCACCCCCGTTGGGGCGACTTTTCGGGGCATTTCCGTGCATTGGCAAGCTGATTGGTGCTCTAGGAGAGTTCGCGATTCGCGAACTCTCATTCGACACGAGGCACTATTCGTCTGTGTCGCGTGCGAACATCACCCAGCGACCCGTTCGCCAGCGCGACACCAGCAACTGTGTCGCGGCCAGCGCAACGCAAATGCCGGTTGCGATTCCAACGTGCTCGCCGACGAACGCGACCAGCACTTGGGTCCAGTCTGCGACCGCCGCGCCGAACTTCACACTCAACCACACCTGCAGCAGTTGGCCGAGCCCGGCGCTGAGCAAGAACGTCCGGGTGCGAAAGCCGGCTGCCCCGGCGAGTGCGGCGACGGTGTGCACCGGCAACAGCACCAGTAACAGTGGGCCAGTACGGTACAGAATGTCGCGGATGTAGCGTATGACGGACCCAGTGCGGGGAGAACGGCGCTCTACCCATGCCACGATGTTCTCGCCGTAGACCGCTCCGAGCCAGAAGGTGGACACCACGGACAACAACCGGCGCAGCGTCGCGAAGGGCAGGAGCACATCGTGATCGATGAACGGTGCCGTCAATGCGACGTTCTGCAGCGCTGGGGTGAGCGCGACGAAAACCAACGGAGCGTTGACGAGCAGCCAGGGGGCGAACGCGGTTCCCGCAAGCCCGAGTAGCGACAATCCGATCGCGAGCGCCACGACCAGGCGTCGTACCAATACCGGAGCGGACCGCAGTGGGGGTTCGGGTACGAATGGAGCGTTGTCGATGTTGGTCGTCGTCACGCGGCAAGCGCAGCATGGATCGGCTCCGCGGCGGAGGCGAGTCGCAAAGGAAAATTCGGGCCCCTGGCTTGTTTCCTTCAATCTGCAGGCCAAGCTGGTTCAGACTGATGGCGTGACAGGGATTTCCGGCGCGCAGCTGTGTGGAGTGCGAGGGTTTGGGGGATTGAGTGCAGAGCAGCTCGACGTGCTCGCGCGGTACGTCCACGTCGAGGAACACGCTCGAGGCAGTTCCTTTGCCACCCCTCAGCCGAGCATGGCGATTCTGCTTGCTGGCAGCGCGGCCGTGATGCCTGCTCAGGGTCGGCGTGTGACGCTAGCGGTCGGGACACCGGTTGGCGCTACTTCCCTGTGGGCGGATCAAGATGCATTGCGGTTGAGCGTCGTCGAAACATCGACGATCGGTGTGCTGACTCGACAGCAATTCGAGAGCCTGGCCTCCGAACATCCGCAGGTCGCGCTGCGGCTGTTGCGTGGCCTGCTGGGGGAGTCCGCGGGAGGGCGAGGTACGTCGTCGGTAGCTTTCGGTCGAGTCGTCACCGTGCGGCTCGCGGACCACACCCGTTCGGTGCCCGTCGGGACGTTGCTCGGGGAACTGCTGGACGACCATCTCGACCACTTGCCGGTGGTTGCGGGGCTGGTCGATCAGAAGGCCACGTCGTTGTCGACCGCGGTGACCACCAATTGCAGTGTGGCGCCGTTGACCACCTCGAGTTGGGAGGGCCAACGCATTCTGCGTCGGAGTCTGGCGCTGTTGGCGGTGGAAGCGGCTCGCGCCGTCGCGCCCGACGTGCCGATCAAGATGGGGCCGAGCGTCGGATTTGGGCAACGCATCGTCGTCGGGCGTCCCGTCGGTTTGGACGAACTGGGCGGCGCCATCGAGCGGCGAATGCGCGAACTCGTTCAGAGTCAGCCGCGACTGCTCGAAGAATATTGGCCAGTCGACGAAGCCAAGCAGTACTTCGTAGAGAACGGCTGGGCCGAGGCTGAGCAATTGCTCGGCACTTGGCGCGACTCTGCCGTGCCGGTCGTGAGTTACGGCAAGGTGTTTGCCATCGACATGGGACCGATCGTTCCGGACACGACCCGCCTCGGTGAGTTCTACCTCATCAGTGACGAAAACATGTTGCTGCTCGTCTATGGTCGTCGCCCGCAAACGGCACGACGCCCGACGTTGCTCATGCCGGCGATAGCGCTCAGCGAGGTGGGTGAGGGCAAGGCCAACGGCCACTTCGGCACGACGCATTCCTTCCTGCTCAGCGAAGCGCACGCCAACGGCGCGGAGGAGTTCGAGGAACAAGCCTGGCTGCGCACGATGGGGGCGACCGGGGTCGGGTCGTTCAATCGCGCGTGCATCAGCGCCAGCGTCCCCGAGTTGATCCGCGTCGCAGAGGCGTTCCACGAGAAGCGAATGACCCTCATCGCCGACGAGGTCGTTCGGCGTCGCGACGACATCGACATCGTGTGTATCGCGGGTCCGTCTTCGTCGGGCAAGACGACGTTCATTCGCAGGCTCTGCGTTCAATTGAAGGTCAACGGAGTGATGCCCGTGGCGCTGGGCTTGGACGACTACTACGTCGACAGGGTGCTCAGCCCCCGCGACGCAACGGGCGACTACGACTTCGAGGCGCTCGGCGCGCTTCAACTGGAGCTACTCCACGAGCACATCGCGCGGCTGCTGGCGGGAGAGGCGGTGCGCACCGCGCGCTACGACTTCAAAGCCGGCAAGAGTGATCCGACGGGCGGTCGTACCATCGCACTGGCCGACAAGGACGTGTTGCTCATCGAAGGCATTCACGCCCTCAATCCACTGCTTTTGGGAAGTGTGCCGGCGGCACGGGTCTATCGCGTGTTCGTGTGCCCGTTGATGCAGCTGTCCTTCGATCACGCCTCCCGCGTTCACGCTTCCGACGTCCGTTTGATACGTCGCATCGTTCGCGATCGTCGTCACCGAGGGCACGATGCCGCGCAGACCATCGCACGCTGGCCCAAAGTACGGGCCGGCGAGCGCCGGCACATCTACCCGTTTCAGTCTCACGCCGACGCCGTATTCGACACTTCGTTGGTGTACGAACTGAGCGTGCTACGCGTCTACGCCGAGCGCTATCTGCTCGAAGTGCCGCGTCACGACCCGGCATACACGACGGCGTCTCGGTTGATGCAGCTACTCGACAGATTCGTCAGCATCTACCCGGACCACGTGCCTCCGACCTCCATCTTGCGGGAATTCATCGGTGGCAGCGGGTTCGAGTATTGAGGAGCTTCGACGTGACTCAGCTGGACTTGTTTGCCTCCAATCAAGAGATCGACTTCTCCGAAGATCGCAAGCTCGCGGCCCAGCTGCCCTCCGGTGTCTACTTTGGGACGTCTTCGTGGACCTTCCCGGGCTGGTCTGGGATTTGCTATCCCCAGGGCACGACTCTGGCGGAGCTGCGCCGCCGCGGCTTGGAACTGTACAGCAAGCACCCGCTGCTGCGCACCGTCGGTATCGACAGCAGTTACTATCGTCCGCTGGATCGTCCCGCGCTGCGGTCGTATGCCACGCAGCTGCCCGACGGTTTTCTGTGCGTGAGCAAGGTGTATTCCGCGATCACGACGCGTTGCGATCCCCAGACCCTGGCTCCCAATCCAACGTACTTGGACCCGTCTGCGTTCGAATCAGACGTTTTGCGGCCCATTGGCGAGTCGTTTGCGGAGCACCAGGGTCCGTTGGTACTGGAGTTCCCCGATCAACCCCATGCTCCACCGATCGCTCCACGAGACTTCAATCGGCTGTTGACTGGCTTTTTCTCAGCCGCTTCCAACCAGTTCAAATATTCGGTCGAATTGCGCGACCGGAGCCTGCTCAGTCAGGAATACTTCGACACGTTGCAGCGCTTCGGCGTGGCACACGTGCTCAACTTCTGGGAACGCATGCCCCAGCTCGGTGAGCAGTTCGATGCGGGGGCGGACACGTCGAGCTTCGGCGTCTTGCGCTTGCTCATCCCTCCGGGGCAACGTTACGCAACTCGCAAGCGCACGCTCGAGCCGTTCGACCGCATCGTCGAGGTGCAGCGTCGCATGCGTGACGACACGTTGGCGATTGTTCGCTACTTCGCTCAGCTGAACAAACCGGTATTCGTCATCGTCAACAACAAGGCTGAAGGGTGTAGCCCGTTGACCGTCAAGGCTCTGGCACAGGAGCTGGTAGGCTCGCCCTGATCCGAGAGATCGACACGTCGGGACGACGAAACGTGGGGCCAACGTAGCCGTATCGGAAGAGCCGGCAAACAAAGACCGAGAAAATCGGGCCGATTGCGTCGAGGTCGTTGCAATGTGCTGTGTCTGTGCGCAGATCGCGAAGACATGTCTCAGACGTTCTCAGAGCCGCCGAAGGCCTCTGGCCCACCGCCTCCTACGCCCCAGCCTGGAACGGGCCTCTCGTGGCCGATGCTCCTGGTCCTCAGTCTGATGATGGGTGCCATGTGGTTCTGGCGGGCGAGCAGTCAGGAACAGCCGTTTCCCGCGGTGGACTATTCCCAGTTCTTCAGCTGGGTCGAGCAAGGTAGAGTCGCATCGGTCGAAATCCGTGGGCAGACGGTTCAGGGGGAGCTGAAGGACGCTCAAGACGTCGATGGCAAGTCCATCGATCGGTTCCGCACGATCCTGCCCCGCGACGATGATTCGTTGCTGCCCAAGATGCGCGACCAGCACGTGCGCATCCGCGTCTCCACCGAGGAGCAGCCGTTTGCGGTCCAGTTGATTCTCGCGCTCCTACCGTGGGTGTTGATCATCGGCGTGTGGATGTTCCTCTCTCGCCGCTTTCAGAAGGCGATGGGCGGAGGGGGGCCGTTTGGCGCGGCGATGCGCAATCGTGGCCGCAAGTTCGAGAAGACCGACCAGGTCTCGGTGACGTTCGACGACGTGGCGGGGCTCAAAGCAGCCAAGCGCGACTTGCAGGAAATCGTCCAGTTCATGCGAGAGCCTGAGCGGTTTCGCAAGTTGGGGGGGAAGATCCCCCGCGGGGTACTACTGGTGGGCCCTCCTGGCACGGGTAAGACGTTGCTTGCGCGGGCGGTTGCGGGCGAATCGGGGGTCTCATTCTTCAGTATCAGCGCGTCCGAGTTCATCGAGATGTTCGTCGGTGTGGGCGCGTCGCGCGTGCGCGAACTGTTCGCTCAGGCAAAGAAGAACGCCCCGGCGATTGTGTTCATCGACGAGATCGACGCGGTCGGGCGCAGCCGCGGTGCCGGCCTCGGTGGGGGCAACGACGAACGTGAGCAGACGCTCAATCAGCTGCTATCGGAGATGGATGGTTTCGAGCGCAACGACTTGACCGTGGTGTTGGCCGCCACGAACCGCCCCGACGTGCTCGATCCGGCGCTGCTGCGCCCCGGTCGGTTCGACCGGCGCGTCATCGTCGACCGGCCCGAGCTGGAAGCGCGGCGCGCGATCCTGGCGGTGCACACGCGGGGCAAGCCGCTCGCGGCGTCGGTCGATCTGCAGCGCATCGCAGAGAACACGCCAGGGTTCTCCGGTGCGGACCTCGCAAATCTCGTCAACGAAGCCGCGCTCAACGCGACGAGGCGCGGGGTCGATGCGATAGAAAGCGAAGACTTCGCTGCAGCCTACGACAAGATCGTCCTTGGGGATCCACGAGAGGCGAAGCTCGACGCGCAAGAGAAGCACCGCGTGGCAGTCCACGAATCAGGCCACGCGATCGTGGCCCAATGCTCCTCCAACTCGGACCCATTGCATCGGGTGAGCATCATCCCACGGGGAATGGCCCTGGGCGTGACTCAGCAGACGCCCGCGGCGGACCGGCACGTGATGACACGCGGCCAATTGGAGTCACGTCTGGCCGTGCTCATGGGCGGCTACGCCGCCGAACGCACCGTGTTGGGCGACATCTCCACCGGAGCGGAGAACGACCTCAAGCAAGCCACCGAGATTGCGTCGAAGATGGTCGCGCACTACGGCATGAGTGAGAAGCTGGGTCCGGTCTACTACGATCACGGTGCCGAGCATCCCTTTCTCGGGCAACGCATCGCGACGGAGGGCGGTGCAAGCGACGCAACCGTGTCGACCATCGAGAGCGAGGCTCGGACCTTGCTCCAGTCGGCGTTGTCTCGCGCCGAGGGCATCATTGCCGACAACCGCGACAGTTTCGATGCGCTGGTGGGCGCATTGCTCGAACACGAGACCTTGGAACGCGAGGAACTCGCGACGTTGTTGGGGGTGCCGATGTCGAGCCAGAATCCCATCGCTCAGGCGTAGACGTTCATCGTAGGGGGGGCCTCATTCGAACCGCAGCGTGGTGAATGAGCGTCGTCGATCGTCGTCACCCGTGCCGAGTTGGTTGGCGTCGTTTTTGCCGGTGCACTGCACCTCATCGTCGGTGGTCAGCACGCAGGTGTGAAAGCGACCTGCGCTGACTTGTTTGAAGCCTGTGCCCACGCGCGTCGGTTCCTGACGGAACTCGATGTCGTCGAGGCCGAGCTGGCCTTCGATGTTGCGTCCCCAGCACCACAGTTCGTCGCCGCGCAAGCCACAGCTGTGGAAGGTGTTGGTGGCGAAGTCCGTCCAATCGCTGCTGTCGGTGATCTGCGTCGGGTTCTCGAAGGGGCCAGACTCCGACAGCCCGAGCGGGGAACCGTCTTGCGTGCTGCCCCCGGAGTTTTGCCCCCAACACCACAATGTCGAGTCCTGACGGATTGCGCAGCTGTGTGCTTGGCCACCGTGCGCGCTGCGCCATCCGATTCGATCGCCGATGCGCACCGGGGTTCGGACCTGTGCCGGGCTGGACGACGCGAGTTCGGCGTCCGTGTTGCGGCCCCAGCACCACAGGCTCCCGTTCAAACGAACGCCGCAGGTATGACCTTGCCCAGTTGAGATGTCGCTGTGCTCGTCGGGAAGCGCGATGGGAGACAGCGCATCAGCGACGCGTTTGTTGTCTGGCATGGGCGTTTGCCCGCCTTGGGCGAGTTGTCCTTCGAAATTATCCCCCCAACAGTGCGTTTCCCCGGACTGTGCTCGGGCGCAGACATGCCCGAACAGCGTGCTGAGCTGGATCGTTTCGAAGGGCAGCGGGACCCGGGCAGGCCTGGAACGCGACTGCCGGTCGCCTTGGCCGAGTTGCCCGCGGTCGTTCGCGCCCCAGCAGTAGACTTCCCGAGCTGCGTTCACGCCGCAGGTGTGGTTGTCGCCGGCTTTCACGTCCAGCCACGTCCAGTCCACTTCTACTCGTGCGGGCGAGTTGCGAGATGCCGCGTCACCGAGACCCAGTTCACCCGAGGAGTTCGAACCCCAGCAGTACAACGCACCCTCGACGACCGAACAGGAGTGCGCGGTACCCGCTGACAGCGCGTAGGCATCGCTGCGTGGCGGCGGGAGCGTGTCGGCATCGCTCGAGTCGGGCGGCGCAGGGGGGTCATCAGTGGGATCTCCCAGGTCATCGGTCGTCGTGGACGTCAGCACCGCTTGCCGGTCGAGGCAGCCGACCAGGTGGACCATCGCCACGAGCGTGAGCGAGAGCAGGCGCCTGGACGTCATAGTGCAACTCCCAATCCCAACGCGGCCCGTCCCCACGCGCCGGAGGCCCCCGTGGCGACCTGCCCATCGCTTTCCGCCTGAACGCTCCGGGCCGGTAGGCCGCCGCTGATGGTGAGGCTCAGCCAAATCGGGTCGGCCAACTGCCAATGACCTGCAATCTGTGCGCCCACACACACGGCGATGCTGGAGAAATCACGTCCGACCGCATCGTCGGCGGGTGCGCCTGCCAGCCTGAGCCAGCTCAGTTGCGCCGTGGCGCCCAGTCCGAGTTCGAAACTCGATGCGTCGACGACCAGATAGTCCAATGAGCTGTGGAGGGTGAACGCGCGAGAGTCGATCTCCCCGTTTGCCGTCTCAACGGTGTTGCCGGCCCTCGCCCCCGCACCGAAAGAGAACGTCGTGGTCTCGAGTGGTCGTAAGTAGAGAACGCCGTCAGCTCCGAGCCAACGCTGTCCGCCTGTGAATAGATCCGCTGCTCCCTGCAAGTACAAGCGAGGTTGTTTGGGCTGCTTACGCTCGGGTTTGGGGAGCGTGCGTGCGATCACCTTCTGGACCTGGGGTGGCGGCTTTCGTTTGGGCTTCGCGCGACGTTCCAGTGCCAACTCGGCCCAACTCGCCCAAACCAGCTCGTCCGTGGCCAGCGCGACGGCGAACGCCCGACCATCTTTGGGGACACTGGACAGATCGACGTCGCGAGAAACCCGCTTGTCGGTCAGCGTGTCGCGAATCTCGACGGATACGCTCGGAGATTCGGGGGATAACGACGTGATGTGCACGACGGCCAACGGCTGGTGCTCCGGGCCCCGCCCCGTCGGGCAGACGTCGATGTCGCGCCCTGCGAAGCCGGCGCGCAAGTCGCCGAGCACGGTGTCTTCGAAGGTCGTGAAGTGGCCCGTCCAGGAGAACTGGATTGCTACCCAAGGGCGATCGGGGCTTCCACAAGTGGTTGCAGGTTCGGCTGCTCGAACCGACCAGCTCCATCCCGACACAAGAAAGGCTAACGCCATGACCGACCACCAGTTGCGGCTCACCTGAGACTGTCTGCCTTGGTCCGCCGCAGGATGCAACTCCCCGTCGGAAAGGTCGCGTTTTAGGTCCTGGACTCGTTTGGATCTGGAATCGGGCAGGGCCCCGTGGTTCGGCTCGCTCGCTGCCGATTCATCTGTATCAGCGCGGTGCCGCTCGCAGGCGTGTGCCGTTTCAAGGAACAGGACACTTGTTGGCGACGGTTCCTGCGTGGACGCCCTTCGGGTAGGCCTCGAGATAGGCCTTGCGGAATGTGCGACACTGAGCCGTGGCACCCATGGCGGCATAGGCCTGGACGAGACGCGCGATGGCATCCTCCCGAAACGCCGAACCCGGTGCGAGTTTCACGGCCGTACGCAGCGCTTGGGTGGCTCCCGACAGGTTGCCGAGTCTATCCATGCGCAGCCGCCCCAGCTCGAATGCGGCCAGACCCGCGCGGGCGTCGCCGGGGAAGCGCGTCAACAGCTCCTCGTAGGCTCGAGCCGCGCCCGCCGCGTCACCCGCTCTTCGGGCGGCGTTACCTTGGTCCAACAAGGTGCGCGCGTCCAGCTCGGGGTCGTCGGCAGGTTTGGGGCGTTCGTCGGCTTCTTTCGGAGTGCTGGTGGCGGGGCCCGACTTGACTGCCGGTGCAGCCTCGGGCACGGGGTCAGGTTCGGCGGACGCGGTCACTTCGGGGCTCGGCTGCGATTCGGTCGCGTCGGCGACGCGTGGGACTCGTGTTTCCAAGGTCCACTGCTCACCTGCCGACAGCCGTCGCACTTCGCTGGAGCCCGGCGGGGTAACTTCGACTGTGCCTCGAGAGACTGAAACGGTGACTCGAGTGTCGTTGGCGACCGCAACGCTGAAGCGTGTCCCGGTTACTCGCACGCGCACCCCCCGCGCGATCACGTCGAAGTTGCGCTTGCGGTTGGGCGTCACCTGGCAGCCGACTTCTCCCCGAAGCAGTTTCAGCTCGACTGCGCTGGCGTCGCTCTGCTCGACTTCGACACGTGAGTGGGCGCTGAGCCTCAGCTGCGAACCATCGTCGAGATCGACCTGCATGGCATCCGACGCGGTTTCGAGAGCAGCTCCGCTGAGAATTGATGGGCTCGTTTGACCTTCGACGTACACACCCACGAGCGCGGCCGTGGCCGCTGCGGTCGCGAGCACGCTGGCCGTTGCCCAGGCCCAACCGATTCGGCGAGCGCCGCGGGTTATGGACCGGTTGGGGCGTTCCAACTCAGCCGAGACTCCGGTCCAGATGCGGGCAAGCCGTTCGGGCGAGGTGTCCACCTGGACGAACTCCGAGATCGGTCGCTCAGTCGTCATGGCGTCCTCACAGGCGTCCTCGTGCCCGCTCCAAGCGTCCTTCGGCGGCAGCCAAACGGCGTTTCACGGTTGCGAGGCTCAGCTGCATCCGACTCGCGATCTCTGCGAGCTCCAAACCCTCGATGCGGCGCAGCACCAATGCAATTCGCTCTTCCGGGGGTAGGCGGTCCAAGATCCCGTAGACGAGCCGCAGCTCGCTCCCGACGTCCGGCGGCGCCGACCGAGACACGACTGCGTCGAGATCGATGGGTTCGTTGCGGCGCAGGCCGAGGCGAGTCATCAAGCGGTTGCGACGCAAGCGCTTGCTCGCCATGCGCACGGTCATCGAAGCGATCCACGCGGAGAACGCCTGCGGGTTTTCCAGCGTCTCCAGGCGGGTGAACGCATGAATGAACACGTCCTGAGTCAGGTCGTCCGCGTCCTCTTTGCCCGCCAAGATCCGGTGCGCCAGACCGATGACCATCCTGCCGTGGCGGATGAACAGCGCCTCTTGAGCCCAAGACTCTCCCGCCCGTGCTGCGATCACGAGCGCGCTGTCCGTCGGTCCCATGCCGGAACGCGTGTTGGCCCTGGCTGCGGTTACCACTCGACATGACGCCTTTGCTGAAGTGCCGCGCGCCGAGAACCGGGAGCCATTCCCCCGGTCCGTCGGGATGTGTCGTACCACCTTGGAACGTGTCTCGGTCGAGCCAACGAGTGGTCGATACAGCAGACTCGAGTGTCGGGGTGCCGCGCCATCTTCAGTCTTACAGTCCCTGTCTGTGGCCAACTCGGCTCACATTTTCCATGCTAGGCACGATTCCGCACGCTTTGTCGTCTTTTTCCGCTCGTAGCGACCAGTCGTGCAGAGTTTGCGGATGGAAGTGACGAACGGACGTCGAGCCAGCGCCGAGCCCGTTTGCGAATGCCTGAACTCCGGAAAGACATTCACGCCAGCCTCGCCGCGCTTGGCGGCGGACGAGCCACGCCATCCGCGCTGGTCGAAAATGGGATCACGGATGGCGTATTCCTCGACACCGACCAATCGAGCACGAGCGAGTACGCTTGCATTTGCTCTGTGCCCACGTCCTTGCCTTGCATGCCGGCGCCGCGATGTAGGCGTCAGTGTGTGCCGAGCGCCCTCTACGCGTCGTCCAAACTCGCTTGCCCTGGTGGGCCGCACGGGACCAGCAACACTGGCTTGGTCGCGCGCTGCAACACGCCCTTGGCTACGCTGCCATGGATGAGATGACGCAGTGTCGCGTGGCCATGGCTGCCCACGACGATGTAATCGGCGCCAAGCCGCTCGGCGTGGTCGAGAATGCGCTCGACGGTTGGGCCCTGCACGATCAGCGCGCGAACGGCCAGGCCGCGTTCGGCGGCCTGGGTGCGCCAGGTCTCCAGTGCCCGATGTTCCGATCGAATTTCGTGGGCCACTGCGTTGCGAACACTCTGCGGGCCGACGTCGTAACCGATGAAGTCCGGCTCCGGCGCCGCCACGTGGAGCACGACCAACGTTGCCGACGTGGCTTGGGCCAGCATCGCCGCAGCCTCGAACACGCTCGGGGTGCTCGGGGACAGATCCAGGCATGCGACCACCAACACGGCGCCCGTATAGCATGAAGGAGCGTGTCCGTCTGCGGATTCGACCCCGATCAACCCGCCGAAGGCGCGTGCTCGGAGCAGGTGCCCGAGGCAGCCCATCTCGTATGACGCAGTCTGCCGCTACAGGGGGCCAGGCCGGGGCCCACGACTGTCGTCGGGGGCTCGGTCGTTCTGCGTCGTGACGGCCAGCCCAGAGTATGTATGCTGCATCGTCATGAAGGTGTTCCAATACCCGCGTTGTTCCACGTGCGTCAAAGCGCTGCGTTGGTTGACGTCGAAATCGATCCAGTTCGACAGCGTCGACATCGTTCAGCGGCCTCCGAGCACTCGCGAACTGTCCAGGGCGCTCGAACTGTCCGGATTGCCCGTTGCCAAGCTGTTCAACACGTCGGGCGTTTCCTACCGCGAGGGCAACTTCAAAAACCGGCTGGGAACGATGACCAAAGCCGAGGCGCTCCGGGCGTTGTCTCAGGACGGCAAACTGATCAAACGCCCACTAGTCGTCGGCGACGACTTTGCGCTCGTGGGTTTCAACGAGGCGCAATACGCGGAGCGCTTTGGGGGGAAGTCGCGGAGTCAATCGAAGTCGTGAGGTCCGCTGCGTGTTCGGCGGAGTCTTTCGCTGTGCCGTGTGCCGAGGTGAGGTTGCCCCAACATGCTTTGGTGCTACGTTCTCACCGTGTGGGCTTCGGGCTGACTGCGCGCGTGTGCTCGAACCGTTCTGCCATCGGGGGGTCGGTTGACTGAGGGCCGCAAGACGGTCGGTGTGTTGATCGACCACATGGATTCGGGGCGCGCCGGCTACGAGAGTCAGCTTCGATCGGTGTTCGAGGCGGAGTGCCGACGGCTCGATCTCAACTTGCTCGTCGTGGTGGGGCGCCCTTTCGAAGCGACGGACGCTGCGGGTCGAGCGCAGAACGCCATCTACGACTTGATGCACGCCGATTGCGTCGACGCCTTGATCTTGGTCTCGTCGGCCTTGGCATCGTCGGCCGGCCCCGAAGGTATCGAGCGCCTCGTGGAGCGCCTGCCCCGCTTGCCGTCGTGCAGCATCGGCTTGTTGATTCCAGCAATGCCCAGCGTGGGAATCGACAACCGCTCCGGCATGCATGCCTTGATGGAACACCTCGTGGTCAACCACGGGCGTAAGGCCATCGCTTTTGTCGGCGGTCCACCCAAAAACCCCGACGCTGCGGCGCGGCGGGCGGTATACGAACAGGCCTTGAGCGACCATGGGCTGGTGTTCGACGAGCGCCTGACCGCGACGGGCGACTTCACGCGGGCCACTGGCGTCGAGGCGATGAACACCATCTTGGCATCGGGAACGCACTTCGACGCCGTGGTTGCCGCCAACGACAACATGGCGCTCGGCGTGATTGACGTCTTGAAGGCACGTGGGGTCCGTGTGCCGCGCGACGTTGCCGTGACCGGTTTCGACGACCTGCTGCTGTCTCGCTATGCGCCCGTTCCGCTCACCACCGTTCGGCAGCCCTTGGCGGAGGTTGCGGTGACGGCGCTGGATACGGTTTACCGACAATTGCAGGGCGAACCGGTTCCCGAGGATCGCTTCCTGACGGCGCGCTTCGTGCAGCGTGAGTCGTGTGGGTGCGGTCGCCGACAAGCGCCGCGCGTGGCTCGTTCGTTGCCTCCGCAGCTGACGCCGACCCAACTCGTCAAGCGCCGGTCGGGCCATCTCGAGCGCCTGCTCTCCGCCGAGGTGAAGCTGCCCGTTGCAGACGACGGGTGGGCGCGGCGCGTCGTTCACGCGCTGGAACTCGAGCTGGACACTCACGACGAGCACTTCTCCACTGCGCTCGACGACCTGCTCAACAAGGTGGGGCGCCACGACGAGCTCTACGACGATTTCCAACTGATGATCACGCTGTTGCGCGAGGAACTCGCCGACGTCGGATCGCGTGACTTCGAGGAGCTGTGGCACGCGGCGCGGCGGCAGATCGCGTTGGCGAGCATACGTAATCAAACCGCTCAGCGCATGGAAGCCGACGACGAGTATCAGCGTCTGCTTCGCACGGGGGAACGGTTCTCCTCGGCATTGGATCGCGCTTCGCTGGAGACGGCGTTGGCAGAGGAGTTGCCGCGCCTCAACGCCACCGACGTGTTCCTTTCGCTGTACGCTGATGAGGAGCGGGCTCAGTTGCTTCCGTTCTTCTGCATGCGTCGCGGCAAAGTGCAACCGCTGACGCGGCGACCGTTTCCCGCGACTCAGTTGGTTCCAGATGTTGGCTTCTGGCAGGACGTGCGCCGCACGGCGTTTGCTTTCCCTTTGACCTTCGAATCAGAGCAGTTGGGCGTGGCCGTGTTCGGGGAAGGCACCGGCGTCTACGAGATGTTGCGAGAGCAGATTAGCGCAGCGTTGAAGGTGAGCATGCTGCACAGAGAAATCGTGCGGAAGACGGCCCAGCACGAACGGAGTGTCCAAGAGCGCGTGGCGACCGCGGAGCGCATGCAGTCGCTCAGTTTGCTCGCCGGAGGCGTTGCGCACGATTTGAACAACGCGCTCGGACCGTTGGTTGGTCTGCCTGACATCATCCTTCAAGACATCAACGTCGTACTGGCCGGGGATTCGTCGAAGGTCGATCGCGTCCGCGGCGATCTGGCGATGATCAAGGCATCAGCGCTCAGAGCGTCGCAGACGATCAAGGATCTGCTGACGTTGGGGCGTCAGGGGCACGGCCCGCGGGAACCCCTCGAGCTCAATGGGGTCGTACGCCAGTGTGTCGCCTCCGAAGCAGTGCAGCGGCGCGTACTGCAGCAGCACGTCGAGCTGAATCTGGAGCTGTGCGAACAGCGGCTTGGTATGGTCGGGTCCGAAGCGCACCTGATCCGAGCCATCTCGAACCTGGTACGAAATGCCGTCGAAGCGGTCGCGGCAGCGGGGACCGTGACGCTCGAGACCAGCCTGCTGCGGGTGGCTGAGCCCCTCTCCGGGTACGAGACAGTGGTGCCCGGTGACTACGCGGTGGTCACCGTCGCCGATACTGGGCAAGGGATGGCCGCCCACGACATTCCACGCGCGTTCGAGCCGTTCTTCACCAAGAAGCGCTATGGCGGGCAGAGCGGTACGGGTTTGGGGTTGGCCATCGTTCACGCTGTCGTCAAGGAACACGGCGGGTACATTCACGTGCACAGTGAGATCTCGGTGGGGACGAAGTTCTCGTTGTTTTTTCCTGTGGAGTACGTCGAACCGCAAGAGGTCGCTGCGCCGCGCGTCCTCCCCCGCGGAACGGGCCGACTGCTCGTCATCGATGACGAGCCTGCACAATTGATGACCGCCGAGCGCGCTTTGACGGGGCTTGGCTACGACGTGACGACGGTTACCAGCGGCATTCGAGCCTACGCACTCATCGAAGAGGGCGAGCGGGCGGATAGCGGCGAAGGTGCCTTCGATTTGATCATCTGCGACCTGGCGCTCGGGGAGGCGGAGGACGGCATCGAGCTGATGACGCGGGTTCGGCGAAACTATCCGTCGAAACGGGTGTTGATCGTCAGTGGCCACGTCGCTGACGATCGCACCGAGAGCGCGCGTCAGCTCGGCTTGTCGTGGCTGGTCAAGCCCTACACACCGGACGCCTTGGCGGAGGCGGTGGCCGTTGCGCTCGAACGTGAGTCGGCCTGAGCGCGATTGGCTTCTTCGTCGCGTGCAGACCGCCCGGGCCCGTCGCCGGAGGTGGCGCTCGTGGGTCCTCCTTTTCGTTGCGCTTCGGTGATGGCGTCGATGGCGAGGGCCAAGTCCAGGTGGATGTGGTCATCACCGAGGAGGTTCCACAGGCCAGAACGTTTCATCACTTGGCGCACCGGTCCCTTGACGTTGGCGAACCGGATGTCGATACCCGATCCCCGCAGCTTGCTGGTCGTTTCGCACAGCGCCCGTTCTGCGGAGGAATCGAGGTCGTTGATGCTGCTGGCGTCGATCACGACGGTGTGAATGGGCGCCGCCGTCTCGCGCAACAGACGTTCCAAGTAGTCCTTGAAGAACGCCACGTTCGCGAAATAGAACGTCGCGTCCATGCGTAGGATGAGCACTCCTTCGATCGGGGCGGCCTCGGGAAAGTTCTTGACGTTGCGAAAGACGTCCGAGCCGGGCAGGCGCCCCAGGACGGCGGTGTGCGGTCGCGTACTGCGTTGGATGAACGCCCCGAGCGACGCGAGCACGCCGAGCAGGATGCCCTGTGCGATGCCGACGAACAGGGTGGCAACAAAGGTGAACATCAGCAGGGCCGAATCCGAACGGCGCACGCGCCACAGACGGATTGGCTCTCGGAAGTCGATCAAGCCGGCCACCGCGGCCAGCACAATCGCCGCGAGGACGGCTTTGGGCAGGTGGTAGAACGACGGCGTCAAGAAGAGTAGTGACAGCGCGATGAACCCTGCGGTGAACAGCGATGCGAGCGGGCTTCTTGCCCCAGCCTGATCGTTGACGGCGCTGCGCGACAAGCCGCCTGTCACGGGGTATCCGCCGACGAGGAACGCTGCGAGGTTGGAAGCGCCCAGGCCGATCAACTCGCGATTGGCATCGACTTCGTAGCGGTGTTTCGAGGCCATGGCCTTGGCGACGCTGATGGCCTCCATGAACGCCACCAGGGCAATCATCACTGCCGTGGGAGCCAGCGTCTGAACGTCCTGCATCGAGAGCGCGTGCCAGCCGAGGCTCGGTAAGCCGGATGGAACGGAGCCCACGACGTTGACTCCACGAGTCTCGGCACCGACGAGCCAGCTCAGGAGCGTCGCGATTCCGACTGCGGTGAGTGCGCCAGGCACGCGCGGGAACCAACGTTTGATGAGCGAGATCAGGGCGACGGCGGCGATGCCGAAGGCGACGGTTGGCAGGTGCGCGTGGCTCAGCTGTGGCACTAGCGCGTGCAGCAACCCGACGAGGGTCGAGCTGCGCTCGCTTGCTATGCCCAACAAGTGCTGGACCTGGCTCAGTCCGATCACGATGGCTGCGGCCGACGTGAAGCCGCTGATTACCGGCGCCGAGAGAAAGTTCACCAAGAACCCGAGCCGAGCCAAGCCCATGCCCGTTTGGATCAGGCCAACCATTGCCGCCAGGACGATGGCTGCAGCGACGTAGTGAGGGCTGCCGGGCGTGGCCACGAGACTGACCCCGGTAGCCACGAGAAGGGAGTCCATGGCGACCGGGCCGACCGCCAACTGCCTCGACGTGCCGAACACCAAGTACGCGACGAGTGGGAGCGTCGAGGCGTACAATCCCATGATCGGTGGCAGACCGGCGAGCATCGCATAGGCCATGCTCTGGGGGACGAGCATCACCGCCACGGTCAGGCCCGCGACGAGGTCCGAGCGAATGTCGCGCCGCACGTCGTAGCTGCTCAGCCAAGGGCCGGTCTGCCAGTGATTGTTCATCGGGATGTCGAACCGCTCTCGGCAGCTTGTCGTGAGCGGCGCCCGTTGTCACGCGCTCGTTCCCCTCATGAGGCAGCGCGGGACACGGCGGCCAAGTCGCGCGGAAACCCAATCATGCCAGCGCGCAGCGACGCGACGCGTTTGAAGCCCAGCCCTTCCAGTTGGAGCGCCGCTTCCCCTGAACGCCTTCCCGAGCGACACACGAGCACGATCGGTTGCTCTGGGTCCCAGTGGGTGGCGCTTTGCTTCAAACCATCCAGCGGAACGTTTTCGCTTCGTTCGACGTGGCCGAGCGCATCGTTGAACTCACTCGGCTCGCGCACGTCGATGCAACGGATTTCGTTCGAGTGACTCGCGAGCCAGGCGCTGGTGACTTCAGGGACGCCACCACTGGTCCGTTCGATGGGCGCCCACCCCTTTTCTGCGGTGGGTTCGGCCGTCATCGGGAGCATGCCACAGGACATGTTCGCGGGTACGGCCTCGGCGATCTTCTTGGGCAACGCCAGCTCGAGTCGCTGCATGATCTCGACGAACTGCTCCTCGGTCTTGCCAGCCAGACGGGGGTTGAATGCCTGCTCTTCTGCGATACTGCTCGCGCTGCGACCCTGGTAGTCGTGGCCTGGCCAAACTTCGGTCGATTGCGGAAGCGTGAACAGCTTTTCGGTGATCGAGCGGTACAGCTTTCTCGAATCACCCTGTTGGAAGTCGGTCCGCCCGCAGCCGCGGATGAGTAGCGCGTCACCAGTGAACACCCGCCCGTTTTCGGCATCGTAGTAGCTCACACAGCCGTTGGTGTGGCCTGGGGTTTCCAGGACGCGCAGTGAATGGTTGCCGAGTTCGATCTCGTCGCCATCTCGCACTTGCCGGTCTGCGCACTGTGAACCCGCGCCAACGCCGACCACGCTTCGACTTCCCAGCCGTTGGCGCAGCGCACCCGACGCCGTCACGTGGTCGGCGTGTACGTGGGTCTCGAGGGTGTATACCAGCTCCAAACCGAGCTCTGCGATGAGCTTGCTGTCGCGCTCGAGCTGATCGCGCACGGGGTCGATCAACAATGCCTGCTTGGACACCTCGTCGGCGAGCAGGTAGGTGTAGGTGGCTGATTCAGCGTCGAACAGTTGTCGGAACAACATGGGGAACCTCCTTGGTGAGCCCGTGAGGGCAGCGACTCCTCCCTACTGTTTCAAGCACCGTGCCAGCTTGATTCGAGATCGGGGTGCAGTTGTTAAACGTCTGTAATCACTGGTCGTTCTCTGCGTGTTGCGCAGCCCGCCGAAACCTCCGCTGAAACCGCCTGCAACAGTCGCTGAAACGGTCCGCGGGATCGCGGCTAGTCGGTCGTTCGAGGTTGACCGCCGGGCGCTTCGGCGTCGAACGCTGCCGACGTCGGGGCACTCTCGTTCTCGCTGGTGTCTTCACTCTCGTTGTTGTCGGTGTTGGATTTGTCCAAGCCGTAGCGGCGCAATCGGCGCCACAAGGTGACGCGGCTGAGCCCCAATGCCTTTGCCGCGCGGCCGTGGTGGCCGCCAGCTCGTTCGAGGGCTTGCAACAGCGTGCGCGCTTCTTCGGGCAGGTCCTCAGGGGGAGCAGGAGCGACGTTTGCGCGATCCGCACCGGGTTCTTGACCGAGGATCTCCGGCGGGAGATCGGCCTCGGTCAGCACCGGACCATCGCCCATCACCATCGCATACTCGATTGCGTTGCGCAGTTCTCGAACGTTTCCAGGCCACGCGTAGGCCTCCAGGGCCCGAGCCGCGCCCGGGGAAATTTGCTGGACCTGCCGTTCGTGTTCGGCATGGAGTTGTTCGGCGAAGTGCCGCGCCAACAAAGCGATGTCGTTCGGTCGTTGGCGCAGCGGTGGTAGGAAGAGCGGGACGACGCGCAAGCGGTACATCAGATCTGCGCGAAACTCGCGAGCGTTCACCGCACCGCGCAATGAGCGGTGGGTGGCCGCGACGATCCTGACGTCCACCGGAACGGGTTCACGCCCGCCCACGGGAATGACGGTGTGGTCCTGCAATACGCGCAACAGCTTGGCCTGCATTTCCAAGGGCAGCTCCGCGACCTCGTCGAGGAACAACGTGCCGCCGTGAGCGAGGCGAAAGTGCCCGGGCGCGTCGCGCACGGCGCCGGTGAACGCTCCGCGCACGTGGCCGAACAATTCGCTCTCGAGCAGCGCAGGCGGAAGCGCTGCGCAGTTGAGCGCGCGAAATGGGCCCTCGGCGCGCGGTGATGCCCGGTGCACGGCTTGGGCGACCAGCTCCTTGCCCGCGCCGGTCTCGCCGCGGATGAGGACACTCGCTTGGCTACGCGCAACCCGCGCGACCTTGCGCAACAGCTGCTTCATGGCCGGGTCGCGGGTGATGAGCCCCCACGTCTCGACGACGGCATCCTGATCGTTCGTCGTGAACGCATCCGCTTCCAGGAGCAGCAGCCAGCCTTGGCGCTGGCCTTCCATCGACTGCAGTGGCACCGCGCGCACCTGGATCATGCGCATCTTGCCCTGCTGGACGGGACGCATCACTTCGGCGGTCACGGCCTCGCCGCGGGCAAGCGCTTCGGCGATGGGACGCACGGCGCCGCCACCGCACAACAATTTGGGTGCGGACTCTCCGAGCTGGATTGGGGATCCCACGAGATCTTCGGCGCCACCCGTCGCCGCGATCACCGACAGTTCGGGGTCGAGCACGAGCGCGGGCCCAGCCACCTCTTCCAATGCGCGTAGAACGACGGAGCTATCCACAGTCAAGGTTCATCGAGTCTATCCGAGCTGGGTTGGGTGTCGAACTGTTTGGCGATCGCTTCGTGACTTGGTCTCGAGAAAGCATTGCGCATGGGATTCAGCTCGGTTCGGGGGCAGACGTTCCGCCATCGTTCGCAACTGGCGTCGGCGGGAGGCGTCGGGTGAGCGCGCGCTGATACGCCTCGTGGAGGATCATGCCTCCGAACATTGCGGCCGTGAACGTCAGAGCTGCGCTCCCGCCGCCGGGAACGGATACGATTGCCGGGCCAGGGCAGAAGCCGCTTGCGCCCCAGCCAATGCCGAACAGCGCGGCGCCGACGAGCAGCGGCGCGTCGACATCTCGCCGAGAAGGGATCACGAACTGGGGGCGAAACAGGGGTGCTTTGCGGCGCAGGATCAGACGCAGGAGCCCAAAGTGAACGCCGACTGCACCAGCCATGACAAAGGCCAGGCTCGGGTCCCAGCTGCCGAAAACGTCGAGGAACCCGATGATCTTCGACGGGTGAGTCATACCGGCCAGCGCCAACCCGACCGCAAACGAAATGCCCGCGGCGTACGCGGCGAATACAGGTTTCATCATTCGACTCCCGAGAACCCGTTCATGACCGCCACGGTTGCCACGCCGGCCGTCATGAACGTCAAGACGCTCGCCAAAGAGCGCGGCGACATGCGGCTCAATCCGCACACGCCGTGTCCGCTCGTGCAACCGTTGCCGAGCCGCGTGCCGAAGCCGACGAGCAGGCCTGCAACGGCAATTTGCACGATTGAACGATCGATGTCGTACGTGACACTGCCCGGCTGCGCCCAGAACATCAGCAGGCCGCCCGACAGTAGACCCATCGCGAAGGCCAAACGCCAAGCGGAGTCCAGTCCCAGACGAGTGAAGAGCCCGCCGACGATACCACTGATGCCAGCGACTCTGCCGTTCGTCCACATCAACAGTGAGGCAGAAATCCCCAGTATGGCACCGCCGATCAGCGCGGGGATGGGGTTGAACTCGAGCACGTTTGGGTCCTTTCGCAAGGTCGATGAACCCAGCGGCACCGCCAGGTCGTGGATCGACCAGACGATTGGACCGCGGGTTATCGGTATGTTCACCCACGGTGCTATTCACGTCTCGTGCCAGCACCACGGACGTCCGCAATGCAGGCCGAAACGCACGCCTGCGGCTCACCCTGAAACAATTTGCAACGTTCGTTGCAACGTCTGCTCAGCTGCCTCCGAGCAGCCCCTCGCTCGGCGGAAACAGTTCCTCGTACTCCTGCCGAAAACCGCTCCACCGTGCGTCGCGGACGCTCTTTTCCGGGAGCTCGAAGGGGGTGGGCTCGATCGCCAGTAGCGCGTCCACGTCGACGTCGTCGATCTGATCCTCGGTGAGGAAGCGCCGCGCGTACTGCTTGTACACCCCCGAACGAAGGAACTCGTCGAACAAGGCTGGATCGAGGTGATTGTGCCGTTTCATGTGGCCCATGATCTGAAGCGTCACGCTCAGGGGCTTGCCGGACTTGTATGGGCGGTCCGAGGCGGTCAGCGCTTCGAACACGTCTGCGATTGCCAAGACCCGAGCGGGAATCGACATGTCTCCCGCGAACAGCCCTTTGGGGTATCCTGTCCCATCCATTTTTTCGTGATGGCCGCCGGCATACTCCGGAACGCGCTTCAAATCTTCGGGGAAGGGTAGGCGCTCGAGCATGCGCACCGTTTGCACCATGTGCCCGTTGATCACCAGACGTTCCCGCTCGGTGAGCGTTCCACGAGAGATGCACAGATTCTCCGTCAGGTCCGCGTCGAGCAGAGGCTCGACGCGCCCCCCGGTTTCGAAGTTCTGCGCTGCGATGGCGCGGATCCTGGCTTGGTCGTCGGGGGACAAGAACTCTCCGCCGACGTTCGACCGCTGCAAGAACGCCAAATCGTCGTCGAGCTGAGATAGACGACCAGAAAGTGTGGCTGTTGCTTGCTCTTTGGGAACGCCGGAATCGAGCTGCTCGTAGTAGGCGATCTTTGCGTCGCGTTTGAGCACCTCGAAACGCGCTTTGACGACTTCGATTCGGTCGAAGATCGTTTCCAACTTGGTGGCCTTGTCCATCACGTGAACGGGCGTGGTCACCTTGCCGCAATCGTGTAACCAGCACCCGACGCGCAATTCTCGCCATTCGTCTTCGTTGAGATTGAACCCGGCAAAAGGCCCCTGCTTCGCATCGCACAGGCTGCGGATGAACATCTCGGCCAACACGGGCACGCGCTCGCAGTGCCCACCCGTGTACGGGCTCTTGGCGTCGATCGCCTCAGCGAGCAACCGAATGAACGCATCGAGCAACGTGCGCTGGCCCTGCAGTAGCTCTTGGTTGTCCAAGGCGATGCCTGCTTGGGCTGCCAGTGCGATCACCGTGCGCTGCAGCTCCGGATGAAAGGGTACGACCTGACCCGTTTCGTCGTCGCGGGCGTTGATCAGTTGCAACACACCGATGACCGACCCCTGGCTGTTGTGCATGGGGATGGCGAGCAACGACACCGAGCGGTAGTTGTTGCGGGCGTCGAAGCTTCGCGTGCCGCTCAGGTCGAAGTCGGTCACCGCGTAGGCGTCCGGGATGTGTACTAGCTTGCCCCCGTGATAGGCGTGGGTCGCGACGTTGGACAGATTAGGTCCGCCATCGGCGTCGAACAGAGGGATTGACGGCAAGGCGATGGGGTTGCCGGTGCTGCCGCCCTGAGCGATGCCCAGCGAGTCGCTGTGGATCATCGTGAAGTCGAGCTCGCGGTTGGGTCGATCCACGAGATACAGTGTTCCGCCGTCGGCATCACACATGCGCTTGGCCTCGAGCAGGATGCTTTCCACGAGGCGATCACGGTCGTGCTCCTTCGAGAGTGCGACCCCGATGCGGTGCAGCGCTTCGAAACGGATGGACTTTGCTTCAGGTGAGCTGAGATCCTTGCGCATGGCGGGCTGCGGCAGTGTAGCCTACGGGGCGTTGCGGCGGTGAAAAAGCCGCTCTGAGGCTGGATATGACGGTGTGTCGCAATGCCGTGCCACGACCGCGCGCGGTGGTCGTGTCGCGGGTTTCGATCGCCGCCTGCCGCAAACGGCGCGCTTCGCCCGTCGGAAGCGTCACGAGACTGTGTTGAGCATGGCTCGACGAGGCCAATTGCATCGCGCTCTGGGCCTGGACTCGTGCGGTGCGTGTGCCGTTTGGGGGCACTCGTCTTGGCCGAATCGCGGAGGCGAAACGAGTCGCTTCAGCGCCACAGGGCGTCTTTGAGCCCCGACGAGCGGTGGATCGGCCTGCGTATTCCGTCGGCGAGCACGGCGCGAGAGCCAAACACACGGACTGAGCTCTTGGCGCGAGTGACACCCGTGTACAGCAACTCGCGCGTGAAGACGGGCGAGGGGCGTTCGGGGAGCACCAACGCGACCGACTCGAATTCGGACCCTTGGCTCTTGTGTACCGTCATCGCGAAGACTGTCTCGTGCCCGGGCAACCGCGAGAGCTGTACTCGTCGTAGTCCCGATGCCGAGTCGAAGAAAGCTGCCAGCCGCGAGCCGTCGCGACACAAGACACCGACGTCCCCGTTGAACAGCTCGAGCTGATAGTCGTTTTGAGTGACCATGATGGGCCGCCCATCGTACGCTCCCCCGCCGTCACCGGCATGAGGCATCGATTGTTCGACGAGCTGATTGATGCCCTCCACACCGAGGCTGCCGCGGCGATGCGCACACAGCACCCGAAAACGACTCAATGCGTGCAGGCGCTCCCCCGGATCGCGAGTCGCGAAGTACTCCCGGTAACCATCGGCAATTGCCCCTTTCAGTTCATCGAGGACAGCCTTTTCGTCTAGGTTGTCCGTTCGCGTCCAGGTCGCCTCGCTCTCGTCACCGAGTGCTCCGATCGTTTCCTCGACGTCGCCGCGTCGTAGGGCGGCGGCTAGCTTGCCGATCCCGCCATCCTCGTTGTAGCGATAGGAGCGGTGCAGATGAACGGTGCAGTCGCTCAATCTTGCCTGAATTGGACTGCTTCGGGGGGCATCCGCGGCCGTCACGTTCAACCCGACCCTTTGGGACAGAGTGAGTAGTCCACTGGAATAGCGGGCAGTCGACGTCTCGTTGAAGATGTCGCCGAAGATCGCGCCGGCCTCGACGCTGGCGAGCTGGTCCTTGTCCCCGAGCAGGATCAGACGGGCATGGGGTGGAACCGCTTCGACCAGTTTCGTCATCAGCGCCAGGTCGACCATGCTCGCCTCGTCGACGACGATCAGATCTGCGCTCAGCGGTCGAGCGGCGTTGTGTCGGAAGCGCGTCGGGGTTCGGGGGTTGTAGCCCAGTGCACGATGGATGGTGGAGGCGGTGTTGGGCAGCGCGCGAACCGTGTCTTCGTCGACGTTCAGGCGCTTCAGACTCGCTTCGAGGGACTCGCTCAGCCGTTGCGCGGCCTTGCCGGTAGGAGCCAACAACCAAGTGCGTAAGGGCGCGAGGTTTCGAGCGCGCTGCTGGTCGAGAAGCAACAGGAGCAATCGGGCGACGGTGGTGGTCTTGCCCGTGCCCGGACCGCCCGAAATCACCGAAAAGGCACTTCGTGCAGCGAGTAGGGCTGCAAAGGCTTGCCCGTCGAAGAACGGGTCGCGATTTCGATCCGGAAAATACCGGTCCAATCCGTTGGCCAGGGTTTGTTCGTCGAGGGGCACCGGGTGGGCCAGCGCGAGCAGGCCTTCGACGAGTCGTCGCTGGTAGTTGCCGTAGCGCTGCAGAAAGAGTCGGTGGCTGTCGTCGAGCCACAGGGGACGAGGTTCCGAGTCGCTCTCAATCGCGCGCTGGTCCGAAAGGACCAGCGGGCTCGCCGAGAGCCGGGCGCTCCAGTCGTCGAGGGCGGGCCATTCGACGCTCACCGGGTTCTCGTCTGCGTCGAGCAGCGGCTGTGTTCGCAAGTGGTCCAGGTCGAGGCAAACGTGCCCCGCCTGCACCGCGCGGCTCGTCAAGGCGGCTGCGACGATGACCGACGGATCCGCCGTGGACGTCAGCCGCGACAAACACGACGCGAAGTGCCGATCGATTTCAGACAGAACGCCCAGTTCTTGGAGTTGCTTCAACAGGGCGTGGACCCCAGTGACGTCGACGGGAAACGGGAGGGGTTCAGTCATCTCCCGCCTCCCTTGGCGATGCTGTTCAGCGCTTGGCCGAGCTGTTCGATGCGCTCCAAAGGCGGCTTTTCGAAAAACACCCCATAGCCGATTTTCGAGCTGTCGGGTGTGTGGTCGGGGTGCATGCCGCGGAGGAACAGGTAGTACGCGCCGGCGACGTGCCGGTCGTAGTCGTAGTCAGCGAGTCTGAACTTCAGATAGCGATGCAGCGCTACGAGGTATAGGTGGTATTGCAGCACGTAGTGGCTACTGCCCATGGCCTGTCGCACCTGCGACTCGCCGTAGTGGGGGTAGGCATCGCCCAGGTTGTTCGTCTTGTAGTCGACCAAGTACCAACGCCCGCCGTGGGTGAAGATGAGGTCGACGTAGCCCTTGAGGTAGCCGACGAGCGGCGCGAACTCGAGCTCCTTCAGTCGTCGAGCGTAGTCCTTCGGGAGCTGTTCGCTCGAATGGCGCTCGAAGACACTGGCCAGCGCGTTGGGGGTGAACGACGAACCTCGTGCATGCCAGGAGGGCAACGTGAACTCCAACTCGTCGAGCCGCTGTTCACGTGGGACGTCGCGCAGCGCCAGCCCTTCTGCGAACGGCGTTGTGAGGATCTCGGACAGAGCGCGGCTGACCACCGGCTGGTGCTCGTGGGGATAGCCAAACTCTCTGAGCTTGTTGCTGATCAATTCGTCGTGGTCGGTGGCCGTGAAGTCGCAGTGCTCGAGCAGGGAATGAAACAAGTTGCCGGTCGCGGTGCCGCCGGGGAAGTCCGCCAAGGTCACCCGTTGGGCAATGGTTGGCGACAGTTCGAGCGTCGTCGACTGTTCGTCGTGGTCTTTTCCGTCCAGTGGATCCGCGGTGTGGCTTTGGTGGGTCACGAGCGACGAGAAGCTTGCGGTCCGAGACCACGTCACTTGGGCGCGAGCTGAACTGTCCACGCTGCGGCACGCTAGCTCGGCGAGCCCGACTTCCTGCCGCGCAAACGGCGTACCCGTCGCGTTGCGATTCTCGTCGTTGACCGCGATGAATCGTCGCGTGGGGTCCAGTGCGGTGATGCCCTCGGCGAGCTCGTCGTCGTCCAATCCTCTGACGTGTTTGGTGACCGCATCCAGAGCCGGAGGTGTATCAGCAACGCACAGCGGTCCACCGTAGAGCGAGTAGCTCAGAGCGGAGTTGTCGAACTCGTAGAACGCCCCCCAATGCACGATACATCGATACTTGGCACGAGTCAGCGCCACGTAGAGCAAACGCAGGTTCTCCGCCAGCGCCTCGTCTTTCATTCGCTCTTCGTGTTCAGGCCGCAGCCCCGAACCGAGGTCCAGCGTCAATGCGTGTCCACGCGCTTCGTCGTGATAGCGTGTCAGGTGCTTGTCTGCGGAGTGAACGAGTAATCCGTTGTGCAGTGTCGGGCAGAACACGATCGGGTATTCGAGGCCCTTGCTCTTGTGAATCGTCGTCAACACCACGGCATCCTCGTCACTCTCGAGGCGCACTTGCTCGGTATCCGCGGTGGAAAAGCTGCGCTGTCGTTGCTCGGCGAGGTAGTGCGTCACGCCTGCGGGACCCAGATGCGAAAGCGCCGCTTCGGTGTGCAGCAGTTCGATGAGGTGCAGTAGGTTCGTCATGCGGCGTTCACCGTCGGCGAGTTGGAGCAACCGCTCGGCGACTTCGCATTCGCTGAGCACCTGGCGCATCATCTGCACGAAGCCGTGGCTCATCCAGCGTTGGTTCCAGGCCCGAAAGCGCTCGACCCACTGGTCCCATCCGGCGTCGTCTCCCTCGAGGCGTGCCAGCGCCGAAGCGCGCAGTCCGATCAGGTCGGTGAGCAAGGCGGCGCGCAGCGTGCGGGAGTTCGCCGGCTCGACGATCGCCGACAGGAGCATTTCCAGATCCGAGGCTTCGCCGTACTCGTAAACGCTGCGGTCTCCCAACACGACCGCTGGAACGGACAGCTCGTGCAACGCGCGCTGGACGTCGAAGGCCTCTTGATTGGTGCGCGTGAGCACGGCGAAATCCCTCGGGGTCAGGGCGCGACCGCGGATCCTCGCGCCACCGTTGAGCAACCGACTGATCTCGGCGGCGACGATTCGAGGCAGGTGGTGGGTCTTGATGCGTCGGTCCAGCGTGCGCTCGCCGGGGGCACGGCGAATCAATCGAAACTGCAGCGGCGCCGGATGTTCTGCTGTGGGCAGCTCGAGATCCTGCGTGGCGTCGGCACGCGCCTCGACCTGCGGGTAGCCGATCTCAGTGAAGAAGAACGGCAGCGGATTGGCCGAGAACACGCGGTTGACGGCTTCGACCAATGCCGGCGCGGAGCGATAGTTCGTCGCCATGGTACTGCGTCGTTCGTCGGAGACGGAACGCGCGGCACTGAGGTAGGCAAAAACGTCCGCCCCCCGGAACGAGTAGATTGCCTGTTTCGGGTCGCCGATCATGAACAGAGCCGCGTTGTGTCCCGAGTAGATCTTGTCGAAGATCGCGTACTGAATCGGATCGGTGTCTTGGAATTCGTCGATCAGGGCAACGGGGTAGCTGTGCCGAAGCCTCGCCGCGAGGAAGCCGCCGCGCTTGGAGTGAAGTGCGGCGTGGAGGTGACTGAGCAGGTCGTCGAACGACAGCACCCGATTGATACGCTTGCGATGCGGGAGCTCTCGGCGCAGGTAGTCCACCAAACGTCGCTTGAAGGCGAGCACGCTGCGCGCCGTTGCCTCGTCGAAAGGTTCCAGACGCCGCAGGAACGCGTCGACGGAGTCGAAGAACGGGTGGGTCGGCACCGCTCGCGTGCGGCCCGTCTTCGCCGCTTCGAGTCGGGCGTTGCCGAACTTCTCCAGCTTCTCTGGCGGTGGTAGGCGAACGCGCTCGAAGGAGAAGTACTCGGTCAGTTCGCGACCCCAGTTCGGCACGCTCGCCTTGCGGTAACGATTGCCGTCTAGCCCTGCGGCGATGATCAGGTCGCAAATGTCGGGTGACCACAAGCCTTTGCAGTCGTCGTAGGCGCTCTGAACCGGCTCGAGATCGGGCATCGGCGCGTCCTCGATGGCCTCGGGCAACACCCGGAGCGACTGGGTTTGCCCGACGTAGCTGGCGAAACTCCCCAACTGGCCAGGTCGAAAGCCCTGCTCGTACAGCTTCTCCAAGAAGGGCAAGGGCACGTGGGCTGTCTCCCGCGTCCAGAAGTCGAGGAGAACCTCTTCGGAGAGTGGCCTGATGTCTTTGAGCAACTCCGCATCGAAGTCGACCCCTGCATCGAAGGCGCATTCGGTCAAGACTCGATGACAGTAGCCGTGTATGGTGAAGATTGCGGCGTCGTCGAATGCGGTGAGCGCCGCCGCGAGTTTTCGCTCGGCGTGTTCCGGATTCGCGCAGCCGTGGACGAGGTCGCGCAGAGTGGGGTCGGTTTCGAAGCGTGGATCGCGGCACAGCGATTGCGCGTCGCGAATTCGAGTTCGGATGCGTTCCTTCAACTCGGCGGTCGCTGCCTCGGTGAACGTGACTACCAGGATTTGGTCGATGCTCGAGTCGCGCTCCAGTAGCAGCCGCACCACCAGGGTACTGATTGCAAAGGTCTTGCCCGTGCCCGCGCTGGCCTCGATCAACGTGCGTCGATCGATGGGGACGGTTCTGACGTCGAAGATGTGCTCCGGGCCCGTGGGGGTCATTCGTCGACGTGCTCCAGCAAGGGATTGAAGATGCGCGACGACAACTCGCGAAACGTCAAACCGGGAGCGGCCTGAGTTCCCTGAGGGCCGTCGAATTCGAGCGTCGTTGGTTCCGGATAGAGGAACTCTACTGCGGGGGTGAACGGGCGGTCCGTCTTGCTCCACGCGATGTCGATCGCTCGCTGCAGCTTGATGTCGTCGTGTTTCGGGTCTGCCAGGGTCTTGGCGAATGCCATGGCGGATTCGGGGTAGAAGTGAAGCGGTTCGTTCTGGCCCGCGGCAAACAACTCGAGTAGCTCGTCGAGCAGGAGATTCGGGCGATTCACGCTCCGGAAGCGGATGGCTTTGGCGCCTTCTCCCGTCGGTTGTCTCCCGAACACCCAGGTGAACGGCTCGATACTTGCCGGCGCGAGTGCACATAGGACCAAGTGGTAGATCCAGCCGCGAACGTAGTGCCGCGCGCGCACGCGAGAAAACTGATGGCTGACCCTTCCGACCGGATACACCTCGTCCAGCTCTCCGCGCAAGACCCAGCTGGTGAGTTTCAGTTCGACGGCCAGGCGCTGGGGAGCTGCTTCGCGGCGGACACCTCGAACGGCTTCGGCAATCGGTTGCACGGAGCGTTCGATGCGTTCGAACTCGAGCTGGCCCGCGGCGCCGACCGGCAGCAATCCCGTAGCTTGGGCGAAATGCAGCACCTGCTGTCGCGGCACGCCGCGCAGGCGTTGCTCCAGTGCGGCGGCGCCGATCGTGTAGGAATCCAAGCCGTCGACGTCGACGGGCTCGCGATCTTTGACCTCCAGGTGTTCGCCGTGAAGCGAGACGTCCAATCGACGTCGCAACACGTAGGTCGCGGGTGAGTCGAAAAACTCGACCAACTCGCTCAGCGGCACCTCGAGACGTGGCGGTTGCGGTTGCAGGCGCTCTTCGAAAACGGGTTTGGCGCCGTGGCGCTCGGCCTGCATCATACGAGCGCCGGCCAAGTACGAGCGCTCGTAGCTGAACAGTCGCGGATCGTCGTGACGAAAATAGCGCGGACTGAATGGCTGTAAGGGGTGGCGAGTCGTCAGTGCGGCCGATGCGCTCACGCCATCGTGAGACCGACGGTACTGAGCATCGACGTAGTCCCGCAGCTCACTGACGACGATCGAGGGCGCGAGGGTCGCGTTGTCGCGGATGCTCTGTCCGACATAACTGACGATGAAGCGATCGCGCGCCGATAGCAGCGCTTCGAGAAACAGGTAGCGGTCGTCGGCGCGTCGGTCGGGGTCGCCGAGTTGCAGTCCGCGCGCGCCGAATTCGAGCAGGTTGAAGTCGGCGCGTTGGGTCGCTCTCGGAAAAGCCCCGTCGTTCATGCCGAGCAGGTAGACCACGCGAAACGGAATGCTGCGCATCGGCACCATGGCGCAGAAGGTCAGGCCGCCGCCCAGAAAGCCGCGGGCCTCTCGGTTGTCCTCGAAGTGCCGATCCAACCAACGACGCACGACCGGCAAGCTCAACGGCTGTTCGAATTGCGAGAGCGTTGCGGTCGCCGCGAGCGCGGCCAGGGCATCGAGCACCTGCTGGCGTTGCCAACTGTTGTCCGTGCTCGCTTCGGTGAGGGCGTCCAACGTCGCGGTCAGCGTGATTTGCCATTCCTCGGCCGTTCGATTGGAGCGCAGCTGCGCGATGGTGTCGAACAGGACTTGGGTGAACTCAGCAAAGCGACCGAGGAGCAGCCCAGCGCTGCCTTCGATCTCGGCATACGGCAGCACCGAGGCAACGGTACGTTCCGTCTCGGACACCGCATACCCCATCAGCAAGCGATCCAGTCCGAAGCGCCAGGTGTTGCTGTGTTCGAGAACGACGCCCGATTCGAGCTTGTGTTCGGCATCGATGCCCCAGCGGATTCCGCTCTCGGTAACCCAGCGCGTGATGATCTGCAGATCGTTCGGGGCGACTGCAAAGCGCAATTGCACGGGTTCGAGGGCCAGCAAGTCGAGCACTTCCGAGGCGGCGGCGCGCTTCTCGACCAACGCCAAGATGCGCGAGAAGGCTTCGAGTATGGGATTCTCGCTGTGCGGCCGACGATCGGAGATACGAAACGGAACCCGGCGTGAGTCGTCGTGACCGCGTTCGAACACGGCCTCGATCAGCGGCGCGTAGTCGTCGACGTTCGGCATCATCACCAAGATGTCGTCTGGAGCGTAGCCGGCGTCGAGCAGAGCCAGCACTTGGTCGTGCAGCACTTCGACCTCCCGCGTGGCGCCGTGACACGCGTGGAAAGCGAGCGAGCCGTCGTCGGTGCTCAGCTCCAGCTCCCCGCGGTCGGGGCCGTGTTCGTGAGCGAGTATGTCCGCCTGCAATCGTCCCAGGACGTGTTGTTGGGCGGGTCGTTCGAAAACTCGATTCTCCATCTCAGCGACGCCCAACGCTTCGAGCTCGCGGGTGCACACGGCGCTGAATTGCGCGCCCAGGTTAGCGTAAGATTCGAGCAGTGCGTTCTCTCGGAGCTCTGTCTGGGCGCGCCGCAACGCCAAGGGTTGTGGTTCGCCGTGGCGCCCGTGGGCGGATGGCTCGAAGAAGCCGCTGGTTGGAGTCAATGCGAACATTCGCACCTGCGAGTGCGCTCCCAGCCGCCCCAGGACTCGGACGTACATTGGCGGCAGATTGGACAGTCCGAAGACGCTCACCCGCTCGGGCAAGGAGGCGGGCAATCGTTTGCGGTTGAGCGCCTTTTCGAAACGGTGTTCTTGGTTGGCCACGTGGTCCGTGCCGAAGCGTTGCGTCAGCAGTTGCCACAGTCGGCGCTGCCAAGCCTCCGCCTTCTCTTGCGGCGTCTGCGCGAGCAGGCTCAACTGGTCCGGCTCTTCGCCACCGCGCCGTTCCCACTCGCGCAGCAGCGTGGGACGATACGTGAGGTATTCGTCGAACGCGCGGGCGATCTGCTCTGCCAACAAGAAGGCGCGCAGTCCGTGTTCGTCATCGCCGAGGTAACTCCGCACGGCGTCGAACCCCGGTTGACTCTTGGTCGTTTCGAGCAGCCCAGCGACGCCCCACAGCAGCTGTTGTCGGCTGAAACGCTCCGCGGCCTCGGCTGAGCCTTCGCTGAGCGTCGAGGCGAACACGCGTTGCACGAAGCGCTGCGGATAGATGTACTCGGCGTTCGCCCAAACGCCCAAGCGTCGACTGAGGGCCATGTTCAGCCACAACGCCATGCCGCGCCCTTGCACCAGGATCCATTCCTTGGCCAGCGGGTTCGACAAGGGCGTTTGCAACGTCTCGCACAGCGCATCGGCCAACGCTTCGAGGCGATTGCTGCGATGGATTTCGATGGTGGGCGTCGACATTGCTCGGCGCGAGACTACGGGATGTCCGGCTCGAGCGCGCCTGCAAATCCGCAAACCAATGGAATGTGCACGAGCTGTGCTCGCCGTACGGTCGGTGGGTGTTTGGAAACACGCGGATCGGCGGCGTTCCGTGCGCCAGGGAGCGGTCGCCGTAATCGCCTCGCGCCGTCCAACGCGCCAAAGGTCGAACCTCTCCCAGTTACGTCGAGCGCGTCGGCGATCGGCGCGCTCCGTGAAGACTCCCCACCCGCTCGCGGACAGCCCGCGGCCTCCGTCGAAACGAGCGGCGTCGAGCTGCAGTTCGCAGCGCCCGGTAGTGTCGACCTTGGCTTCGAGTGTGACGCTCTGGGCGCAATCGGAGCACTCTGACGCTAGCGCGCCTGGGCACACCTCTGGAGTCGACGAAACCGCGGCACTGCCCGACATGGCGTCGCGTTCTTCCACGTCATCCACTGCTCCTCGTGGCGATCCCAAGTTGCGTGCCCTGTGACTGGAGCATCGAGCAACACTTCTCCCATCAGCGTACCCGCTGAAAAATCGAGAAGCCGTCAAAGCGGCTCAGTAGATGGTGAAACCTCGGGCCGGAAGCGCTTGCCGATCGCCGCCCGGCCGTGCTCGTAGTGCGGTCGGAGGGGTGTTCGGTTCGAGCCAATCCGATTGCGGTGGGCAACAGCCTTGACCGGCCCGACTCTCGCGAGCTAGAGCCGCTCGCCGAGGTATTGCGTGGGCGTCTTCAACGGATCAGTCACAGTCACCAAGTTCTACGTGCGGGGAAACGTCCCCAAACGCTTTGCGGCGCCGTACCTGGAGAAGATTGAGAACGCGAAGTTCGTCGAGCTCAGCGTCGACGACGAAGCCTCCGAAAGCGTGGGCTGGTGCGTCGCTTCGAGTCCCCTGGATCTTTCGCTGCGTCATGAGCAAGTCTACTGGGGCAACTACTTGGTGCTCGGCATGCGCACGGATCGTTGGCGCATCCCACGCCCCTTGTTCAAAGCGCAGTTCGACGCCGCCGCGCAAGCCTGGGTGGAGCGAACGGGGCGTCAGAAGATGAACAAGCGCGAGAAAGACGAACTGAAGTTTCGTATCGAACGCAAGCTGCGTCGCAAAGTGCTGCCCAGCATGCGGAGTGTCGACGTGTGCTGGAACCTGGACCGACGAACTGTCCGGTTGTGGAGTCGCTCGCCGCGAGTCAAAGAAGACTTCCGCGAACTGTTCGAGCGGACGTTTTCGCTCGAGTTGGACGAAGAAAGTCCCTACATGACCGCGAAGCAATTGCTCGACACGGCTCAGCTGGAAGCGTTGTCAGCCACCGCGCCCAGCGTCGCGGCGGAGGAGGCGGAGTGACGGACCTCGTCGAACGAATCGAAACCACCCGCTTTCTCGGCCCGGAGTTCCTGGTGTGGTTGTGGTTCAAGAGTGAAGTGTTCGAAGGCGAGTGGCAGCGCCCCGACGACTCGCAGATCGAGTTGTGGCTCGACTCCCAAATGGTGCTTCAGTCGAACTCGGACAAGAACGAACGCACGGTGCTCAGAGGGTTGGCGCCCAGCGCAACCCCAGAGGCGAAACTCGCCCTGGTGCGGGGCAAGGTCCCGCTGCGCGCGCGCGTATGCATCACACACGAAAACCAGGAGTTCAGTCTGGTCTTCGATGCACCGAGTTTCTCGATGGGTTCCCTGAAGGTGCCGGCTCTGCTCGTCGAAGCCGAGGATGAGACATTCTACGAGCGCATGCGGCTCATCGAACACGTCGAAGATCTTTGGAACGAGTTGTACACCGAGTTCTTGAGCTTGCGCCTTTCGTCCCAATGGCAATCGGTGATGTTGCCAGCGCTCGAAGACTGGGCGGTTGGCGGTGAAGGGATGACTCAGCGCAAGTACCGCAGCTTGCTCGAGTACGTCAGCAAGTGAGCCGAGAACCGTCGAATCACGCGACCGAGTGAGCCAAGTGAGCGAGTGCGCTGGGTATGCGGCTCAGCCTGCGGCGATCACGCGGTTTCGCCCGGCTTGTTTGGCCGCGTATAAGCGCTTGTCAGTCAGCGCGATGAGCCCGTCGACGGTCGGCGGATCGTCGCACTCCGACAGGGTCGCGCAGCCGACGCTGATGCTGATCGGTACGTGTTGCCCTTTGTAGGCGACCTCTCGATGGTTCGCCTCGCGAATACGTTCCGCCAACCGTTTGGTGCCCGCCATGTCGATGCCACGCACGCTCACGGCGAACTCCTCACCGCCGTAGCGAGCCAGCACGTCTTCGGCGCGCAGGGTTTGAGTCACGCTTTGCACGACACTGATCAGCACGGCATCCCCGGCCTGGTGCCCATACGTGTCGTTGACCCGCTTGAAGTGGTCCAGGTCGAACATGATCAACGACGTCTCGGTGCGGTGCCGTACGGCAAATGCGACCTCCGTCTTGAGGCGTTCACTGAGGTACTCGCGGTTGAACGCGCCGGTCAGTGAGTCGCGAACGCTGGCCTCGTACAGATGGCGCAGGATGTTCTCTTCCTGGGCATCCGTGATCGAGTAGCGCACGCTCACGAGCGGGCCGAACTGCAGGATGTCACCGTGCTCCAGTCGGTGTCGCTGGATCGCCTGACCGCGCACGAGTGTGCCGTTCGACGAACCGAGGTCTTCGACGACGTAGCCTTCGCCCTCGTAGACGATGCGGGCGTGATTGCGACTCACTCCGTCGTATTTCAACGAGAGATCACAATCGCTACGCCGGCCGATCGTGAAGCTGTGATCCTCCTTGAGCGCGATGACCTTGCCGATGTCGGACCCGTCCATGCGGACCAAGACGTGACGGGAGCCTCTGGGCACTTCGGGGACACCCAAGGCGTCCAGACTGAATACCGCGGTGGATTCTGATTCTTCGAAGTCTTTTTCGGCCACGAGCTCTCCCCTCGTCGCGCCGGTCGCGAAACGAGTTCCGCACGTCCATGAGGATACTGGTCTGTATTGTGACTTCGGCCGGGCCTCTGGGGCAAATAAGCCAAATGTGTCGTCGGCTTCGCGCCTGAGGATTGGGCAGTCGAACCCACGGTTCGGCGCTCCGAATTGGGTGGCTGTGATTGGGGATCCCCTCCACGGTGTCCGATTCGGAGGGGCATTGGTCGCGCGGCCGACGCTTCTCTTCCGAACAGGTCTGGTTCGCATGCGTCCGCTGCACGGTAACGTCCGAAATCTTTGTCCAAATGATCCTGAGATGTCGGAAGCGGTGGTCGGGCGACTGTTCCTCCGTGGGACGTTTGCTGCCTGGCTCCGTGTTCCACTCGGCATGGGGGGCTCGGACCCGACCTTTGGCATTCACATCCCGTGGTGCAGCGCGTATGCCAAACGTCGTGTGTAGGGCGGAGTGGGATCCAACGAAGGTGGCGGGAGCACAGTGAGCACTGCCGAACGGGTTTGCGCGCATCCGGATCCGGCGAACGTGGACGTCTGCGTCGGGTTGGATGGGCGCATCCAATCGATTGAGTCCGAGTTCTTGGCGGATTGCGGATGGGGTCGGGGCACGGCGATCGGGCGACGCGTCGGCGAGATGGTCGTGTCTTTGGAGTCGCCAGCGTTGGGGGTGGCGCTGGCCGAGCGTGCCGACTCGTGGACGGGCTTGGTGGCGGTGGTCGACACCAACGCGGCGCCCCCGCGCCCGGCGCGCGCAACGTTGCGGCGTGTGGATGTCCAGGGCTACCATCTCTCCTTCGAGCGTTTGGCTCAGGCGACGAGTTCCGAAACGGGCCCGGCTCTGTCGCACGGCGGTTCGTTGCACGCCCAGCAACGCGCTCTGCTTCTGAATGCGATGCCCGTGTTTTGCTACACGGTCGACGCCAATCTCGTCTTCACGTCGTCCGAAGGCGCGGGCCTGCGCGGGTTGCAGCTCAACGACGGACAAGTCGTGGGCATGAAGCTGACTGATCTCTGGGGCACGAACGATCCGTCCTACGAACCGCTTGCGTGTCACCTGCGCGCCCTGGCCGGGCTCGAGCAGTGCTATCAGGATGTTTGCCTCGGGCGATCACTCGAGTATCGGCTTGCCCCGCTGTGTGACGCGCGGGGTGTGATTGCCGGAGTACTCGGTTTGGGGATCGACGTGACCGAGCGCGAGGCTGCCAAGGAGGAGCAGCGCAAGATCATCGCTCAGCTTCGCCAAGCGCAGAAAGTGGAAGCCATTGGGCAGCTTGCTGGGGGCGTTGCGCACGACTTCAACAATCTACTCACCTGCATCATGGGCAACCTCGCCCTGGCCGAGTTGCGCGCCGCGGACCCGGCGAAGCTGAGGCGTCACATCGCCGAAGCCAACGCGGCGGCAGACAGCGCAGCGGACTTGACTCGGCAACTACTCGCGTTCGGTCGCAAGCAGGTCATCGATCCACGACCGGTCAACGTCAGCTCGTTGATCGAGCGCATGGCTGGGATGCTGCAGCGCCTGATCGGTGAACGGATCCGTCTGTCGGCGCGCTGTGAACCCGAGCTTTGGACGGTCATGGCAGACCCTGGTCAGCTGGAACAAGTGCTGGTCAACCTCGTCGTCAACGCTCGTGATGCCATCGATGGGTACGGCGAAATCACCATCACTACGCGCAACGTCGTGTTGCCCGAGGTCGGTCAACCGTTGATGACCGAGTTGGAAGCGGGGCGCTACGTCGTGTTCAGCGTCGAAGACACCGGACGTGGGATGTCTCAACTGGTGCGCTCGAAACTCTTCGAACCATTCTTCACGACCAAGCCAACGGGCGACGGCACCGGTTTGGGCCTCGCCACCGTTCATGGCGCGATCAAACAGAGCGGTGGTGCCATTGCCGTCGAGTCCACCCTGGGGGCGGGTTCGGCGTTTCGCATCCATCTGCCGGCGATCGACGCCGAACCTCGTTCGGAGGTTCTTGGCAATCGCGTTTCGGGGGCACCGTTGCGCGGTGGTTCGGAGACGATTCTCTTGGTCGAAGACGAGCCGTTGTTGCTCGAACTTGCCGACTGCACGCTCCAGCAGCTCGGCTATCGGGTGCTGGCTTGCACCAACGCGGACGCCGCGCTGCGAACCTTCGCCGACAACAAGGACGCCATCAGTCTGCTGGTGACCGACGTCGTCATGCCGCGTATGGACGGTCGAGAGTTGGCGGGGCGCATCACGCGGCTCAAGCCCGGGCTGCAAGTGCTGTACAGCTCGGGCTATGGAGGCAGTATCATCGCCCAGCACGGCTCCCCGAGTGGAAGCGTCAACTTCCTGCCCAAGCCCTACCGACCCGCTGAGCTTGCGGACAAGGTTCGCGAACTCCTCGACGACGTTCCTCAGGGGCCGGTCGCCGTGCCGTGACGTTTCGGTACGTTCGAGGCCTGCGCGGGCAGGTGCAACCCACCTACTTCTCCTTGCGCCGATACGCCGTTGCCAGCGCGTCGGCGTATTCGTTCCAGCGGTTGCCGTTGTGCGCCTTGATCCAACGCAGCTCCAATTCCGGGCGCTGCTTGTGGAGTGCGAACAGTTCCTTGACCAAGTCCAAGTTCTTGATTGGACCGGTTTTTCTCGTCCAGCCCGCCTTCTCCCAGCCCGCAGCCCAAGAGTTGATGGTGTTCACACACAACTGGCTGTCGGTGTAGATCACCGCGGATTCCCCGGCCGGGACTATCTTGAAACCGGCGATGAGTGCCGTCAGTACCATCCGATTGTTGGTGGTGTCGGGAACGTGCCCGAACGCTTCGTC
>QJWJ01000098.1 GCA_003235365.1 Deltaproteobacteria bacterium
GCAATGCCGTGCTGGACGGACCGGGGAACGGAGCAGACCATTGCTGCGCGGTGTTGCGGCGCTGCACGGCCGCGAAACGCGCGTTCTACGATCAGTTTCCAAGAGTCGAGAACGGATGGGCCCCGAACGATTAGCGCGCGTCTGTGTCAAGTGGAAACTCCGAGAGGTCGGGGTTGCTCGTCCGTCAGGCAGAGGGTACAAACCGTTCATGTCGCGTCGTCCGAGCCTACCTCGCGCAGCGCACCACCCGCTGTTTCGCGCCGTGGTCGTGTTGGGGTCGAGCTTGGCGAGCGGCGCCTGGCTGGCGTGCTCGGAGACCGAGGCGGGTGGAGCGAACGACGACGGTTCCGGCACCAAGTCGCGGCCTGCCCAGAGTGATACGCCGAGCGCGCCCGCCGATGAGATTCCCGCGTCGGCGGACAGCACCGCTCCCGGTGCTCCGTCCACCTCGGACGACGTGTCCGCGCCGGGCGACGTAGCGGAGCAGCCGTCGGGTTCGGCGACGCCGACGACGCCGGTGACCACATCGTCCGAACCAGAGGCATCATCCACTGAACCCAGCGCGACGGCCCCAGCCGGTACGCAAAGCCCCGCAGCAGGTACGCAGAGCACCAGTGGCCCCGGGAGCGAGCCGGCGCCGTGTCCCCCCGGGTCCGAGCGACCAACGCCGCCGTGCTTTCTGATCCTCTAGCGTGTGCTGTCGATCTGGGGCTCCCCTTGGACGACCCGAGCGTCGAGGAGCTGCCTGTACCCTTGCGGCGACTCCTCAGCCAGAGCTGGCAGCGGCGTGCAAAAAGTGAACTCGAAGTGGGCTTCGCGTTTGAGGCGCTGTCCGCGCGAGCGCAGCAGCTCGGTGTGGATCCGGCGGTTTGCACGCTGCTCAGGCGTGCGTCTGCACAAGAGCGGACTCACTCCCTGATCTGTCGGGCCATGGCGGAACGGTACGGCGCGCGACGCATCGACGACCCGGACCTTTCCGGCTTTGCGCTTCCCGAGTTCGGCGAGCCCGAGCCACGGCTCGAGTTCACCCTGCATCTGACGGGGTTGTGCTGCGTCAACGAGACCCTGGCCAGCGCTTGGATACACGCCTGCGTCGCCGCCTCCCGCACACGGCTGGGCTTGGCGGCCAATCGCGCGCACCTGCGCGAGGAGATCGAGCATGCGCGCATTGGGTGGGCCCACTTGGCGTCGTGTATGAGGGATGAGCAGCTGCTTGCCGGTCTTCGGCGTCGCCTGCCCGAACTGCTCCGGGTCAACGTTCGCCAATGGCTCGATCCCGCCCTGTACGTCGACGGTCCCGGCTTGTCCGAGCACGGCGTACTCGGAAGCGTCGAATCGCGTCGAACGATCCTGGCTGCCGTGGACGAGCTCGTCTTGCCGGGCTTCGCGCATCTGGGTATCGACGTGCCGCCGCTTGATTGGCAGCATTGAGTTGGGCAGGGCACTGGCAGGTTCCGTGTCAGCCCGAGACCTGCCGTCGAGTGCGCTGTCCGTGGCGTCTGGATTCAGGCTCCGCTGGCATTCGGTGCGAGCGCCAACTGTCCGTAGCAGCGCTCGAGCCAGATCTTGACGCGGCGTCGTTCGAGCAGACGCAGCGCGGCTTCG
This sequence comes from Deltaproteobacteria bacterium, assembly GCA_003235365.1. GTDB lineage: Bacteria > Myxococcota_A > Polyangia > Polyangiales > Polyangiaceae > SZUA-265. The sequence goes on from QJWJ01000098.1 coordinate 1,606, forward strand.
CCTTGTTCGGAATGGGCGGCAGCCCAGAAGCTGCAACCGGAGCCGTCGATCTTGTACATGATGGCGGGATCGAGCTCAGGCAGATCGATGACGTTACCGCCCAGCTCGGCGAGCTTGGCGAGCGTCGGGGACGCGTCGAGTTGGCTGAAGTCGTTCGAGCACCCGGCGTTGCGCACGACCACGTGCTGTGCCTTGTCGCCGAGCCCGTCGAGCAGACCACCGATTTCGGCCGTCGAAGCGAAGCCGCCGTCGCTGACGTGCCAATAGCTGATCGCGACGCCCAGCTCGGCCGCGTAGCTCAGGACGTCGGCACTGTCGAACCAACTCAGCAGCGAACGGGCGCTTCTGGCGGGCAGATCCACAATCACGTGCCGCTCTGCCCCCAACGCCCGATCGAGGATCTCGTCGGCGCGTGCGACGTCCGATAGGTCGACGCCTTGGGTGTACTCACCGTACGCTCGCAGCAGCACACCTTGGCTCTCGTCGGCGTCGACGCCTGCAACGGCGAGGCCGCGATCGATCGCCCACTGGCTCAGCACGCGCGCCAGAACACTCTTGCCAACACCGCCCTTTTCACCGCCAACGAAGTGGATTCGACTCATGACCGGGACAGAAGCGGAGGCTTCGACGGCGGTCAAGAGCAACTGCCGTTGCTGCCGTGCTTCGGCCCCGGAGGCAGTGGTGTGCACGACGTCCCGGGCGCCGTGTTTCGAGTTCTGGGATGATGCGGGATCCAGAGCGTTTCGCAGTGCGCTCCCGGCACTGTCGATAGTCTGTCACGCGTCGTGTCCTGCGCCCTCATCGAGCGCGGCGGCCAGGGCGTCCCAGGGCAACGTGGCGCAGCGCTGGCGAGCCGGCAGGTGCGCCATGCCTGTCAACTCTGCGAAGCCGAGCTGGTCGTCGCCCTGCACGGCCGCGTGGCTTCGTTCAATCCAGGACTTGACGCGTTCGATGGGTTGCCCGGTCACGTGCTCGATCATCAACGAAGCGACTGCCTTGGCGATGGCGCAGCCAAAGGCTTCGAAGCGCGCGGCGAGCACCACGCCTGACTCGTCCACCTGAACGTGCAGCGTGACGGTGTCGCCACACAACGGATTGTGCAACGTCGCGCTGCCGGTGGCAGACGGCAGTGGGCCGACGTGTGTCGTGCACTTGGAGTTTTCGATGATGAGCTGCCGGTACAGTGTCGTCGGGTCGGTCATGCGAAGAGCTCCTCGACGTGGGTCAGTGCCTGCATCAGGCGTTCGACGTCGCTGGCCGAGGTGTACAGCCCGACCGAGGCGCGCACCGCAGCCTGCTCGCCGAATCGCTGCAGGGTCGGTTCGGCGCAGTGGTGTCCGGTCCGCACCGCAACGTGCTCGGCGTCGAGCAGTGACCCGACGTCGTGGGCATGAACGCCGTCGACCACGAACGACACGACGCCGACCCGTTGCTTCGGTGAACCCAACACTCGGATCCGCCGGTTCGCACGCAATCGCTCGACGAGCAGCGACAGCACTCGTTCTTCGTGACGCGCGATGGCGACGTGGCCGAGCCGCTGCAGGTAGCCGATGGCGGCGCTCAGACCCACGGCCGCGTCGACCGACGGTGAACCGGCCTCGAAGCGATGGGGCGGTTGTTGAAACTCGGCGCGTTCGGCCGTCACGTGAGTGACCATGTCGCCGCCGTATTGCCAGGGTGGGGCGTTCGCCCAGTGTTCGCGGGGTGCCCAAACCGCTCCGATCCCCGAAGGGCCATAGACTTTGTGACCACTGATCACGTAAGCGTCACAGCCCAGAGTCTGGACGTCGATGGGTAGGTGTGCGGCAGCGGCGACGCCATCGACGACGCACCACGCCCCGACGCGCCGGGCGTGCGCAGCGATCTCTGGGACGGGAACCACGGTGCCCAGTACGTTGGACACGTGGCAGACAGCGACCAGGGCAGTACGCTCGTCGACGAGGGCCCGCAACTGATCGAAATCGATGTCGCCGCGCTCGTCGACCGGCAAGGTTACCAGCTCGGCCCCCTCGCGCCGGCACAGAGCCTGCCACGGGACGAGGTTCGAGTGGTGTTCGATTTGGCTGACGACGACCCGTGGTCTTGTCCGCACCCGCTCGACGCACAACGAGGACGCCACCAGGTTGAGCCCCTCCGTACCGTTACGCGTGAAGACGACCTCGTCGGCGGCGCGCGCCCCGACGAAACGCGCCACGTCGGCACGGGCAGCTTCGAGCGCCTGGGTCGTGCGCAGAGCCCAGCGGTGCACGCCTCGGTGCGCGTTGCCCACGCCGCCAGTCCAATGCCGCGTGACCGCATCGATCACGCACTGGGGTTTCTGTGTCGTGGCAGCGCTGTCGAGGTAGGCGAATGCGGGCTCCTCACCGGATTGCCTGAGGGCCGGAAAGTCGCGGCGCCACGGCGCGCTGTCTTCTGACGTCACTCAGGTACCCTAGCAGAGCAAATCGCACCCGAGTACCCCTGGTCGTCACATCGTCTGGCCAGAGTTGCTGTGATTTCGTCCCAGCGAAGGTCGGTTCGGACAGTAGTGTAGCAAGTGCGCGAGCGTGAGCGCGTATGCCCTTTCGACCGTGGGTGATGGGTTTTGGGTTTACGTCGAGGGTCGTCATCAGTCGGGCATCACGAGGGGTGACTGATGACGGCCCGCGACGCACCCCCCAAACAAGCCCACCCTCACTTCACCCAGACGGGCAGTGACGGCATCTTGCCGGCCGGCTTCGTGAGTACGGTCTCGGAGGCCAGCTCCGATTCGAAGTCGGCATCCGTCCACTTGTCGGCGACGGCCTTCGGCAACGAGAACGGCAGCAACAAATTGCGGTCTTTGGGCCCGGGGGCGGCGCCCGTTGCCGAACCATCGACGGCAAACCGATTAGTTTGTGCGGCTACCCAGGCCCGTCCCAAGAAACGACCTCGCTCAGCCAAGCTGTCGGCGGGCATGCGTGGATCTTGGACGGTGAGGTACAGCGCGCCGAGTTGGCCTTCGACGTGAACGATCTCCATGAACCTGCCTTGGTGCGGCGGATCCACGACGGCACTGGTCGTCACTTCCCAATAGCCGGTGCTACCATCACCCGACTCGCACTCGTCGGTGGCGTTCTCGATGGTCGTGCCGTCGGGACAAACCGCGCGAACTTCGTGGCGGTGGTCGTGGCCGGCGATGTGGGCGATGACGTGTCCGTTGGTCGCGAGCAGTTTGCGAAAATCGAGTGGAGTCATCGCTTCGTTCAGTTCGGGGACCCAGCGCTGCCACAGGGGCCCGACTGCCGGGTCTTCGCTGAGGAAGAGCGCGAACAGTTCGAGAGCCGGTTCGGTCACCAGTTCTTCCGACACTTGGTGGCTCATCACGATCACTTCGACGTCGTCGGCAGCGGCGCGGTCGAGCTCGCTCTCCAAAAACGCGACCTGGTCGAAACGGGGGTCGTCGCGACACGGTTGTCCCATCACCACGCAGTCGTCCGGCGGGCGGGCGAGGATCCCCGATGGGCCTCCCGCAACGGGGCCGAGCGACAGTGCGATCAGTCGCAAGGCGTCGGGAACCAGATCGAGTGTAAACCAGCCGCCCGCTGGTGCGGTCGGGTCGAACTCTTGCATCGCCAGGCAGTCGGCGATCATCGAGTCGCTGTACCCGTGCCCTGCCGGCAAGCCGCGAGCATTCCGGAATTGGTCCATGATTTCGCAACTGTCGACGTGCGCTCGATCTGGGTCCTTGGGGATGGCGTGTGATTCGAGCCCCAGCGGTTCGAGCGGCAGCAGGCTGGGTTCGAAGGTCTCAGGCGTGATCGTAAACGCTGGTCGCGCCTCGTTCGCGTAGTACGCCGGGTGCGCGCCAGCGACGGAAATGCCGGGGAGCGCTCCGCCGAACGTCGTCAACAAGTCTTCCAGTGCCGCTCTGGCATCGGCGTCTTCGTTGCTTTCGCGGATGAGACCGACGGGGAAGATCCCGTTGACCAGCACGTCGTGGTTGCCAATCACGCCCACCCACGGCAAGTCTTCCGGTAGCCCCGCTGCGACGAACGGATCGTAGGCGTCGTTGCCCGGGCCCGAGACCATGTCGTCGCGTTCGCCCGAATCCACGGAGAGTTCGCCGCCCTCGAACAAGGTGAGGAACCAGCGCAGTTCGTTGAGTTGGGCATCTTCGATCTGGTCGCCCAAGGAGAACACCATGTCCAGCGGCCGCTGCTCGTGGAAAGCCGAAACGCTGCGCAACAAGGAATCCGCCAATGCGGCCGCCCATTCGCCGTGGGGGCGAAAGGCGGTCGGTGCGAGTTGCAGGTTGGAAGGGACCAGTGCCGGCGATTCCTGATCGACCAACTGCACGTCGGCGATGATGAAACTGAAGTGGACGGACCGAGCCGAGCTGGGCAGAGCCCCCGGCATCCAGTCTGGGGCGGCACCGGGCAACTGCGCGCGCAACGAGAACGGCTCTCCGGGTTGTGGGTGAAGCGCGCCGAACTCCTCCGGCGGCACTCGCATTCGCCCTAGCTCATCGAGGTAGTCGCCAACGTAGCGCGGCTGTAGGGTTTCGCTCAGCGTCGTGACGATGGAACTGCGGTCACCGTCGAAGTCGGCGTCGAACTGAGGTGAGACTGCCAACGGTTCGACAGGCGCAGGGCCCGCATCTGTGCTGGCGTCCCTCGGATCCTCGGTGCCCGCGTCTTCCCGAAGCATCGAAGGCCCATCGGTGGATCCATCGTCGGAGCAGCCAACGAGCGGCAAGGCGACGACGAGAACCTTTGTCCAGCGCGAGTACATGGGCCCGAGACTGGCATACCTCGCGCAGCCCGTCGACGGCGCGCGCCGTGTCGGGATCCACAGGTGCTCCCACCGACCCGCGTCGTCCCCACGGGCTGCTAGCCGTCGCCAGCGCGGCGGTGATATACGCCGAAATCGATGCTCGAAGACGCGCAGATGGATCTGGTGGACAGCGCCTTGGCGTGGCTCGCGCGGGGACATCGAGTGGCGGTGGCCACGGTGACCTCGACGCGCGGCTCGTCGCCGCGACCCGTCGGGAGCCAACTGGTGATTCGCGATGACGGTGCGTTTTTGGGATCGGTTTCCGGAGGCTGCGTCGAAGGCGCCGTGGTGACCGCGGCGCAGCAGGTGATTGAGTCGGGCACTCCGCAAGCACTTCACTTCGGTGCGGCCGAAGATGACGTGCTGGGGGTGGGGCTGGCGTGCGGCGGTCAGATCGACGTGCTCGTCACGGCCGTCGAAGCAGCCCCGCTTCGAGAGCTCCAGCGAGCGTGGCAAGAACAGCTGCCGTGCTGTGCCGTGATCTCGGCGCACAGCGGGCGCTGGTCGGTTGCGGTCGCCGGTGGGTCCGGTTGTGAATCGTTCACGTCCAGCATCGAATTCGGCACGGCGGGCTGGGTCGACGGGCAGTCTGAGGCGACTTTCGCGCGCCCGTACGTGCATCCACGACGGTTGGTCATCGTCGGTGCCGTTCACATCGCACAGGCTCTGTCACGCATGGCGCACCTCGCGGGGCTGCAGCCGATCGTGGTCGACCCGCGCCAGGCATTTGCCACGACCGAGCGCTTCGCCGAGGCCCAGTTGGTGGCGCGATGGCCGCAACGAGCCTTCGACGAACTGCAACTCGACGCGCGCACCGCGGTGGTGGCGCTGACCCACGACCCGAAGATCGACGACCCTGCGCTCCGTCGCGCGCTCGAAAGCTCGGCGTTCTACATTGGTGCGTTGGGGAGCCGAAAAACTCACGCCGCGCGGTTGGAGCGGCTGCGCCAACTGGGTTTCAGCGAGCTGCAACTTTCCCGGATCCACGGCCCGGTGGGGTTGTCAATTGGAGCGATCACTCCCGCCGAGATCGCAGTGTCGATCCTGGCCGAGATCACCGAGCGGTTGCGTCAGGGCCCACGTCATCACTTTTCGGCGGTCGTACTCGCGGCGGGCCAATCGACGCGTGCCGGCGCCGTCAACAAGTTGCTGCACTCCGTCGATGGCAGACCGATGATCGCGCGCGTCGTCGACACCGTCTCTTCCAGTCGCGTCGATGACGTGGTGGTGATCACCGGGCACGACGCGGACGCGGTGCGCGACTGTTTGGGGTCGCACCGCGTGCGTTTCGTTCACAACCCCAATTTCGCCGCCGGAATGAGCACTTCGATTCGCGTGGGCATCGACGCGGTGGGCGATGCCGACGCTGCGTGCATCGTGCTGGGTGACATGCCATGGCTCGAGCGCGCTCACATCAACGCGCTGCTGGCGGCCTTCGACCCGCCGCACCGCTCGATCTGCGTGCCGGAGTTCGAAGGAAGACCTGGCAATCCCGTGCTTTGGGCTCGGGACCATTTTCCCGCGTTGCGTCGACTCAGTGGGGATAGGGGGGCGAAATCGCTGTGGGAAGCCAATTCGGGGCAGGTGCGACGCGTTGCGGTGGAAAGTCCGGCGATCCATCGTGACGTCGATGACGTGACGGGGATACCTTGATCACCTCCGGGTCACGCCAACATCGCAATCGACCGCGGTGACCGGCGATTGTGTCCCACCAGCCCTTTGTTTGCAGTTTTTGTGCTGTCACGAAGCGTCGATCGAGCGCACACCGCCGCGTTTCTTGCTCGCAGGCGATGGCGCTTGGCGTACACTCCGCACATGCCGTCATACACACTGTGCGTCAACGGGGTCGACAGGACCGTAGAAGCGACCGAGGACATGCCGCTGTTGTGGGTCTTGCGCGACTTGCTCCACCTCACGGGGACCAAGTACGGTTGCGGTATCGCGCAGTGTCGCGCGTGCACGGTGCACGTCAATGGTCAGCCCGTGTTCTCTTGCCAGCTGCCGGTTTCAGCGCTCGGAGAGCGGAGTATCGTCACCATCGAAGGGCTCGAGGCCGGCCTCAAAGAGAAGCTGCTCGATGCGTGGGAGGCCGAGGACGTTCCGCAGTGCGGGTATTGCCAACCGGGCCAGCTGATGTCGGCGGCGGCGCTGTTGTCCAAGAACGATGCGCCTACCGACGAGGACATCGATACGGCGATGAACGGTAACCTGTGCCGCTGTGGGACCTACGTTCGGATCCGCAAAGCCATTCATCGAGCCGCCGGGCAGGGAGAGTGATGTCATGAGCACCAACGATCCGAAAGACCCGACGCGTCCCACTGGTGACAGTCCGATGAAGCTCGAGCCCTGGGCAGAGCGCTTGCTCCAACGTTCCGCTGCCTCGCGAGGGATGCCGCGTCGGGTGTTCCTGAAGGTGAGCGGCGTGTCGGGCCTCGCGCTCGGTTGGGGCTGCAGCTCGGATGGAGAGCAGGGCGCGGGTGGACCGGCGGGGCAGGGAAGTCTCACCACCGATCCGTCGGGCACGGCACCTGGCGTGGTGCCCGCGGGAAGCGGCCCAGGCACGGGTGTCGCGGCAACCGATGGGCCCGGGCCGGGCATCGTCGGGCCACCAGCTGGCACCGGCAGTGTTCCGGGGCCGAATCCCGGTGCTGGCGGCGGACCGGGGACAACCCCGTCCGGTGCCGGCGGCGCGCCAAATCCGGGTCCCGACGGAGCCGGAGGCGGCCCCGACGTCCCCGAGCCCGAGGGGTGCGTGAGCGATTGCGAGTGCGGTCCACCTTCCGAAGAGGGCCCTCCGCCCGAGGCCGCTCCGTCGTCGTTGGTGAACGCCTACGTTCGGATCGGCACGGACGACACGGTGACCCTTTACTGTCCGAAATGTGAGATGGGCCAAGGCGTGATGACGGCGCTGCCGATGATGATCGCCGACGAGCTGGGCGTCGACTGGACGAAGGTGCGAGCTGAGCACCCCATGCCCGGCTCGGCCTACGGTGATCAATCCACCTTCGGCAGTACGAGCGTCGCCAACACGTTTCAGGCGATGCGGCAGATGGGCGCGGCAGCACGCGAAATGCTGATCGCTGCCGCCGCTCAGAATTGGGGGGTGTCGGCTTCCGAGTGCCGCGTCGAACTCGGGGAGATCTTCCACGACGGCTCCGGCCAAAGTGCCCGTTTTGGCGAAGTGGCGGAGTTGGCTGCCACGATGAGCGCTCCGCAGAACCCGCAGCTCAAGTCGTCGGGTGATTACACCATCATCGGTACTCCGCGAGCTCAACTCGGAGCCCGCGAAAAGGCATCCGGCAAGGCGATCTATGGCATCGACGTGATCATTCCGGACATGGTCTACGGCGTGGTGGCGTTTCCGCCGGACATCGGTGGCAGCGTAGGCTCTTACGACGACGCTGCGGCGCTAGCCGTCCCTGGTGTTCGCGCCGTCGTGGAGATCTCGGCGGGCGTTGCGGTCTTGGCTGACAACACGTGGGCGGCGCTCAAAGGGCGCGACGCGCTCGAGGTCCAGTGGGTTGCGGGTCCCAACGCCAATGTCAACTCCGAGACGATGAGCTCGAACATGATGTCGATGATGGGCAGCGGCATGGCGAGCGTGGACCAGGGCGACGCGTTGGGCGCGTTCGACGCCGCGCCGGCGGAGCGTGCGCTGGACGTCGAATATCACTTGCCCTACCTCGCTCACGCCGCGATGGAACCGCTCAATGCCGTGGCGTACGTGAACGGAGGAAGCGTCGAGGTTTGGGCGGGGACTCAAGTCCCCGGCAGCGCCGTGACGGCGGCAGCTCAAGCAGCAGGGGTCAGCGAGCAGAACGTGACGTTCCACGTTCCACTGCTGGGGGGTGCCTTTGGTCGTCGCGCGTCGACCGACTACATCACCGTCGCCGTCGAGGCGTCTCGCGAGTCGGGCCTTCCCGTCAAACTGATGTACACGCGCGAAGACGACACGCGTGCCGCCCAGTATCGACCGCTCAATGCCAACCGCTTGCGCGGTTCGGTGGATGCCAGTGGCAACATCGAGTCGTGGAGTCACGACCTCGTTTTGCAACCCGTGTTTTTCAGCGCGTTTGCGGTGGAGGGCGCTGCGACGAACTTCTATTACGACATCTCCAATCGTCGCGTGACGTACACGGATCCTCGTCAGGGCGTTCCGGTCTCGACTTGGCGATCCGTCGGGGCGTCGCACAACGCCTTCGTCGTGGAATCCTTTCTGGATGAGCTCGCCGCGCTCGGAGGACAAGATCCGCTGGCGCTTCGCCTCGATCTGTTGGCCAACGAAGGCTCCGGCGATGCGCAGCGGCTGTCGGCCGTGTTGCAAGACGTGGCCATGCGTGCCGGCTGGGACACTCCGCCAGCAGAAGGGCGGGGCCGAGGCATCGCTTGTCACCTGACCTTCGGCACCGCCGTTGCCCAAGTGGTGGAGGTGTCCGTCGTGGAGGGCGAGGTGAAAATCCACAAGGTGTGGGCCACGGTCGACTGCGGCTTTGCGGTGAACCCTCGGGGCATCGAAGCTCAGGTCGAAGGTTCGATCTGCTTCGGCCTGTCGGCGGCGCTACACGGCGAGATCAAGATTGAGAACGGCGGTGCCGTGCAGGACAACTTCAACACCTATCGTATGGTGCGCATGAGCGACATCCCGGCGATCGAGGTGTCGATCATCAATTCCGGCGCTACCATGACCGGGATGGGCGAGCCCGCCGTCTCCCCGATCGCGCCAGCCTTGTGCAACGCGATTTTCCAAGCGTCTGGGCAACGCGTGCGGAAACTACCGATCTCGCTGGCGTGACGACACGCGGCCGCCGACTTGACCACCGAGTCGGTTTGCCGAATCGCTCGTCGAGTCTGCAGCGGAGTCCGATCGGGCTCCGCCGCCCCACGAACTCGGTGGCTCATCGACGTTCGTCGGTCTCGAATGTCGTTTCGACGACGTTTAATGTTCGGCCGCGAAGGCCTGCAGCCGCTCGAGCATCGCCAGTCGGGCGTCGCAGGAAAGCGCGCTCAAGCACGCGGAGGGAAATGCGGCGGAGCATAGTCTGAATTCACCCTCACGGATCGGGTCGCGTCGGACCACATCCGCCCGGACGAGGCCGTCCAGGGCGACGAGCAGCGGCTCGTGATCCATTTCCGTCAGGGTTTGAACGTCGACGGTGCGAAAACGCGAGCCGAGGAGGCCAGCTGCGGCCGCAACGCGACGGTCCACGAGCGGGGTGTTGGCGACCTCGCGGGCGCACAGCAACAACTGGAGACGGCGCAACGCGGCCATGAGCTCTCGCGCGCCGGAGAATCGACGCTCCGGGTGGCGGGTTAGTGTGCGTTCGATGACGGTGTCGACTTCTTGCGGTAAATTGTGAGCTCCGCTCAAAGACGGAACCGTTGTCGACGAGTTGTTCAGCCACGGGCACCGGGACCAGCCTTCCAGCGACGGGCGACCGCTGAGCATCTCGAAGAGCAAGCCGCCGACGCCCCATACGTCCGCGCGTTCGTCCACGATGCCGATCCCCCATTGTTCGGGCGCCATGTAACTGGGGGTGCCTCTTGCCGTACGGGGCTCGGGAGTGTCGACCCCTTCGGGGTACGGGCTGCTGCACACACCGAAGTCCAACAGCTTGACCGAGCCGTCGAGCGTGATGAACACGTTGCTGGGCTTCAAGTCGAGATGCAGGACTTCGACCTCGTGGAGCGAGATCAGGGCCGAAGTGATTTGCATTGCAATCTGAACGGCGCGCGACGGCTGCAGACGTGATCGCCCCAGCAACTCTTCGAGCGTGTTGCCTTCGAGGTACTCCATGGCGATGAACGGCAGGCCGCGGATCACGTCGAAATCGTAGACGCCGACGATGTGCTCGTGGCGCAACCGGGCCAGTACCATCGCTTCGGCTTGCAGCGCGGCGTGGGGATTGTCGGAGGTGTCTAGGTCGAGCACCTTGATCGCCACGGATCGACGCAACACTACGTCGCGCGCGCGCCGAACGACTCCTGACCCGCCGGTCCCGAGGATCTCCAACAGTTCGTATCTGCCCAACTGGGCGCCGATGGGTAGGTCGGCCAAAGACGTGAGCTCGGGGAGCTTCACTCCCCGAGCCGATTCGGGAGCGCTGAACGCGTCGCGGCTTGCCGTTGGCTGTGCGGATTGCTCGGCGACCAGTTGACAGACCGTTTTGCGGCAGTGAGGAGTCATGCGGAACCTTCGAAACGTCGAGCTCCCGCCAGGCTATCCAGCGGCGTCAGCCAGTTCCATTACACTCCCCTATCACTCCGGTCGCACGGCATGCTCATCTCGAGCGAGCTGCCCGCGTCCTGGGCAATTGGCTGGGTGGGGCTCTATCGATTGCTTCACTCAGGTAGCCGCTTGCTGTTCTACCGTGCACTCCAAAGCACCGATTCGCATCTGTCCGGTACCCTCACGGCGCTCCACCACCTGCGCGTAGTCCAAGAAACCCATGCTCGAGAACTTCGAACGAACGCGGTGGATCCACACGTTGAGTTGCTGCTCACCACAGCGCAACATGCGCATCAAATCTTCTCTGTGTGTCCATCCAGCCTCGCCGCCCCGCGTGTCGGCGTTTCGCAGTCGCGCCAGCTGCAGCAGCATGTAGTACCCGCTCAATTGGCCCATCGAGACTCGTTCTCGGCGCGATTCGACAGTGAGCAGGACGCGCTCCTCGTCTGCAGAGACGCTGAAGTGAAACGTGCTGTCTGCGACGAGGCGCACGCGGCCGGTACGCATCGTCGGCTTCCATTCGGCCGGACAGGTGAAGCGCCAACTCCGTCCACCGGCCTCGAATACGCTTCCCGCGCGCAGCGGCATGACGCTGTCTTTGAGTTCGAGCGCCCATTGCCCATCTGCGGCGCGGAAGATGCTCGCGTCTCCATCGCTGGCGCCGGGGATGGCGATGACTCCCTCGTCGATGGCCGTGGGGATACCACCGGCCAGCGGCACGACCATGGGGACGGGCTCGATGGTATCTTCAACCACCCAGGTGATGCTCGGATCTGCAAAACTCAGCCGCGCGCCTGCCGTCAACTCGACCTCGACGCCTGGGCTGAGCGGCGTGTCGTTGAGCCAAGTACCGTTCGTGCTGCCCAGGTCGCGCAACACCCACTTCCTGTCTCGAAAGCTGACGGACGCGTGTTCCGACGAGACTCGGTCGTCATCGATGCGCAGGGCGCAGTGTTCAGCTCGCCCGACCAACGTGTGGTTCTCGAGGGCGAAGAACGCCGCTGAGCTTTCCGAGCGAAGACCTCCCACGGCACGCACCGTTGCACGGAGCATCGAATCAAGTCCATGCCAAAGCGAAACAGCGGCTACTGGTGCCTCGGGTGAGCGAGCGGGTCGAGAACCATCGTTTCCTGGTGTTTTCTACTCCGCGGCGTTCCTTTCTCCTCGACTAGTCGACGGGGCGCAGCGCGCCAACCGTGCGGACCCCGATGGCTGCTGGGGAGGGGCGTACAACCCGGAGACCTTCAGAAAATCGATGAGCTGCCGGGCGCTGGACTGAGACTGGCGCATTCGCGTATGGCGGCTGCAGGCCTCGTCGTACACGAGCTTCTCCAGACCGTGTTCGTCGAGGTTTTGTGTCTGCATCCACCTTTCGAGTTGCTCTCTGTCGTGCAAGCCCCTGGCGCTGCACAGTTCCGCCAACGCTGCTGCGTGGTCTTGCTCGTCCGGGACGAACCCGTCCAGACGGGCAGCGTCGATGTCGAGCGTGCGAAGTCTCGCGCACAGCTCCAACGAGGAGAAGCTGGCGGGATCTGCCCGGAGGATACGAAGCAGAGCCTGCTCTTGAGGGGGTAACGTCGCGGGATCATCGGTGTTCGCCTGCACGAATCCACGGCGTACCGTTTCCCAGGCGTCGGTGTGGTTGAATTGCCAGCTGGCGAGAGGCGCTTCGATCGACTCGGGTTCGGCCAGGACCGCAAGTAACAGCTGTGCGTCCTCTCGCTTCACGTCGCGGCGCGATCCAGGAGCTCGGAGCCAGTCGCGCAATCGTTGCACGGCCGCCGTGTCCATGTTTCGGTAGGCCCACGCGAGCACGGCAGAGTATGACCGGTCGGGATAGTAGAGCGCTTTGACGTGCGCCACGAGCGCGTCGTGAATCGTGTGATCGATGACGCCTTGGGTCACGGCATCGACGAGGGTTGCGCGCACGTTGACCATGGCCTCGGACCCGGGGCGGTAGTCGTTCTCTGCGCTGCCGTGCACGATGGTGACTTCATCGTCGTCGCTCAATCTGCCCTCGGCGAACGCGGTGTACACCTGTCCCACACCTCGCATCCCGAAGTCGGCCAACTCCACGGCGCGGAGTGCACCCATGCTCGAGCAGCCGTATACGGCAATTCCAGACGACAAGGCGAACAGCAGCTCTTTGTGCCAAACCGCTGGTACCCGTTCGAAGTATCCATCGATGAGTGCGATGGCACGCGGCCGTTGCGAAACGAGCGCGTAGACACTGCCTTGCTCTGCTGGCTCGTGGTAGACGAGGTGGTCGGCTTTGGGTCGGCAGCCGCGTGGCAGCGACGGGCCTGCGAAAACGTGAACGATTGGGGTCATGCGGCAAGCCTTTCCAGTTGTTGGCGGGCTCGTTTGCCCGGTCGGTAGCCAGGGACGTCGCGGGATTGCTCCAGGCCGGGAACGAGCACTCGCACGACCGGAATGCCGAACTCCGGTTTCGTCAGATCGACGACCACGAGATGCTCGATACCCACCGACGCAAGGCGGTTCTTGAGAAAGTGAACGTCTGCCTCCAGATTGTCGGATTCGAAGTTCGGCGCTTGGTGGAAGTGGCGGTGCCCCACACCGCGGAATGCAGACTCGCGCAATGCGACCAGGCGCTGCAGATCCGCGGCTTCGTCGTAGCGTTCCCGTGGCAGGTCGTCCCGGGAACCCGAAATCACGGTTAGACGCGATTGCGCGGCTTCGGTGAGTGCTCGCGACAGTGCGATGCCCCGATTGGGGTGACTGCCCGAGCCACTGTTGGGACGCAGCGGTCGCTGGGGGTCGAGCTGCCGATCCGCAATGACGGCGCGGAAGCTCGCCACCCCGACGTCGGAGGTGATGTCCCAGACTGCGATTTCGACGTCGGCCGCTTCGAGTCGGTTCAACAGAGGCAAACAGACGTCACAATCCACGCTACTCAGGTCGACCCGCCGCAGATCGCGTTCCGATTGGGGTAACAGGCGAAACAGCGTTTCAGCGTCGCGTTCGATCACTTCTGCCACGCCATGCGCCACCGCTTCGTACAGATGGTTGCCCGAAGCGAGGCCGTTGGAGGTCATGGGAAAGCACCCCGAGTCTGCAGGAAACGGCAGCGTGTAGTCCGTGTGCACCATTTCGTGGGGGACCCAACACTCGCGTTGTTGCTGCAGGTCGACCCCTTCGATCCAATGAAGCTTGAGCGTTGGGTGATAGCGTCCCTCCGAACTTCGTGGCAACGACTCTGGATCGAGTAGCACGCGTCGAAATCGAAGCTGGTCGTAGCTGCCCAGCAGCAGCGGGCTGTCGATGTGTTCGGCGTGATAAAACTCGATTGACTCCATCAAACCCGATACTTCGGCGCATGCCAGCGTGTGCCCCTTACCCTGGGCGACAGCCAAGGAACGCGAGTTTGGTCGGCACACGACGACCACGGGGATCCCGATGTGGTCCAGGCCGGTGACGTTGGCGATTCGGGTGATGCCCATCACGCGCAGGAGCGGATCGAGACGCTGTCGAGTGGCCTCGGGGGAGACCACTCGATGCGTTCCCAAGCGATGGGTCTTCTCGCTTGCGTTCACTTCCCTTCTTCCTTCGAACACAGTTCGCGCATCTTTGCGATGGCAGACTTGCTCGTGCCCAAATTGATGACGTAACACATGCACCCATCGCCGATTTCCGTCGATCGTTCCTCGGGGACCGACGCCATCGGGACCTTGGACTCCATCAACGGAAGCAGTCGTTTGGCTGTGCTAGACAGCTCCGCCGGGTCGATCTGTTTCACGACGCCCCCGACGTCGAGCGCTTCTTGATTGACCTTGTATACGCCGCCCCACGGCGTCGCGATCAGTAGCTGGTTCGCGTCGAGAACGCCGTTTCCGTTGCTCACCGACTTGAACTGAGGACGTTTCTCAGTTTCGGAACGCTCCCGGTACTCTTGCAGCACGGACTTGGGCTTGATGCCGGCCAAGTTGAAAAGAAGGGTCTTCTCTTGGTCGTACTGGAGCTGAGCGACGGTCGCCCCGTCATTCAGCAGGTCTTGTAGGCGGCGATTCTGCTCTTGTCGTCGGGCGTCGGCTTTGGCGTCCGGCGATTCGGGCCGAGCCTCGGGCGTTCCCCTGCGGGAGCGAGCACGACGGAAGGCCTCGAGGTCTTCTTTGATGTCGAACGGTGCCCAGTGTTGTCGCATCGCATGATGTTCGAGGAGGAAGGGCTCACCTTCCGTGTCGACGATGATGGTCTGACTTTGGTGACCCACGTGGGCGGGGTCGTGTGGCAGCGACGTCGTCAGCGAATGAGTTGTTTCTCTCAGGAGGTTCTGGATCTTCTGATACTGCTGTCGGAACGAGGTGATCTCTTCGGCGGACACGCCGGGGGGAGGAGGTGAAGGCGGAACGTGGTCGTCCTCGACGGCGCCGGCTAGCATCACCTGAAGGACGGATGCCTCGTCGGGGATCTGCCAGATTTGCGTGAAGCGATTCAACTCTCCGCTGACGGGGTAAGATGCGTGGACTAGCTCCCAGTGGAAGTAGTCGAACATCAGCGGCAAGATGTTCTTCATCTCGGT
This sequence comes from Deltaproteobacteria bacterium, assembly GCA_003235365.1. GTDB lineage: Bacteria > Myxococcota_A > Polyangia > Polyangiales > Polyangiaceae > SZUA-265. The sequence continues at coordinate 17,166 of QJWJ01000098.1, forward strand.
CTTGAAGTCTTTGACTTTGTCGCGGTCTACATAAAACTGGGCTTGGAGATAGGTCGGAAAACTGGACATTGGGAGCTCCTCATGGACGGTTGACGAGGCCATTGTCGGCGACGTGCAAGCCTCGGGTCTATTGCGATACGATTTCACCCGGCCCCACCGACTCCGCCCCGCGTGACCGGGGTACAGCGCCCGTGGCGTTCGGGGACCGAGCGCAGTACAGTCAACCTGTGATCCGACGTCCCAAAGACGCACTGCGGCGAAGCCGGTTCGACCCTGGCGATCGCGTGGGCCCCTACGTTCTCGGTGAGGTGCTGGCGTCGGGCGGGATGGGGCGGGTTTCCGTAGCCACTGACGAACGCTCTGGAATTCGAGTTGCGATCAAGACCAGCTTGCCGGGGCCTGCCGCCCAAGAGGCGATTCTGGGAGAGATCTCGGCGCTTTCGGCCTTGGAGCATCCCGGCGTGGTCAAACTTCTCGAGCACGGTCGCGCCGGGAATCAGCCCTGGTACGCCATGCCATTGTTGCGCGGGCCCACTTTGCGGCAAGTGTTGGTCGCACAGTCTGAGCCCTCAGCGCGCGGGGCGGCCGCGGACCAGCGGGAGGTTCCGACGTCGACCCGGTCGGTGATCGTCCGAACGCCGCAAGACGAGGCCGCGGCCCCACAACGAGGAGCCAGTACCGGGCACCTGCGCAAGCCGCTCGACAGCGGGGCGCCTTCCTCGCGGGTGGTGGCCGCCGAACCTGCGGGCACCGTCGATTGGACTCGTGAGGCGGTTTTCGAGGTCTGCATCGGCGTCCTCGAAGTGCTCGAATATGTTCATTCGCGACGGGTGGTACACGCAGACATCAAGCCCGAGAACGTCTTCTTGGTCGACGGGCAACCGGTCTTGGTCGACTTTGGCGTTGCACGCGCCTTCGATCGACCACGTGATGCACTCGATCCCACGTTTCGAGGGGTAGGGAGCGTTGCCTACATGGCGCCGGAGCAAGTGATCGGTGAGGTCGCCGATGCACGGGCAGATCTGTATGCAATGGGCTGTGTGCTTTACGAGTGTCTGGCTGGTTACAATCCCTTCTTGCGGGATGACGTTCAGGGCACGTTGCTCGCACAGCTGAAGTTCACGCCTCCACCGCTGTGCGACCTCATACTCTCCATTTCGATTCAGCACAGTCGCATCGTCGAACGCCTGTTGATGAAGCGCCCCGACGAGCGTCCGGCGTACGCCGCGGACGTGCTGGCCGTGCTAGCGCCGCATCGGGTCGTTCCGGCCTGGTCTCGGAGCAGCATCGGTGCGGCACATCTTTGCCGAGCGGAGCTGTTGGGGAGGGAAGCTCAGATTACCCGATTCGAGCAATGGATGGATGAGGCGCGCCGGGGGCAGGGTACGCACGTGTGCCTGCGCGGTGGCGCCGGCTGCGGCAAGACGCGCTTCTTGCTCGAGGTGTGTGACCTCGCCAGCGCCGACGCGGTCCACATCTTCCGCGTCGATGCGTCGGGGCACGCTGATGATTCTGGATTGTTGCGACCGTTTTACGCCTTGCAGGGGTTGTTGCAGGCGCTTTCGTCGCTGGTTACGCGCGAACGGATTGAGGCGGGCTCGGCCAACGCCATCGACAGCGCGCTTGCCTGCGCCGCGGGGGGAACGTACCGCGATCTGGTGGGGCTCGCCGGAGCGATTCATCAGACGCTGTTGGGCGTGGCGTCCAACACCACCGTGTTGGTCGCCGTGGATCACGTCGATGGAATGGACTCGTCGACGCTCGTGTTTCTTCGCGCGTTGGCGCGGACCGCGCTGAAACAGCGACGCATGCTGGTGGTATGGGCAGACGAGGAAGCACAAACGTTGCGGCCGCGCGAACCGAACGAGTTGTTGCTCCCGCCACTGACGCAGGCTGAGGTTCAGCGCGCCATCGGCGCGATGTTGGCATTGGAGCGGCCTTCGGCGCAACTGGTGAACGCCGCGTACCGCGTGTCGGAAGGAAATCCCTACCTCCTCGGGCAGTATCTGCGCTCGTTGATCGACGAGCGTGTCCTGACGCGTGACAGGCATCGCGGCTGGCACGTGGACGCTCACCAGGTGGGCAAGCTCGACTCGAGCAGCGAGTTGCTGGCAGCGCGCCAGCTGTTCTCTCGCAGGATAGCCACCCTCAGCCGCGAGCAGCGGGCGCTGGGGGCAATGGCTGGAATGCTCGGCAGGACGTTCCGCTCGTCCACGTTGGTCACCATTTCGGGGCTGTCGGACGATCAGGTGGCGCGCGCCGTTGCCGAACTGGTCCAGGCCAACATTCTCGACACGTACTCGTCCGGTCGATATCGGTTCACGCACGACGCGCTCAGGGTTGCTCTAGCTGACGACATTGCTGCGGAAGATGCGGAATCTTTGCATCGTCGCGCTGCCGAAGCGCTGTCCGCCGAGAGCGGGGCTGACCCAGCGATCGCGCAGGATATCGCCTTGCACCTATCGTGTTGCTCAGAGCACGCTCGCGCCTCCGAAGCGTACGAGCTGGCCGCCGACCATGCGCTCAAGGCCGGGCAGCTGATGGATGCGGTGACGCACTTCCGAAGCGCCCTCCAAGAGTTGCGCAAACAGTCGTCGGGCGAATCCCATGACGCGAGTGAACGAAGGATCCAAGAGGCCCTCGGCGACGTGTTGGTGTCGTCTCGTTCACTGGACGAGGCCGTTCGCGCGTACAGCCGCGCCCTCGACCTGTCGCACGGCACGTTGGAGCATGTGCGGTTACTCCGCAAGTTGGCTGCCGCACACGATCGTGACAAGTCACGCGCGCTGGCCTGTCTCGAGCAAGCCATCACGCTGTTGGATACGGAGTCCGTGCAAAGTGCGGAACATCGAGCCGAGTCGATTCAAAGCCACCTCGATGCGATGTTCATTCACTATTGGCGGCAAGAAACCCAGACCATGCTCGAACTCGGCAACACCATCGGGCCGCTCGTGGAGTTGGAAGGTACGGCGTTGCAGCGGGCCAGCTACCACTTCAACTTGGCCGCGGGGTTGATGCAATTTCGACGCTACCAGACCGGGCAGGATGAGCTTTCGCACGTGGAGCAGGCGCTGGCGCTGTATGAGCAGGAGCGTCTGCCCCAGAAGGTGGCCATGTGTCGGTTCCTGCGGTCCATGGTTTGGTTGTTCTCGGGTCAGCTCGAGCGAGCAGAGGGCGGATTTCGAGAGCTGCTCGACCTCGGTGAGCGCAGCGCGAGCGTCACGATTCAGTTGCGCTCGCTCACCTACTTGTGCCTGTTGGAACGCAAACGGCGCGCTCGCGAACGGGTGCGCCGGCTGGCAGCGTCGGTGTTGTCGCTCGCTCAGGAGCACGACATGCCAGAGTACGAGGGAGTGGCGCTGGCCAACCTGGCGTGGTTAGCGTGGTGCGACGGTGAGCTTCTCGAGTGCATCCGCTTTGCCGAGCGAGCCGAAACTGCTTGGCGGGCTTCTCCGTTGAACTACGCGTTCTGCTGGACAGCGCACTTGCCGTTGCTGGCAGCGCTCGTCTCGTCGAAGGACCCCACCAACGGCGTTCGGTGCACGGAGCTCGCACTCGGCTTGCTGGCGGAGTCCCAAGAGCGCCCGCCCAAGTCGCTGCTGCGCGCGATTTCTCACCTCCGAGGGCAAGAGCCGTCGCTCGACCGGGACTGGGACGACTTGCAGGCCGTCGTGACGGCGGCCGTGGCTTGTGGTTGGCTTTGATCTCGCCCGGTGTGGGGATGTCGACCGGGACCCCGCGAGTTCACGGGCAGGTCGCAGAGTCGTCGTTGGCCGAGCACCTCGTGCAGTCCCCGCGGCTGGCGATCTCGTCGATCCCGCATTGCGATGGATGAAGATTGTCGCCGATCGCCATCGAGCCAGCCTCCGTGGGTTGGGGCAGGCCACCCAGGTGCTGTAGCGATTCGTTGCTGGTGAGCGAAACTCGCGACCATTTGCATGCCGGCCGATGGGGCGCAGGCTGGCCCCTTCGGTCACACGAGCTGCCCCCGCCGACTCCGTTAATCGCACGTTAATCGAGCCTCGAGTGTCAACCTGTCGGGCGGACTGGGTCAACGCGGCAAGCGGTGCGGTGCGTGGCTGAAGCACTCGGCGCGCTTGGCCGCGCGCGTCGGTCCGTTCCTGACATCGCTCCCGCGACGTTTGAGGCGCGCAAACCGTCGTGATAGGACGGGCTTCACCGATGAGCACACTACGCGCGACGTTTCGGGAGATTTCGGCAGGGCTGGTGGTGCCCCTGGACGAGCAGACTCGGATCATCGTCGTGCCGCCAGCGGCGATGCTGACTTTGGTCGGCAGGTTGTTCGATGCCGGCAAGACGCTTCCGCTGCCGAGGGCGTTGCCCCAGCTGTCCGAAGCGTTCGCCTTCGTCGTGCGAGTGCAGGCCAAGCGCGGGTTGGTCGTCGCTCACGCCAACCCCGGGGACGACGCTGCGGACGAACTGACCACTGCGCGCGCCGAGTTGATACAGGCGTGGTTGGAGGGGGACCCACAGCCGTGGGTCGACAGCTACGAAGACGGCACGCCCGAGGCCATGCGCTGGGGAGATCGGGAAGACCGCCTGTTGCTCGGCGCCCTGCTCCCCAAGTCGTCCGGTGCCGCTGCTCCAGATGCCGACACGAACCCGGTGAAGCAATTCCAGACGCTGCACCGGGCGGAGTTGGCCGTGGACGGAATCATCGGGCCAAAGACGCGCAAGAAACTCGTCGAGGAGTACTTTGCACTGTCGCGTCGCGCTGTGTTGGCCAAGGCGCCGCCGTCTGAGGGGCCGAGCGAGTTGCCGACACAACTGGCGGCTCATGGGGCGGGCGCGAACTTCTCCCTCAGCGATGTCGAAGAGGCACGCGCCGAGGCCCTCGCCGAGCGCACCAAAGGCGACCGCGATGCAGGCGCGAGATCCGACTCCAAGCCACCCGACACGCCGTCGGATCAGCAAGCAGCAAACGATTCGGCTACGGCGAACGATGAGCACGGCAAAGCGGACGGAGCGGTCCAAGCGCCGGCTGCACGGGTCGACGTATTCCTGTTCCAGCCGGAACGAGAGATCGAGCCCTCCCCGGGTGATGCGGGGGGGCCTGAGTTCCTCCAGTGGGTGAAACAGGCGGAGTTCTTTCGGACTCTCGCCGTTGGTGGTGGAGCTAATCGCACTCAGCTGTCGCTATTGCTTTCGGACAAGACAGGCGCCGTGCACCACGCTGGGTGCAAGTACGAATTGACGGGGCCGGAGACGCTGACGGGGGTCACTGATGGCCTCGGCCACCTCGACCACGACGACGTGTTGCCCGGCGACTATCAGTTGAAGCTGACCTTGGAGTTTTTCGCGGATCCGCAAAAGCATGATCCTGCCGACAAGATCGTCGAAGAACTCACGGCGACCGTCATCGTGCAGTCGGGTGACGCGCGCCCGCAGGTACGGATGATCGGCGTGGTTCCCCGGTGCGAGCTGGCGGAATTGCGTGGAATGTTGTTCGAGACCAACAAGGCGTTTCTTCTGCCTTCTGCCATTCCCGATCTGAAGAAGATTCGCAAAATTTACGAGGCGAACAATCCGAGCAAGCTTTTGGTCGTCGGCCACACCGACACGACCGGTGACGAGTCCATCAACGATCCGCTGAGTCTCCGCCGGGCCAAGGCCACTTTGGCTTACCTGCAAGACGACGTCGCAGCCTGGGAAGAGTTCTACGGTTCATCGCTACCGCAAAGTCAGCGCTGGGGAGAAATCGAAGACGAACACATGCGCGACGAGCTCACGCGCAACGGGGTGGAGGGCGTTGCGGCGATGGGGCGCACGGACTTGATCCGTGCCTACATGAACCTCGACGGCGCTGAGCTGGACAGTGGCAAGTTCGACATCGAGGCAACGGCTCATGGCTGCGGTGAGAACTTTCCATTGGACGACACCGGGCGCGAAATCGAGGAGGGGGCCCAAGACGACAAAGAAGACGCCCTCGATCGTCGCGTGGAGTTGTTCTTCTTCGACACCGAGTTCGGCATCGTGCCCAAGCCGCGAGGCGAGAACTCCGCCAAGAACAGCAAGCAGTACCCTGCCTGGCGTGAGCTGGCCGAGACGACATTGTTGTCCGAGGTTGGAGCGCGCGGCACGCTGCGCTCGAGTTATGCGCTGGACGAAACGCGCGAACTGACGGAAGAATTCACGGAGTACGGCTTCGTCAACTGGATGGGAGCCGTGTTCGGTCACGACATCCCGGTCGACGCATATCGCAAGCTGTACGCCGAACTGAAGGATGGCTCCTACGTTGCCCCGCGAATCATCGTGCTCGACGAGATCCCCGGTGGTCATCTCGCTGCCTACAATCGCACCACCCGCACGATCGAAGTCCAGCACCGGCTGATTGAAAACGCGATCGCCGACAACACGACGGCGTATTCCTTGATGGGAGCGCTACTCGAAGAGTTCGGTCATCACCTCGACCACGACCTGCGCAACCGGTTTTCGAGCGTGGGTGGCGATGCGGCACTCGACGAGGGCGCCGTGTTTGGCTACGGCCTGATCAAAGCGCAGTTCGACGACGAACCCACCGCGCTGATTGGAACCTACTCCGTATCGGGTGTTTCGACGGACATCGTGGTGGATTTCGCGGATTTCCACGAACACCTGGATGAAGTGCTGAGCGAGTGGGAGCAACGCAGCGATGAGCGCGACAATCACCGCGAGTACTTCGGTGCAGGGCGTGGCAAAGGGCACGGCCACTCCTTCGGCCACGAATCCATTGAGGACGCGCTAGCCCCAACCTTTTCAGAACGAGAGCGGCACGAGGTCTACTTCGGCAACTGGCTTCGAGACCATTCTCAAGCGCTCACTGGCGTCACCATTCGTCCGCCGCACGTGCCCCGCGACTTCGGTGGCTATTCCGCCGGGGCTTTGACCCAGGTGTTGGACATTCTGGCTCGGGAGCATTTCGAGGATTCGCCGGAGTTCCGGGTGACGCCGCAACGGCTCGGAGTCTACCGTTACGAAGAGCACATCGACAATCCCAAGGGACTCAAGGACGATACGGGCATCGATCCGCGGCTCAACCGTGAGCCCGACCCCGGTTCGAGTACCATCAACGAGACGACCTGGTTGATGAAGTACATCGACCAAGACGTCAATGGTCACCCGTGTGCGCTGAGCTACATGAAGGCCGAACTCCAGGCGGCTTTGAAGGAGGGCGAAACGGCAGAAGGGCGGCGACGATTTGGGCAAGGTCTGCACGTGCTCGAGGACTTCTTCTCCCACAGCAACTTCATGGAGCTCGCGTTGCGGTCGGTGGGGCATAGCGAGGTATTTCCGTTTGCCGGAAAGCTGCCGCTGGGACAGGGCACGGTCACGCCCGTCGTGACCGGGGTGTTCGGTTTCGACGATACCGCTGCCAGCATCACCTACGTCGTGGCTGAGCACATGACGAAGTCGACGGAATGTACTCCGGGAGTGCGAGGCCCAGGAGCCAAGATGGCGCTCATCTTGCTTGGGGATCGTTACCCGGACAAAGCCAAGACGGCGGAGGCCGCGTTATCCGCCAAAGAGTCGTTCGAGCGAGCGCACCCGGACTTCTTTCGCGGCAAGTGCGAGGTGTTCGACTACATGTTTGGCTGGATTGGACAAGGCATCGGTCAAGGGATACACGCGGGCGCATCGGTAATCGACGATGCCCAGACGTTGTTCCGCGACAACATGACCACGTCCGTCGATCCGACCCACAGCCAGCTGGCGAAGGATCACGACGACCATCCACTGCACGCGATCGCCGCGCGTTGTGCAATGGTTGCCGTCGAAGCCGTCGGCAAGGCGATGAAGAAGGCTTGGAGCAAGAACGCAACGGAGTCAGAGTTGCTGGCGGAAGCGTCGAAGTTCTTCGTACATCCGTTCAACCGACGCCATACGCAGTCCGATGCCGACGTCAATCGCATCTTCACCCTAATCCGTGAGTGGGGAGCGGACCCCGCGAACGCGAATGCGCTGGATCGCCTGCGCTCGTCGAACATTCTGCAACACCTCTTGAGCTCGCCCCAGCACGCTCACTCTCGAAACCAGGCCAGGGAGGCAGTCCGTCAAGGTCAGAAGCTCCGGCACAGCACGCGCCCCGACACCGACGACGGCGTGCTCGACACGTTCCTCGATGACGTTCACAAGCTGCTGTCACCATGAAGCGCGGTCGTGTTCAGAAGGTCAGCCCCGGCGGTTGGTCTGCGGTCAAACGTGGTATTCTGCTCGGAGCGGCATTCCTCCAGGCGTGCGACGCGGGCGCCGAGCCGCCCCCGCACCCCCCACCGCATCCGACGTTGGACATCGTCGTAGAGGACACCATGGTGCACATCAATGGCCGAACCCTCGACGCCGAGCGCGTCACCGAAGGCGAGGTGGCTGCAGCGTTCGAGGGGCTCGCTCCCAATTCGACGTCGCAGGACCTCCGAAAGCTCGGCGTCTTCGTCGGCATAGAAGGCGGTCGAATGAAGTCTCTGAAGCTTTTGTTCACTCCATACGGTTTGGCGGAAGATCGGGGGGCGGGGGCGTTTGCTGGACGCCTGATCGTCAACGGCGCCTGGATCCACCCGGATGCCACGCTGTACCACATCGACGAGGAGCTGGGCTATCCGTGCCGGAGAAGCACCAAGGGTAACGGGGTCTTTACCGAATCGGCGTTTGCCAACAGTTGGACGTGCGAGGTCGGTGACAAGCCATACTTGTACTGGCTCAAGCGCTATCCTGAAGCAGAACACCCGCTGTTCGCCTTCGAGATTGAATTTCACGAGGCTCCGTATCCGCCGCAGGAGCCACTGCCTGAGGTGAGTGGGTGGGACGTACTGACCTTGCCATGGCACCTGCTGAAAGCCGTGGTGGGCTTCGTTCAGGATATCGTGGACACCGATTCCGCTGCGGACCAGCCACTCACGCCGCAGCACTTGACGCCCGCCGAGTGAATCGGCATCACGACTGGGAACCATGGCTCTCCGAATCAAGTTCGATCCAGCAGAAGACAGCAGCTCGGAGGGGATCCTCGTCGACGTGGGGCGAGTGTCGTTCACCCAGTTCGGTGAGGGCGACGGGTTTGCGACTCAGAATCCGCTTCCGGCCAAGTTGTCGTTCTCGTGTCGCCTGTTCGAGTCGGGTAGAGCCGATGCGGCTTTCGAGGAGTCGCCGTTGAACGTGTTGAAGGGGACGCTGCGGCTCGAGGCTGGCGCTGCCGACGGGACGGCGAGCGTGGTCTTCGAATGCGACCCGGAGTCTTTCGACGAGTGGGCCGAGCAATACGACAAGGCACTCGACGCTCGAGAAGAGCCGTTCTTGGTTCGACCCCGCGAGATTGCGCTGGATCTGGTTCCCGAGCATTTCTCGGGTCTCGAGCCGCTGCAGGGAACTCAACTTCGGCTTGCGCTCCCCAAACTGGCCGAAGGGAAACGTTATGCGGAGATCGCCGTCGCGCTCGAAATCGATGGGCAGCCAGAAGCACCCGCGGCGTCGAACGACGTCCTCGACGTCCCTTTGCTGCGCGTATCCCTCGTAGACGTGCGTCTCTTTCTCTTTGATTCGGAGGGAGCGCGCCTCCCCGGCGTTCCTTTCCGGTTGACGCTGGATGACACCATCAGATCTGGCGAAAGCGATAGCGCCGGAGTGGTCGAACAGAGCGAGATCCCCGATTCGTCGGTCTTTCTTCTGGAGTGGGGCAAACCGGAGGAAGGGGCTCCGCAGGGGAGCTTCGCGTTCTGCCGCTACGTACATCTGCTGGATGCCCCGACCGGCGACCAGAGCACGTTGCTACGCCTGGACAACTTGGGGTACGTGGTTGGAACGAAGGCGGAGCGGCTATCGGAGTTCGCTGGCGACTACCCCGAGGACGTTGCCGACGAGGGGGGGAAGGAACCCGCACTGCTTGCGGTTCACGACGAGGGGCGCCCTACGCGCGCTTGAAGGCGATATGCGCAACCGTGGCGCGAGAGTCAGCCGTGCGCCGCACCGGCGCTTCGTCGCAGCCAACGAGGATTGAACATGGGAGACACCAGCACAGCAAAGAAGACGTCCGTTGGACACCCCGTCGGTCCCCGGGAACGCATCCTCGTGCCCGAATTGAGTACCGCTGAGCAGAAGGTTCACTTCAAGACGTTCTACAACGGAATCTTTCAATGGTCGAAGCAGTGGGCCAACGACAAGCCGACGTCGAAGCCAATCCCGTTCGTTTATCGCAAGCGCCATACCGTCCCTCACGTGCCACTCGACAAGAGCCACAAGATTGCGACGCTGAAGAAGTGTATCGAGGGCACCCTCGACGCATACCGGGTTGCAGTCGCGGACTTCAAGGCTGACAAGTCGGTTGGGAGTGAACGAGTCATTCATCAGTCGCTGGGGCATGGGGTCAGCGATGACGAAAGCAAGACGTCAGTTGCCGACTTTGGTGCCCAACTGGGTAAGTTCAAGCAACACGAGTTTCAAATCAGCAGTCACACGTTCTTCATCTATCGAGCGATTCGGGACGCGAACGACTTCGCAGTGGTGATCGTCGATGACAAGCAAAAGCCCCTCAGCGACAAGACCAAAGCTCAGGCGCTACTCTGTTTCGACGGGTTGTGTGAGATCCGCAACATCTGCAAAGGTGTGGTCAATCGCATTCGTCTGGTCACGTGCAGAGTTGGATCGGACAAGGAGTTCTTCGAGCAACTCACCTGGGTTCTGGGGAAACCGAGAAAGGGAGAGCCCAAAACGACTCGCATCATCGTCGAGGCATACCAACGCGTCGTCGAGGCGAGTCAGGTGAACGCTGCGTCACCATTCCGCATCGGTCTCATCGAGGTGAAAGGACAACCCGCGGTGTTCGCGAGTGACGCAGAGACCGAACTGCCGAGAAAATTCCTTTCGAGAGGCGACCCAGACCTGCTGGTCCCACCGGATCCCGCAGACCCGCTGCCTCCGACGCCCAGCGTTGCGCTCAAATTGGGTGAGTGCCGCAGCGTCTCACACTTGATCCCGCCAGCGGTGCTGAAGAAATGAGCCCGCTGCGCACCGGCGCTTGCGGTGGCTTGTACGTTGGGGGCGTGGCGCTGATGGTGGCCTGCGGTGCGTCACCGTCTCACGCTCCCGACACGCCAGTGTTGTCCAGCGTGCCATCGGTCGTCGCCTCGACGACCGCGCCAGGGGCACGTCAGCGAGCCGCGCTCGCGGCAGAGGCGGACGGTCGGTTTGCGGCAGCCCAGTCGGAGCTGGAACGTGCCGCGGGGACTGGGGATTTGAACTGGGCCGGCTGGGTCAACCTGGCGCGTGTGCAGTCGCTGCGTGGTCGGAGCGAACAGGCGGCTCGAACCGCGGTCGTGGCGCGAACACGCTTTGCGCGCGAGACTGGCTCGGATCCGCGAGTGGTGCGGCGAGAACCTCTCCACGGCGTCACTGACGTCGAGTGGTTGGGCGCGGACTGGCTAGCGCTCGTCGATGGAGTGCGTCCCCGAATATCGATCTACAGTCGTGGTCAACGCCGTATCGTTGCAGAGCTCGATTTGCGCCAGGCGGGACAAGCCGTGCGCGACCCACGGGTGTCTGCGTCGAGGGTCGTGGGTTATCTCGGCGAGGGGCGCGACCTGAAGTTGCTCGATCTGGCGACCATGGTGGTTCGGTCCGTCGCTACGTCGCGGCCAGTCGTTTGGTATGACTTGTCACCAAACGCCGACTGGATCGGCGTGTACGAAGCGTGGGGCGCTTCCGTGCAATCGCTGCCCGCGGGCCCCGACTCCGCACTGAGTTTGCTGGGCGCTGCAGGGGCGAGCCTCGATGAGCCGCGGTGCCGGCCAAGTCGCGATACCGGGCCTACGTCGGACCAGCTGGATGCGACACGGCCGGTACAGTTGACGGACGCTGGCGGCAAGCCCGTGGTCGATGCACCGTTTCGGGCAACGACGGGCGCGCAGACCCATGACGGTAGCTCGGATGCTGCGGGTTGGGTTCACTTGCCACGGGGTGCGGACTACGTCGTCCGTTACGGTGCCTCTCCCTACGACCCCGCTGATTTGTCGGCCCCTTCGGCGTACGACTACCTGACGGAGGTCTCCACTCGCGACGAGGGACCCGGTGAGTGCTACAATACCCGGCACGCCTCCCAACCCGTATTTCTCCCGGATTCGAGCGGCGTGCTCTTGTTGGGTGAACGGGCGACGAGAATGTACACCTTGCCTGATGGCAAACTGACCCACGCGTGGGCCAAGTCGGTTCGCACATCTTACGGTGTTTCCCGAGACTCGAAACAGTTTCTGTTCGCGGCAGAGCCGTACGATCCGGGACGATTGCATCGGTTCGACCTCGACAGTGGCTCTTCACGTGCGCTCGTCGCTTTGGACGCACTCGGCGCGGGATGGGTGGGTGACCGCATTGCGGTCGCTACGTCGAAGACGCTCAGCCTGTGGGATCGGGACATGACACGTACGACCTGGTCTGCGGATTTCGTCGAACGCGCCGAGTTCGATACCAAGGTCGAGGGCAGTCCCGATGCTGCCGCCGTTGTGGTTCACAGCGGACACCGCTCATCCGTGCACGACGCTCGCATGGGGCGCGTCGAATCGGTTCTTGACGACGCGCCGCAGCCAGGTGTGCGCTCCTCGTTCGCTCTCGACGACCATCTGACGTTGTGTGGCCTGTATTGGTGTCGCTGGGTGGATCTCGAAAACGGCGTGACGAGTGACGCCGTGCGGTTGCCACAGCCGATGGCGTCGGATGCCGAGCGGGGCGTGCGTCGAGTGCACAGTGCGTCGCCGAGTGGGATGCGCTGGGCAGTCAGCGCTGAGCCCGGATCTAGCGATTCAGGCGCCGCAGTGGTCGTTCCCCCTGCGATGCAGTCGGTGCATTGGTTGGACGAAAACGGAGGGCTGGCGGTCCGTGAAGCTGACGGCACGTTGTGCCGTTGGAAGGTGAATGAGCGGCGTCCCGCGGAGATGGTCGTCACACCGACTGCCGTTGCTGGCGTCGAGTTGCTCGGGCTCAGCGCGACGGGTCACGCGGCCCTGATACGCCGAGAGGGGCAACGGCTCGAGGTGTTGAATGCCGATACGCTGCGCGTCCGCCTGCAGCTGGGGCTACCTCCCGGTGAGCAATCCTGGGCGCTGCTCACTCGCGACGGAAGCCGTGTGATCCTGGGGGCTTGGGAGTCGAATGAGGTCAGCGTCGTGGAGGTCGCCAACGGCCAACGCACGACGAAGGCAATCCGCGGTGCGGACTACCTCGTGGGTCATTCCGCAGTCAGCGATGTCGAGGGCCGTGTGCTGTACGTCGGTGAGGGGGGCGGGCGGGTTCGTGTCGTGGATTGGTCTGCTGGGCACGTCGTCTACCAGCGCCTGGTCGCCGCCGAATTGCGGACGGCCGCCGAGCTCTCTCCGGACGGGCACACAGTGGCGCTCGCACTCGTGGACGCGAGTGGTGAACTGTTGGGGGGGCAGCGGTTGGAGATCGTCGATCTGGCGACGCGCCGGGTGAAGGAGTCGTACGCGCTGCTCGATGGGCCTCGGTCGGAAGCGGCTTTGCACGTCGACGACGCGTTGCGGTGGCGCTTCGCCGGTGCAGAAGCCGACCAGCTGCGTCGGCAGTACTTCTGCCGCTTCGGAAGGCTGCTCGCGCCGTTCGAGCTGTGTCGCTGAAGAGCCCGAGATTCGGCCGGGGCGTCCGCCGCACACGCGACGCGCTGGCCTCGGTGCAGCACGGCCCAGCCGTTTGCGGGCAGGGAGTCGGTCCGGTGAGGGGGACCGTTGCCGCGATGTGGAATTCCGTGCGCGCTCGACGTCGCCATGCGTTGTCATCGACGTCCGGAGGTGGCATCACTCGGGCACGCCGTCGCGGCAATCGGCTCGAATGCAGCGACGAATCGGATACCTAGAGCACCGAGTCGCGAGCAAACGATGCCGAACGTCGTCCCCCCCCAGTGCCCTTCCCCCTGCTGGGGCGTTGGTTCGGGGTGCGTTTGCGTGTTGGCGAGCTGACCGGTGCTGTTGTCGCCTCGCGCGGAGAGTTGCCTTTGGAAAATCTCAGTTTTGGAGCTCGGTTTTGGCTCGCGATCGTCTTGCCTTTCAAAGTGCTGTTCGACGGCCGGTTCGCTGCGGCGATTGCACGCGCCCAGGGTACCCTGGCATTGCCCGGAGTGGCGCCTCAGCCGTCACGGGCATCCGAACCGCCGGCGTCCGAAACCGCCCTTCGAGATGACGCCAATCCGGCTGAGGCTGAGCCGGACGCGGTCGTTGCCATCGAACCCGAGGTGGACCCGACCGCTGCGCTCCAGTTGTTGGCCATTCTGCAGCGAGAAGGGCGGTTCATCGATTTCGTGCAAGAGGACATGAGCGGCTTCGGCGATGCCGAAATCGGCGCGGCTGCGCGCGTCGTACAGGAAGGCTGCAAACGCGGACTCGCCGAATATCTCGACATCACGTCGGTTCGAACCGAGGCTGAGGGCGCGGCGGTGACGTTGGACCCAGGTTACGACGCTCATGCCACGCGCATCACCGGAAACCTCGGCGGGCAACCTCCCTACGTTGGCGTTTTGGCGCACCACGGCTGGCGCGTGACTCGCATCGCGTTGCCGCGGCTATCCGATGGTCACGACCCGCACATCGTCGCGCCCGCGGAAGTCGAAGTGGGGGCCTGATGACAGCCGTCGCTGAATACGCCATCGGTATCGATCTCGGGACGACGCACTGCGCGCTCTCCTCGATTGCGGCAGGTCAGCCGTCTGACGACGCAGTACCCGAGCCGTTTCCGGTCCTGCAGGTGATCGCCGCGGGCGAAACGAGTCCGCAGCTGCTGTTGCCATCGTTCGTCTACATGCCTGCGGAAGGTGAATTCCCCCAGGGCGCCCTCGCTCTGCCGTGGGCTGAAGAGCAGCAGCAGGTCGTCGGAAGCTTCGCGCGGAGCAAGGGTGCGACGACCCCGTCCCGATTGGTCAGTTCGGCCAAGAGTTGGTTGTCGCACTCCAAGCTCGATCGGCACGCGGCGATTCTGCCTTGGGGCGCTCCCGACGGCGTCGCCAAGATTTCACCCGTCCAGGCTTCTGCTGACTACCTCAGGCACCTGCGCCAGGCCTGGGACGCTGCGCACCCTCGGGCGGTCCTGGCTCGACAGGACGTGGTGCTGACCGTGCCCGCGTCGTTCGACGCCGTTGCCCGGGAGCTCACGCTCGAAGCTGCATCACTGGCGGGGTTTGCCCATCCCCCTCGCTTGCTCGAAGAGCCCCAAGCGGCAATGTACGATTGGGTCGCGCAAAGTCGCGGAGCCTGGCGGGAACAGGTCGAGGTCGGCGACCGCATTCTGGTCGTGGACATCGGTGGTGGTACCACCGACTTTTCGCTGATATCCGTTTCGCAGAGCGATGGATCGCTCGAGCTCGAACGGATCGCCGTCGGCAATCACATCCTGCTCGGCGGAGACAACATGGACCTGGCACTGGCTTACACGGTCCGTGCCGGTCTCGAGTCCCAAGGCAAGAAGCTCGACGATTGGCAGATGGTGGCTTTGACGCACGCTTGCCGAGCTGCCAAAGAACGATTGCTTTCCGAAGAGGCCCCTGCGGCTTGCCCGCTCGTGATCCCCGGACGAAGTAGCCGCCTGATTGGTGGCAGTATCAGCGCCGAGCTCACGGCAGAACAACTGGGCAGTGTCTTGCTCGAAGGGTTCTTTCCTCGTGTGCCTGTCGACGCGCGCCCTGCGCTTCCGCCGCGTGCGGGGCTGACTACGATTGGCTTGCCATACGCTAGCGATGCAGGGATAACGCGCCACTTGGCGGCGTTCCTGCGGCGCGCCACTTCCGCTGGGCAGGGGCAAGCTGAGCCGCCGAGCGAGAGCTTCCCCACGAAGGTGCTCTTCAACGGCGGCGTCACGCGCTCTGCGGTAGTGCGTGACCGATTGCTCGAGGTGTTGGCGTCTTGGGCTGAGGCGTCGGGCAACGAGGCGCCACAGGCACTCGGTGGTACGGACGCAGAGCTCGCGGTGAGTCGCGGCGCAGCGTACTACGCAAAGGCCGTACGTGACGGGGGCCTGCTGCGCATTCGCAGCGCTACGGTGCAGAGCCACTACATCGGCATTCAACGGGCGGAACTGGCCGTCCCTGGGCTTCCTCCGCGGATCGATGCGGTGTGTGTGGCACCTCGTGGGCTGGAAGAGGGCTCGGAGGTGACGTTGGAACAGACGTTCGGTTTGGTATTGGGTGAACCCGTCTCGTTCCGCTTCTTCGCGTCCGCGACCCGCACTGACGACTCGCTGGGGGCGACGGTGGATCCCGCGGAGCTGACCGAACTCGCCCCGCTCGAAACGACGCTCGACTCGGACGAGCTGGGCAGTGACGACGAGATCGTGGAGGTACGTCTTCAGGCTCGGCTGTCCGAGATCGGAACGTTGGAAATAGCCGCCGTGGACGTCGCCAGCGAACGTCGCTGGAAGCTCAGCTTCAACGTTCGAGTGGATTGACATGGGCAGTGCGCAATTCGTCGTCGGTATCGACCTGGGCACGACTCACAGCGTGCTCTCCGCCGCGTTGCTCGAACGACCGCGTGTCCACCTCGTACCGGTTCCGCAGCTCGTCGCCCCGGGCGAGCTGAGTGAACGCGACTTGCTGCCTTCGTTCCTCTACCTGCCCACCCAAGGCGAGTTCTCGCCGCAGGAGCGTACTCTGCCGTGGGGGCAGTCGACCCACATCGTCGGCGAGTACGCGCGCAAACAAGGGGCGAAGAATCCCAATCGCCTCGTCGCTTCCGCCAAGAGTTGGATTTGCCACGGGGGCGTCAATCGCCGCGCTGCGATCCTGCCGTGGAGTGCGCCCGACGAGCTGGCGCATGTCTCACCGTACGAGGCCCAAGTCGCGTATCTGGCTCACCTGGCGCACACTTGGAACGACAAGCATCCCGACGCGCCCCTGCACGAGCAAGACGTCGTGGTCACGGTGCCGGCGTCCTTCGACGAGAGCGCGCGCATCTTGACCAGTGAGGCGGCGGCGGAAGCCGGACTCGGCGAGGTACGTTTGCTCGAAGAGCCCCAAGCTGCGTTTTACGACTACCTGGGCGCGCTGAATGAGGGGTCGATTCCTGCATCGAGCTCGGGCACGACCGACCAACCCCCCTCGAACGACCAAGCGAAGACGGCGCGGGCTCAGCTCGCCGACGCTCGTTTGATTCTGGTCGTGGACGTGGGCGGCGGCACGACCGATCTCACGTTGCTGCGAGTGCTGCCGAGTCCCGCAGGGGACGCCTCGGCACTTCCGACTCTGGAGCGCATCGCCGTCGGTGGACACCTGATGTTGGGGGGCGACAACATGGACGCCGCGTTGGCGTTCTACGCGCTGCAGAAGTCGGGGCTGGCGCAGCCCAGCGATGCGACGATCTGGTCGCGTCTCGTGCAGTCCGCGCGGGACGTCAAGGAGCGGCTGCTCGGTGTCGACGCTCCCCAGTCTGCCGTCATCTCCTACCAGGGGCGTGGCTCGAGTTTGATTGGAAGCACGAAGAGCATCGTCATCACTCAGGAGGAAGCCATCGGCGTCCTGCTCGACGGCTGCTTTCCGCAGACGGCGCGGAGCGAAGTTGCAGAACGTACTGCGCGTGTGGGGCTAACGACGTTGGGTTTGCCGTACACGAATGATACCGCGGTGCCGCGCCACATCTGCGCGTTCCTGCGTCGCCATGCGGCGGCGGCGGAGGAGGCGGGCGCGAGTGTGTTCGACGGGTTGCCCCGTCCCGATCTGTTGTTGCTCAACGGCGGTGTGTTCCAAGCGCCCGCCGCGGTGCAGCGGTTGATGGAGGTTTTTGCCAGTTGGTACGATGGCGCTGCGCCGTCGTTGCTCGAGCACACGTCGCTCGACACGTCAGTGGCACGTGGGGCCGTCCGCTACGGGCTTGCCCTTCGCGGGCTGGGGACTGTGATCGGCGGCGGCACGCCGAAGGCCTACTACGTGGGCCTCGAGCACGAAGGACGGACCCGGGCCTTGTGCATCGCTCCGCGCAACGTCGAGCCCGGAACGCGGATCACCGTCCCCGAACGCCTGTTTGAGTTGCGGCTGAACGAGCCGGTTGCGTTTCCCTTGTTCACTTACACCGGTGACCGCGCAGATCCCGCGGGTGCGCTGGTCGACGTGGACGCCGGCAGCGACGCACTCGAGCCGTTGCCCCCACTGGAAACTCTGTTGCGCGGGCAAAAGGACGTGAAGGTTCGTGAGACGGCGGTGTCCGTGAGCATCGAGACCTTCCTCGACGACGGTGGTAACTTGCGTCTCGCGCTGGTCAGCGCCCAGTTGCCACCCCGTCGCTGGACGCTCGATTTCGTGGTTCGCAAGGGCGCCGCAGTTTCGGAGGTCACGGCGGGGCAGCGTCCCGACGCATCGCCGGGTCGGGGTGGCTCCACGGCGCTTCCGTCGCAAGGGGCGGCTGCGGTCGACATTCCGACAGATGAAGAAGCGGAGCAAGGCGCCCCTGTGCATCCGCAAGCAAGCAAGGCTGCGCGGTTGGTGGTCGAGGCGTTCCGCAGTGACGACGAGGAATCGGCATCGGGGCTGCGCTCCGAGCTCGAGGCGCTGCTCGGGCCGCGGGGGGAGTGGTCGCTCGCGACGTGTCGGGCCATCGCCGATGCGTGTTTGCAGGTCGAAGCGCGCCGCGCTCGAAGTGCCGCACACGAGCTCAACTGGTTGCGGTTGTCGAGCTGGACGCTGCGCCCGGGTTTCGGCGCGCGCGGGGATCGGCAGCGACTCGATGCGTTGTGGTCGATCGAGCCCGCCGGGCCCGCACACGCAACCAAGACGAACTGGGCCGAGTGGTGGATCCTGTGGCGTCGTGTGGCTTCCGGGCTCGGCGAGGAGCGGCAACACGCGCTTTTCGAGCACGTGCGTCCTGGATTGTGGCCACCGGGTAAACGAGACGGGTCTGCGCCGGGGGCGCCGCTTCATGGGCCGGTCGAAGCCATGCGCATGATCGCCGCCTTGGAGCGGCTTCTTCCGGCCGAGAAGGTGCGGGCGGGGACACGCTTCATCGAACAAGCCAAGAAGCTCGGTTCCTACTGGCCACTGGGGCGGGTTGGGGCGCGCGTTCCCTTCCACGGTTCAGCCGCGAACGTCGTGCCCAAGGTGCAGGCCGAAGCTTGGCTGGAGAAGTTGTTCGAGCTCGATTGGAAGGTGACCGACGGGGCCGCGTTTGCCGCAGCTTCGCTGGCGCGTGTCGCGGGCGATTCCCAGCTGGATGTCAGTGCGGCTTTGCGCGAGAGGGTCGCACAGCGCTTGGTGGACATTTCAGCCAATGCGACCTGGGTCGACATGGTGCTACGGCCCACGAACCTCGACGGGGGTGACGTCAAACGAGTGCTGGGCGACAGCTTGCCCGCGGGCCTGCGCTTGCGCTGAACCGTGTGTCGTTCCGGATCTGTCGAGTCTGGTCGAGACGTTCACTCTCGCCGCATCTCGAGCGACAGACCGCGCGATGACGACAGCCGCATGGTGTCACCCTCGACGCAGTAGCTGAGCTCGTCTGCCGGCCCCCAGAGGTCCCAGGAGATCTTCGATTCTTCCGAGTTGATGGACGCGTACGTGTAGGTTCCTTCGTTGAGGTAGCTGCAGGTGCATACGCCACAGTCCAACGTGCATTGGTCGAACTGGGAGCAAGAGCCGTCGTTCATCTCCGTCTCATCGACGAATACGGGGATCGAACAGCTATCGAGATGTCGCGCCCTGACGTCCAAGGGCCCGGCGGACACGGCAATCCCCCCTTGATCGTCGATGGTGAACTGCACGTCGAGGTCGCGGCGAAACTCGCTGACTTCTCCGAAGCAGTAGTTCTCTCGGAACATGGAGGTCGTGGTGCCGTCGAGTTCGTTGATTGGATCGCTGAGGTAGTAGCGAAACCGGATCGGCATCGACGGCCAATCGAATCGTTCCGTCACCCAATGGCCGGTGAGATCCCCCGCACAAGGCTCGACGGGAGTCACGGTCCGCAAATCGAGGTCGCCCTCGCAGTCTTGGCCGGCAGGGTTCGGGCCCGGAGAATCGGGGCTGCCCGCCGACTGCGCAGCTTCGTCTGAGGAACTGCCGTCGCTGGAACAGCCTGCGCCCAGCAACGAACCCGAAGCCAGCATCACCCACGCGGGCACCGACACTCTCGTCCAGCTCATGACGATTCGATAACACACAGCGTGCCCGAGGCCCAGCCCGTTGCCGTGTCGCTGGGGATCACTGCGATGCTGCAACGATCGGTCGTGAACCAGCGAACGATATTCGTGCGACGGGGACAGCCGATGCTCGCCTGGTAGTGTCGAGACGCGTTCTGGCGTGGGATCCCGCGTCTCGACCCATCAACTCTCTGCGCGCCCGTCACGTTCTAACGCCGCAGTGGCCGTCATCGACAAGCCGACCGGGGCTCGGGTTCGCGCTTCAGAGCGGGCCGTCTTTGCCAGCGTAGGTGAACGGTCCCCAGTGGAATGGGTGCGGCGTGACCCGTTTCTGCGTGAGTTTGGCTTCATGCAGCGCGTCGAGGCGGCTCTTGCCCGCAACCATGTTTGCGTAGAACCGATCCATCAGCGTCACCGTGCTGGCGTCGCTGACCAACCACAGACTCGCGACGACGCTGTGGGCACCGGCCATCGTGAACGCGCGTCGCAGGCTTTGCACCCCGTGCTGGGCGTCAGTGATGCCCAGGCCCGTTTCACACGCCGCGAGCACCACCACCTTGGTTCCCCGCAGATCCATGCGGGCGATCTCGTAGGCGGTGGCGAAGCTGTCCCAGGGTTCCGCCGCCTGGTCAGCGCCGGGCGGGCTCAGTACGAGCGCCGTTCGCAGCCAGTGCTCTTCGGGATCACTTCGTTTCGACTCGCCGCCGCTCGGCGGTGTGGACCCGCCGGGAACCAGTTTGACGCCGCGGCCAGGGATCGCCATTTCGTCGTCGGGCTGGACCAACACGAGGCCATGCGTGGAGATGTGCAGAAAGCGCGGTGCCGTCGTGGCAAACAACCGTTGCTCGTTGGCAGACGCGCCCAGGTTCCGTCGTGTCGTCGGGAGTCGTCGTTGGATGGCATCGGCTTCCTGCTTCGTACCCGGCAGCGGTTTGAAGTTGGACGGTTGCAGCGCGGGGTGCTCGTAGCGCTTCCCTGGCGCATCGGGGAACGCGAAGATGCTGCCGACGGTCTGCGACGAGGGCTGCTCGCTCGGTCGGGTCACGAGGTCTCGCGACGTGTTCGCATAGGCCACGCGGTATCTGTCAATCAGCCAATTCGTTCCGTCGTGAAGCGTTCCGATGGGGAGACGGTGCAGTTCGCCGTCGAGGGTGACGATCACTTTTCCCGCGCTCGGGATCTTCCCTGTCAAGGGCTTCCAGATCGCGTCGTAAGCCTCGCGCGCTGCGCGTTCGACCGAAGCCAAGTCGCTGGATGGCGTTCCCAGTTGCCGTCTGAGTGCGCTGACGACACCGTCGATGCGAGACGCTGCACCCACGTCGACGAGCAGCGGCGCCTTGGCGGTCCTGGTCACGACGAACGCGGCGTAGCGCGGGGCCGCGAATCGAGGGGAGGGCAACACCAGCTTGCCCAAATCTTTCAGTTCCGAGTCGTCAAAAGTGACCGGGTTGTACAACACGAACTCGATGAGCGTTTCATCGCTCGCGAGCGCAGCCTGAACGGCTGACGTGAACGCCTGCTGCGGCCCAGTTCCCGGCGATTGGCGGGGCAGTCGCGTGAAGGGCATCGCTCCCGAAAGTGCCAAGCTTTTCGACCCGCGCGCTCCGAACAGTCGCGTCTCGAGTTCCGATACCGGATTGAGCCCGTTGGAACCGCGCGTCTGAGACTGGGAAGTGCGGGAGTGTCTCGTCGGCTTGGACAGCGACGTGCAATCGACCGAGGCGGCGCTCTGGTCACTCGGAACGTCCGTCAGCGCCGTCAAGAACTCCGCCGCACGCTTCGCTCGCGCGTGCCGGGCCGTTGCCAAGCGCGCACTCTGGTCACGATGGGGTTCGGTTGCGGACTGTCCCATGATGCCGAATGCCCGGTCTTTCCGACTCGCTGTCATCCAGTACGCGAGTAGGATGTCGTCGGTTCGAGCGGTGTCGTGGGCGAGCGTCAATGCCGTCGCTTCTTGCGCGGCCTGCAACAACACGACCGTGGCCGGAAGGAAGGCGAGGGTGCCCACCGGAGTGATGGCATCGACGGTTCGCTCGGATGCCAGAGCGCTCTCTAGCAGGGCGGTGGCTGCCTTGCGCTTGTCGCCGCGAATGACCCATTGCCGGGCGAGTAACCCGAGTTCGTCGGCACGCAGCGCCTTTGCCGCGACGAGGTGTTGGAACTTCTGCTCGTTCGACAGCAATCGGAGCTCACGTTCCTCGTACCCAACGCTTTGCAGCGAATTGGCGGTTGCGGCCAAGCCCGGCGCCGAACGTCGGATCATGCCGTTGATGGAGTCTTCCAGTCGCCGGTGCTTCGAAGCATCGTTCAGCGCGGTTCTGCTCCCATTGACGTCACCGAGTTCGAACAGCACGTCTGACTGGATGAGGTATGCGCGACTGAGCAGCGAGCCAGTCAATCCGGCACCAGCGTTTGGGTCCACGTTGCTGAACAGCTCGCTGAGCGTGACGAGTGCTCGTTTGCGTTTGCCCGCGGCATTGAGCACCTCTGCCAGACCCAAACGCGCCTCGAGCGCTTCGACGCTCTTGGGGCCTACCTTGCCGACGTAGATGGCGATCGCTTGGCGGCTCTTCGCTTCTGCCGCCTCGTATTGGCCCTGACGCTGAAGACAGGCAGCTTCGGTGGAAAGTCGCCTGGCGCCTTCGAATGCGTCAGCGTGTTGCATCTGCCTACCGTGCCGCGCCATCGCTTCCATTTGGGCGCGCAGGAGCGGGTTGCCGCGCAGATTTTCTGGCAGCAGGTTTGGATTGGCCTGACTCAGTTGCCGCTGCATCATCAAGCGAGGGTCGAAGGTGCCGTCGGGTCGCGTGAATTGATGGACCAACGCTGCTTGACCGCCTTCGAGCGCCGCGGCGATGCGCGACTGTTGGTAGCGCAGCTTGCCCAAGGTGCTGGGGGCGCGACCGGATACTTGGCGCTCCATCGCGGCGAGACCCAAGATCGTGGTGAGCTCCTTCGCGCTTTGCTTCAGTTCGTCCTTGGTTTTGGCCTTCTCCGCATTCCTGAGCGCTCGCTGTACCTTCGCGTCGAGGTGTTCGAAGCGGGTCTGCGCGCCCGGATCGCCATGGATGGCGTTAGCGAGCGATTGCAGGGCTTGCGCCTGGGTGAGAAGCTTCTGGGCGTCGGGATACCGCTTCAGCAACGCGACCTTCTGCAGGGCCAGGACTTCATCGCGAGAGATCCTGCGTTTGCCGAGGGCGCTGCGTCCCTGGGCCAGAATACTCTCGGCCCTCGCAGTAACCCGTGTCGCATCGAGTTTCAGGTCTGTCGACGGCCCACCTCGCTCGTGCAGGCCACGCTGGGTGAACAGCCTCGATGCGGCCCTCGCTTCTTCGATCTCGGCGCGGGCAGCGCGCAGTTTGGTACTCAGCGCCTTCGCTTCGGGGACCCGTCGCGATTGCAGGATCATCGAGATCCGTGTGGCCTCGTCGAATCGATCGAACATGCCTTTCGGGTACACACCGCTTTGCTTTGCTAGTTGCAGCTCCGTCAGTACTCGATTGACGAACTCGAGTCGGTCCTGCACCGCGGCATTGTGATGGTCGTGCTTCGTGCCCGACGGCTGAGCATGGCCTTGCCGAGGGCTCGTGAATGTCGTCGACGTCGATGCGAGACAGACTGCGACCATCGCGAGAAGTCGAGTGCGTCGGGCGATGCCGTTGCGCGGGGCGTCGAGTCTGCCGGTGGCCGTCCCCACGTGTTGCTCCCTTTCGATCACGTCGGTGACGTTCTGCTCGAGATCACGGGGCGACGTGTCGGCTCCTCCTGACATGTCGTCACGATAACAGATCCGACGTGTCGCTGCTGTAACGCCAGGGCACCGCGCCGCTTGCCCTGCGCACGGAAATGCCCCGAAGAATCGCCCCATCGGGGGTGAGGGCGTTTTTCGGGGCCACGTTCGGGCAGCGTTACTCGCAGCTCGGTGCCCTAGGTTGTTGATTTGTCGCGGCAATCGACATGATTGCCGCTCTGGAGTGCTCTAGATTCCCTTTGCTCGGGTCGTCGCAGGGACCGCCGCGTGGTGGGCCGCGGGTCAGCAAGTTCGTTCAAGCTCGTCGTGTGGTGTTGCTCCATGGTCGCCTCGAACCACGTCCGCGGCCGCCGCCGACGAAGTCGTTTGCCGGCGCTCCTGCCACGCTGTCCCTCAAAATTGGGCTCATCCGTCACGACTCGGGTAGTCTCGTCGTGCCAATCCCATGCACACTGAACTGAGAGCTTGGATCAGCGATCCGGTGTGGCGCGCGGCGATCGTCCTCGTGGTTACCGTGGTTGTGGCGTTCGTCGTGCGCTGGATGATTCACGCCGTCATCGGTTCGCTCGTGCGACGCACGGCGAGCAACTTGGACGACGAAATCTTCGCGGCCACTCGACGACCGCTGCTCGTCACGTTGATCATGGTCGGGCTGTACTGGGTCGCCCTGGATAGTCTCGAACCGCGCGTGGCACACTTGACTCGGAACGTGCTGAGCACTGTCGCGGTGGTGCTGTGGTTGGTCGCGGCGCTTCAGGTCAGCTCGCTCACCTTCAAGGCGCTCGGGCATCGCTCTGCTGCGAAGGGATTGCTGCAAGCGCGCACGGTCCCAGCATACGACATGTTGGTGAAGGTGACGCTGCTGGCGTTGTCCATCTACGTCGTCTTCTTGGTGTGGGACATCGATCTGACGGCGTGGCTCGCCTCGGCGGGCATTGCTGGAATCGCGGTCGGTTTTGCTGCGAAGGACACACTCGCCAACTTGTTCGCCGGCTTGTTCATCATGGCTGACGCCCCCTACAAGGTCGGTGACTACATCGTGATTGAGGGCGGCCTGCGCGGGAAAGTGACTCACATCGGGATGCGCTCGACGCGAATCCTGACCCGCGACGACGTCGAGATCACCGTCCCCAATTCCGTGATTGGCAACTCGCAAATCATCAACGAAGACGGTGGGCCATTCGTGCATCAGCGCGTTCGTGTGCCCGTGTCGGTCGCCTACGGCAGTGACATCGACCGCGTACGCGAGGTGCTGCTGGCGTGTCCCCGAGGCATGGAACTCGTGCGCGCCGCGCCCGAGCCGCGCGTTCGCTTTCGAGAGTTCGGGGAGTCGGGGTTGGCGTTCGAGCTGCTCGTCTGGATCGACAACGCGGAAATGCGCGGCGCACTGCTGGACGAACTCAACAGCGCGGTCTACAAGGCCTTCGCCGGTGCCGGTATCGAGATCCCGTACAACAAGCTCGACGTGTACGTGAAACAGTTGCCGCGTTGAATCAACGCCGAGGCTCGTGCAAACGGGTGGTGTCAATCAACAGGGGTGATCTCGATCTGATCGATGAACAGGTCCCACGTGTTGTTGTCGTTGGTAGCGGTCAACGTCAGGGTTCGGGTTCCGGGGGTT
This sequence comes from Deltaproteobacteria bacterium, assembly GCA_003235365.1. Classification (GTDB taxonomy): domain Bacteria; phylum Myxococcota_A; class Polyangia; order Polyangiales; family Polyangiaceae; genus SZUA-265. The sequence goes on from QJWJ01000098.1 coordinate 42,629, forward strand.
TGAACGGAGAACTCGACGCTTTCCACGGCGCTGTCGGTTCCTCGGAAGGCGAACCGGCCCACGGAACGCGTATCCAGTCGCAGTTCACCCGTTGCCGACAAATTGTTGCTGGAGGCGCCGGTGATGTCAGCGCGATAAGATCCCGGCTCGCTCGAGAAGTCGTACTCGATGCTGATCGAATCCCCGTTGGCGTACAGCGCGACGCCATCGAAGGGGGAGCTGACGATCTCGGCGTACTGTCCATCGATCTCCTCGTCTTCGGCTTGGAATACCGTTGCCGTTGTCTGTGCTGGTTGTGATGGCCCCGATGGCGTTGGTGAAGAGGGGGGACGCGGGGGTGTGGGATCGCTGGGAGTGGGGTCATCACTCGTCGGGCCGCTCGGGGTGCTCGTCGATTCGACGGGATCCGTCGGGCCGTCCGTCGGCGCGGGGGGAAGGCTGACGTCCGGGCCGGGCCCGGCACTCCCGACGTCGGTAGCCGCGCCTGTGACCAACGACTCCGGCGCGGGCGGCGGTTGGGCGTCGGCACACGCGCAGGGGACGATTCCCACAGCGAGCAGAATTGGCGAGATCCGGGAGGAGCGCGTCATTGCCACTAGCTTGCCGGTTGGCTTGCGGCGCGTCGAGCCGACGAAACACCAAACTGTTGCGCACGACCGCCGACGGTAGCGGATCGGGCCTTTTTCTTCCGCCATCGTGAATGTTTCTACGCGTTGTGTGGCGTACTTGGCGACACTTCGGGGAGTCCGAGATCGCGTCGGGCTGGTGGGTACCCGGGTGCCCTGGGGCGAAATCCGGTGGGAGCCTGCGGAGCTCAGCGCTTCGGCCTCGTGGCGGGCGGCCGAGCGTTGCAGATAGAAATTCCGCGAATTTGGGGCGGCTTGGGACAATTGCTCTCGTGGTGCCTCTCGTTTCCCGTCGGCCGTCCCTCGCCCCGTCGCCTGGCGCGGTCGAGTTTCGGGACTGGTACGACGCCCACCTCGACTACGTGTGGCGCAGCCTCAGACGTTTGGGTGTGCCGCCCGCTGACGTCGCCGATATTTGCCACGACGTGTTCGTTGCCGCATGGAGGCAGCGCGCCGAGCTCGATCCGGCGCGACCGATCAAGCCATGGCTGTTCGGTGTGGCGTTTCGTCTGGCCGCCAATCATCGTCGCCGAAGTTGGTTTCGCCGCCGCTCCGATGCGCAGCTGGAATCGGTTCTCGCCCACGGTCTGGATCCTGAGCAGCGGGTGTTGCTGATTGCGGAGCTCGAGCGGCTCGACGCGGCGCTGGGTCAGGTTCCGCTGAAACTTCGGGGAGTGTTACTGTTGCACGACTTCGACGAAGTGCCCCCCAAGGAGATCGCGCAAGCGCTGGGCATCCCGCTCAAGACGATCTACTCGCGCCTTGCCGCGGCCCGGAAACGGTTTCGTCAAGCGTTTCGCCAGAGTGAGCTGCACGACCTCGGGTCGAGCGGACACCAAGTGGTTTTGGGAGGCCCACAATGAAGCAAGGGACGTTGGGAGATGTACACTCGGAGCCGGAGCCCCCGCTCGCCGAGTTGTCGTACCTGCGAGAACTGTCACGGCTCGAAGTGGTGCCTGCCGCGGTCGAGCGCGAACTGCGGCGGCGGCTTCAACAGTCGTCGACCGTCGACGGTCTCGCGCCGCGGCGGGGGACTCGCTTTCGCACGGCGCTGCTCGCCGTGGCGTTTTTCGTCGTCGTGCCCAGCGCGATTGCTGCAACCCCCGTCGGATCGGTCTTGATCGAGCAGACGCGTCTGTGGGTACCCCGAGTGTTGGAGTTCGTCGGTGTCGAACCGGGTCAATCGAGCCGCGCGGAGCCACGGCCGCGTGGTGCTCACGGCGCGGGCGACGGGTGGCGAGCAGAGGCACCCGCAACGAGCGGCGCGTTGCCAGGGTGGACACCGTCCAAACCCCAGAAGTCACCGAGCGGGGCCAGCGCAGGAGATGAACGAGTGCCCGGCGAAAGCGTTGCTCCCGGTGGGGGGGAGCATGCGATGGGCGGCACGGCCCCGCGGCGGTCGACGGGTGGTGCGGGGTCCTCGTCAATGCCGCCCCAGCCGGCCGCGAGTGTTCGTTCGGAGGTCGCACGTACGGGAGGCGCTCCCACCACGAGCTCTTGGTCCGACGGACTCGATGGGTCTGGCGCGTTGAACGCGGAGCGACGAATGCTCCAGCAGGCGAGATTGCTGCTGAGTGTCGGTGACGCCCGCGGCGCGCTCGAGTTGGCTTCGCAGCATGTTCGGCGGTTTCCCGACGGTATACTCGTGGCGGAGCGCGAAGCGATCATCAAGCAGGCGCGACAGCTCGAAGCCGCCAGGCCCTGACAGGCGGTCCAGTTGAGAATCTTCGGGAATCTGGGTGCACCCAAGACAATACAAACGATGAACGCCTTCGCATCGAGCGCTGGCGAATCTTCGGGAGACGAGATGAACGAGCGTCAGCACCAAGGGATGTCCGATCGTGGGTTGGCAGGTCACCGATGCTTCTGGGGATCGCTCCTCATTAGCCCAGTCGTGTCGCTGATACTGGTGGGCTGTGGCAATCAGTCCGCGATCGTGGGCGACAATGGCAACGGCATCGGCCGTAATGCCGAGCAGTATGCAGACGGGGGCGGAGTTCCGGCCCAGAGCGGCGAGCGCGACAAGGGCGACAAGGGCGACGGTGGCCCCGCGTCGAGCCAAGGCGGTCAATCCGATCCGAGCAAGGACAGTACCCGGGGGTCGACCGACGAGCGAGGTTCAGCCGACGATGCAGGAGCGGCTGGCGATTCGACAACGGACGAAGGCAGAGACTCGGATCCGAAGGGCCCCGACGGTGACGGAGAGCTACCGACGTTTTCGTGTGAGGCTGTCTCGTCGCAGCAATTCGATGAGACGTCGATGGCTGCGTACCGCGTCTCGAAAGACGTCGCGGCTCAGGTCGACGCTGCTCTCGCGCTCATGAGCCCCGCGCAGAAGGCAGGGCAGATGTTGGGCGTCGATGGCACGCAGAAGAACTACCGCGACATCCACCGCAGCATCGACGTCGCGGTCCCCGGCCTCGGTGTCGTTCGCGGGTTTCGCTATCGCGACGGCAGCCGAGGGGTGAACCTCGACGCGGGGCAAGACAATCGCCCGGACGACGGCAACAACTTTGCGACCGTGTTCCCGACCACTTCTCTACGCGCCGCTTCCTGGGACGTCGATCTCGAACGACGTGTCGGGGCGGCCATCGGCGACGAGACCGCGGCTTCCAAGAACAACGTCTTGCTGGCGCCCAGCATGAACCTCGTCCGCCACCCCTACTGGGGCGGAATCCAAGAGAGCTATGGGGAGGACGCCTACCACGTCGGTCGCATGGCGACGGCGCTCGCGGTGGGCATCCAGCAGTACACGCTGGCGTGCGCACGCCAGTTCCTCGCGAACAACATCGAGAGGAATCGCTCGAGGCTAAACGCGACGATGACCGAGCAGACGCTGCGCGAAGTCTACGGGCGTCACTTCGAGATGGTCGTGCAGGATGGCGGCGTCGCTTGCGTCATGGCTGCGTACAATCTGGTCAACGGAGTCAAGGTCACTCAGAACGAGCACTTGCTCAGAGACGTTCTCAAAGCTCCCATCGAGCAGAACGGTTTCGGCTTTGGCGGTTTCGTGCTGACGGACTGGTGGGCCATGCCGGGCGATCAGGACGTCCTCGACGACACCACCGCCCAGGCGATGACCATCGAGGCAGTCGCGGCGGGGACGGACATCGAGCTACCCTGGACGCTGCACTACGACGAGGGAACCCTGGCGAACGCCGATCAAGCGTTCGTCGAGGAGGCCGCCAGGCGCATCCTCACGCAGAAGTTCCGGTTCAACACCGCGCTGGACACGGACCCGTGGAGCAAGCAAGCACCCACGGCGACACTGACAGACGGCTCGATCACCGCTCATGCGGGGCACCAGGCTCTGGCGGAAGAGGCGGTGCTCGAGTCAGCCGTCCTGCTCGTCAACGGGATGGATGATGCGCCGGTACTGCCGCTTTCCAACGTTGCCAACGTGGCTGTGGTGGGTCTGGACCGCGAGTTCCACCTAGCGAGTTCCAGCGTGCCGAAGAGCTGCTCCCTGATGAGCCCGAGCGACAATCCCAGGTCCTGCGTCTTTCACTTCGCGACGGATCCGGCGCTCGGTGACCGCGGCATGGGTATGGTCAACGGCGATCCCGCGCGGACCGTGGGGCCGTACCAAGGAATCAAGGAGGTGGCCGGGCAGGACGTCAGCGTGACGAGTGGCAATTCCCCCAGCGCCGCTGCGGACGCGGATGCGGTTGTGGTGGTCGTCGGCTACACCCCGGGGGACGAAAGCGAGGAGTGGGTCGTTGCTGACGGCGGAGACCGCTCGACGTTGGACTTGCCGGCAGGACAGAACGAGTTGATCAGCAGCGTGCTCGACTTGGGCAAGCCCACGGTGATCATCATCGAATCGGGGTCGATAGTGAACCTGCCGTGGTTGTCGCATCCCAACACGAAACAAGCGACGATTTGGGCGGGGTATCCGGGGGAGCGCGGTGGCGTGGCCCTGGGCAAGCTCATCTTCGGCGTTGCAAATTTCTCGGGCAAGATGCCGATGGCGTGGCCCACGGAATACGAACTGCCACCGTTCGCAGAGACGCAAACTGTCACCAACATGGACTACTTCTTCGGCTACCGCGAGTTCGACCGGCGCAAGTACATCGACGGTAGCGAGGTCGCCTTGGTGTTTCCATTCGGTCACGGCTCGAGCTACTCGACATTCGAATACGCCAACCTTCAGGTTCCCTGCGAGTCGGTTACGAAAGGCGCGGTCTTCAACGTATCCATCGACATCAGCAACGTCTCTTCCGTCGATGGAGACGAAGTGGCGATGCTGTTCGTCAGGCCTCCACCGAAGCCTGCCAGCGTCACAGGTGAGCGACCCTGGAAAGAACTGAAGAGCTTCGCTCGCGTCCCAGTTCCAGCAGGTCAAACCGTGACCGCTCAGCTCCCGGTCCGCGTGCGAGATCTCCGGCGATGGGAGGGAGGAAGTGACGGTCGCTGGGTCGTCGATAGTGGCGAGTACATCATCATGGTCGGAAAGAACGCGGAGGATGCGGAAACCGGCAACGTTGCTTCCTTGATGGTCGTCGGCGATTGAGATCACCTGCCGTCCCGGGGGCGCGGTCGTTTGGCTCGCGCCCAGGTTCGATGACCGAGACCTTGCCGGGGTTACGAGGCGCGTCGTCGATCTGCTACGTCTCGTCTCACTCCACGACGGTGAGCATCGCTTGTCAGGCACGGCGGCCTTGTGCCACAAGCAATGGGTGCACGGCGCAGATGCGTTCAAGTGTTCTTCACTCGGTGCGATCCCGCTCCTCGGAGTGTTGTTCTCGGTGTCCGTGTGGGCCGATGCCCCGACCCCGGCTCCCAGTGAAACACCACGTCCTTCTGCCACGCAGGTCGACGACGACACGAACCGCACCCCCGAGCCGATCTGGCGGCACGTCGAACTGCATCTCGAAGTCGGCGACGGCCTTCGGTGCCCGGACTTGACGCAGTTGCGAACGTGGGTGAACGAGCTGGCGGGTAGCGACTTCGCGGTAGAGCAAGCACCTGTGGTACTGCTCATACGTGTCGCTCGAGCTCCGAGCGACGAGGTTCGCGTGCAGGTCGTGGCGCGTGAACCGCCGTCGACCGAGTCGTCCGTGCAAACGGATGCACAACCCGTCGTGCTGCGCACGTTTCAGAGAGCTGAGTCGTGCTCGGAATTGCTCCGTGCTACGGCTTTGACCATCTCTCTCGGTGCGAGCTCCCCGACCGTCAGCGTCGACCCCCCGGTGGGAGGCGATGCAGGGCCGGAGAAGAGCGATCCGGAGTCCACCACTACGCAGACTCCCAATGAATCGACAGCGGTGCTCGCACCGCCGCAGTCAGCGCCGGTAGTCGCGGCGAGTCACGACGGGTCCCGCGATGCCGTTCCACGAACCCCCCCTCCACGAACCCCCCCTCCACGAGGTGACGTCGCTCACCCCATCCCGCCTCCGTCGGCGATGCGCGCGCCCCGCCTGACCATCGGGGCGGCGGGTCATGGCGCATTGGGCATGAATCCCGGTGTCGGCGTTGGGCCGTCGGCCTCGTTCGGCGTGCGACTCACCGATTTCGAGCTGTTACTTCGCGGTGGCTACATGGCCAGCACCGGGAGGCAACTTCCACGAGCGGCCCCTGGCACGATCTACGGTCCGACTGCGGAGGCGTCGCTGGTCGGCTGCTTGCCGGTTTCGCCGTTGACGGGGCCGGTCCGTGTGTGCGCGCTCGGTGGTGTGTTGTGGGTATTTGCCCGCGGTAAACGTTTCGACAGGGACGGCCAGGCGTTGCGAACGACGCTGATGTTGGGCGGTAGTGCTGATGTGCTTTGGAACGTCGGCGACCACCTCGCGTGGGGCCCCCGGCTCGAGGTTCTCGTACCACTCGTCCCAGTGGAGTTTGAAGTGACGGGGGATCCCGCCGATTCTTGGACGATGTGGCCCGTCGCCCCGCGGGTTGGGCTCGGTATCGAATGGCGCTAATTGGGCTTGGGAAGCTCGACTGAGCTCAATCCGGCTTCCTCGACAAGGGCGACCATTCCGCGCTCGGCCGGCTTGGCCTTCTTGCCCTTTCTAATGATCTGGGTGTGCGGTTCAAAGATCTTCACGAGCTCGTCGGTCGCTCCGGTGTTTGAAGCAACACTCGTGCACGCGTCTGAGCGATGACATGTTGCAGATCCAGGAGCAGTGAACGTACTGCCGCGTCTTCTGCTGCTCGAGTCATCGGTCCGCTGAGTGCGCTGCACGATGAGTCATGCGGCGGCGGATGTTTCGTGGCAACGGGACCCCGTGCCCCATGGGCGTCCCAGCCACGCACTGGCTTACTGCGTCTCGTCGATGAGAGCACTGGTTGGCAAGGGGCTACGTTGGTCCAGGGGGCTCGAGTGCAGCGACTGCTTGGTGCACGTTCTCCGTCGTTGTCGCTGATTGCTACCATGCATGGCTTTACGGCGGCATTCGTGTCTCAGTTGGGGCTGTTTGGCGAACATGGCAGGAAGATGCTGTGCGATGTCGTCGAACGTGGAGCGCTTCTTGCCTCTGGATTCGGAGAGGGAAGATCCGGTGCTGGTTTGTTCGAGTACCAGACCCGAGGGGTTCGGGATGGAGCGAGCTTCAGGCTCAACGGTAGGAAGCGACCATGCACGCTTGCTCGTGACATGGACTACCTCACGCTCGGTTTCTCTTGCCAGGATTCTTCCGAGAGTCCGCAACCCAGCATCGCCATGATCCCCGCGGACAATCCGGGACTCCGGACGAATCCTTTCTGGAAAGCGCCGGTACTCTCTGCAGCCGGCAGTGAAGAGGTCGTACTCGAGAATGTGGTGATCCCGGCTGCAATGGCGTTTGCTCCGGCAGCAGACGCCGACGCGGAACAATCGAGAATGCGCACGACCGAAGCGCTGGGGCTCGGCTGTTTTCAGATCCTGTTAGCCGCGTCCTACGTGGGCATGGCGACAGCGCTGATCGAGAGACTGATCGCCCGAAGAGAGGCCAACCAGGTGGACGTCGTGGACGCCTATACCCAAATCGAGGGTGCGATGATGTGCTTGGAAGGGGCGGCACGACGACTTGACGACAGCTCTCCGCCCACGGCGAGCCTATTGGCTGAGGTCATGGCGGCGCGCTTCTTGGCGCAAGGATGCATTCAGCGCGGCGTTGACCTCGCCCTGGAAATGCTTGGGGGAAAGGCCTACATGATGGCACCCGAGGTGGCCATGATCGGCAGCGCGGTGCGCTGTCTCGCCTTCCACCCACTGAATCGCGGCCACGCTCTGGGCTACATTGCTGAGCTTCGCGCTCGTGTCACCTCCAGGGGCAGCGGTCACGTCACACTCGAAGAGTGTCTGGCTCCAGGACTGGAGGGAACCGAGTTCGAACGCTTCTTTCACCAGCGAAATCTGGATGCAATCGAGGCGAAGGTCTTCTCCTTTTAGACCGGTGCCGATTCAGCCAGAAGGCGCAGCGCTCGTTCGAGTTCGGCGGGATTGAGCGACGCGTAGCCAGCACGAAAAGCCGCCACGGGTGTTCCACCGTTCACATGGCGATCTCCAGGAACGAAGTCGAGCCCCAAGCCCCGCGCGCGCGCCGACCAAGCGGTCATGTCGACGCTGCTTCGGGCGCGCACCCAGACAGCCAGGCCGGTTTGAGGTTCGCTGAATTGGAACCAGCGAGCCAGGGCCACGTCGCGCGCGAGTCCCTGGATGAACGCATCTCGCCGTTTCGCGTAAACCTTGCGCGCCTTTCTCGAGTGGCGCTGCAACTCACCGTCTTCGATGAGGTAGGCAACCGCGCGTTCCAATGCCGGATCTCCCAAGCGGTCTAGAGCACTCCTGACCCGTGCGGCGCGCTCCACGACTGCTTCCTTGGCCATCAAGTATCCCAACCTGACGCCTGGCGCGAGCAGCTTGGAAAAGGATCCGATGTACACGACCCGCTCGAACTCATCCGCCGCGCAAAGGGGCAGTGGGGGGCACGTGGAATAGTAGAACTCCGAATCGTAGTCGTCCTCGATGATGACGAAGTCGTGATCCCGAGCTAATTTCAACAGTTCCACGCGACGGTCTCGCGACAAAGAGACAGTTGTCGGGTATTGGTGATGAGGGGTCGTGTAGACAGCGCTGATCTTTCGCTGATTCAGGCACTCCTTCAAGTGCGCGATGGACATCCCTTCGTCGTCCACGTCGACGTGGACGATCTGGGCGCCCGCCAGCGAGAAGGCATTCCAGGCCGACTCGTAGCCTGGATTCTCGACCGCCACGAACGCCCCGTCGGGTACCAAGGTCCTGCTGGTCAGGAAGAGCGCCATCTGGGAGCCCCTGGTCAACAGGACGCGGTCGGGCGTGCTCACCAGCCCGCGGGCTTGGTTGACGAAGTTCGACAGGACGTCGCGAAGCGCCGAGTCTCCTCGCGGGTCGCCGTAGCCGAGACCCTGCCTGGCCAGACGCGACACGGCGTCCCGGTAGGCCTGTGATAGAGCATCCAGTGGCGACAATCTAGGATCGGGCAAACCATCGTCCAAACGAAGGGACGGACCTGCGGTGACGACCGCGTCCGTGACGCGTGCTGCCAGTTGATGCTGTTCGATCTCGGCTTGGGCGAACCCGTGCAACGGTAGGCCCGTCGCGACGAAGGTCCCTCTTCTGGGCTCGGAGGTCATCCAACCTTGCGCGCACAGTTCATCCAAGGCGGCAGAGACGACTTTCCGGGTCACGCCGAACTCGACAGCAAGCCCTCTGGCTCCCGGGAGCAGGGTCCCTGGCAGAAGGCGACCACGCCGTATTTCGTTGGCCAAGCCATCTGCGAGTTGGCGATACAGGGGGACGTTGGAATCGCGGCGCAGGTCCATGTCGAGACGCCACGGTCGACCTGAAAGCTGCCGTCGCGCATTGCCGTCCCCCATGATTTGAATCGTACCACCGGGGCGGGACGCACCCGAGAGGTTTTTGATTCGCGAAACTCGCCTCTTGGACGCGATTGCGCGGATTGTCGACCCTTTGGTGTGCGCGCTTTGCGCCAGATCGGTCGCGGAGTCACGTGGGAACCACGCGGAAACGCCCAGTAGCCGTTCCACCGTTCCATCGCGCGGGTTCGGTTCTGGTGCTTGGGCCCGGCCGAGTCGGTTGTTGGTTGCCGATCACTGTTAACCGCAATGCGTGATCGATGGTGGGAGTGGTGTTGTGTCTTTTTCGTGGCGTCGTTCATGCGCCCTCTCGGATATTGTCAAATTTCACCTGGGGCCACTACTTCCTCCAGGCATACTTCGAACGTCGAGCTGTTTCGAACGTTGCGCCAGAGGGTGGCGCAAAACGAAAGGTTCCGCAGGATTGCAGCGGTCGACCGCGGGTCAGGCAAGTCTCGAGGGGAGCGAGTTCCTCCGGATTGAATGAGCAGAGTCGACCGCAATGGTAGTTGGCCCCTGTCCAACCATCATACTGGCCCTCTTCAGCGCATCCCGGGCGTGTTATCCAAGGGGTGACAACGCGAACAGCGGGGAGAATCAATGAACACGGCGACCATCATCCAGCACGTTGGTTTTGAGGACCTCGGGGCCTTCGGCCCAGCCCTTGCAGACCGAGGGATCGAGGTACGCGTCTTGCTGGCTGGCAGAGACGAGATAACGGCCGCTTCGCTCGGCAACCCCGATCTGCTCGTGGTGCTCGGTGGACCCATATCCGCCAACGACGAACGGGTCTTTCCCTTCATCGCTGAGGAGATGCGGTTCCTCGGGCAGTGGCTGACGGCAGACAAGCCTTGTCTCGGGGTGTGTCTGGGGGCGCAACTGATGGCCAAGGCACTCGGGGGCACCGTTCGCCCGATGGCGAGCAAGGAGATCGGCTGGTATCGTGTGGATTTGACACCGGAGGGGCGGGACTCGCCGCTAGCGGAGTTGGGCGACACCAGTGTGGTCCTTCACTGGCATGGTGAGGAGGTCACGCTCCCCCGCAACTGCCGTCGACTCGCTTCGAGTGAGATGTGTCAGAACCAGGCCTTCTCATGCGGAGAGCACGGGTTGGCGATTCAGTTTCATCCTGAGGTGACGACCCAAGGACTCGAGCCCTGGTACATCGGCCACATCGTGGAGCTATCGAGTGCAGGGGTCGACGTACTCGAGTTGCGACGGGACGCCCGAGAGTATGGCCCGACGCTTCAGGTAGGCAGCCGACGACTCGTGGATCGTTGGCTCACGGAATGCGGTCTCTGAACGACCGTTCACCGCATGGGTCGGTTCCTTTCGCCATGTTGGCTTTTTCTCGGGAGCCGACCTACTAAATTCACCTCAAACAAACAACCTGCTCTGCTCCGAGGTCGATCCCCACCCGGTCTCGACCACCTCGAGGGCCGTTCCTACCCAGGATGGCATCATCACATATCAGTGGTGCTGGTGCTGCTACGCCTTCGTCAGCGCGGAAAGAGTCCGCGATTTCCCCCCTCGGGTGGAGACGACGCGCTCCACATTCCGGCCTGAACGAGTGCCCAGCGCAGTCTTGAAGGGTTCCCGTGCGTTTGCGCAGTGTCGCGTGGGCAAACTCCGTAGAGCCTCCTGCGACTTTGTGGTCGTCGGAGGACTGGGGCAGCGACACGTGCAGTTGGGACGACGCCGACGACTCGAGCATACGCTCCGTTTCAATGTGGCGTCACACTCGGCGTGACGCCGGTGCGTGCGCACATGGCGTCGTGGAGTCGCGCGTTCGTAAACCACCCGCCACGGAGATCTGCTCGCCTACCGCCTAGAGGATCGGTGAAGCGCCCGCCGGCTTCCTCTATCAACAGTACCGCCGGAGCGAGATCCCAGTGTTGTCCCAGAGTGTCCATCATGGCGTCGAGGCGCCCCGCAGCAACATCGAGCGGCCCGTCCAGGGTCGGATGCAGCCAGCGTTGGGTGCGTTGCAGCTCGGTGACGAGGGGATGGTCGTTGCGCGCCCAAACCATCACTCGAGCCCGCGCGGGATCGGCGACGTCGGATACGGCTAATCGTGTAGCAGGCTCGCGTGTTCCCAAGGCGCTGCGGTAGGCGCCGCGTCCGCGCACGGCCCACCACCACCGCCCGAGGACCGGACGAGTGACGACACAGACCGTGACTTCACCGTCGACCTCCAGAGCGACGTGCGTGCCCCAGGTTGGCTCATGCCTGGCGAAGTACGACGTGCCGTCGATGGGGTCGAGGATCCAACGCCGTGCAGAATCACCGTGTTGACCCGATTCTTCGCTCAGTATGGCGTCGCTGGGGCGCCTCACAGCAAGCTGCGCTGTCAACTCCGCATCGACCGCTAGGTCTGCTTCGGTCAAGGCGCTCCCGTCTGATTTGCGCTCCGTCGCAACGCCACGTGCGTGAAGCGGCAGCGCGATACGCGACGCCATGGTCGCGAGTTCGAGCGCGAGGTTCAAGTCGTCCCAGTCTTCTTGCGCCATGCGGAACGCTATTCCAGAAGAGGGGATTCGGCAACTGTGGGTTGGGTCGACGGATGCGGATGAGTGGGAACACCGCAAGCGACGTCTCGCTGGGTGACTTTGCCACCATCTCGCGGTATTGGGACGAGCGGGATCTCGAGTATGTCCACTTCAATTGATGCGCGGACCGCGCTGGTCTACGACTTCGATGGTACGCTCGCGCCCGGCAACATCCAGGAGCACCGGCTCATCCCACAGCACCTGAAGCTGACGCCGCGTGAGTTTTGGGCATTGGTCGACCGTGAGAAGCAAGTGCACGACGCAGACGAAATCCTCGTCTATCTGCGCTTGCTGGTCCAACACGCCGCGGCGCTGGGGCAGCCTCTGACCGAATCGTTGCTCAACGGGTACGGCGTGGGTACGCCGCTGTTCGAGGGCGTTTCGTCGTGGTTCGATAGGATTGACAGCTACGCCGCGACTCGCGGTCTACGGCTCGAACACTACGTCATCTCGTCGGGCAACCACGAAATGATTAGTCATACCGACATCGCTCACGCGTTCCACACGATCTTTGCATCCCGCTACGTGTACGACCAGCAGGGGCATGCCGTTTGGCCCGCCGTGGCGATCAATTACACGACGAAGACCCAGTATTTGTTCCGGATAAACAAGGGTGTGGACAACAACTGGAACAACGAACCCGTCAACCGCTGGTTGCCGATGGCGGAGCGCCCGATACCGTTTTCGCGGATGATCTACATCGGTGACGGAGACACGGACATCCCCTCGATGAAGATGGTTCGGCTTCAGGGCGGATTTTCCATCGCTGTTTTCGACCCGAAGAAGTGGGAGTCACCAGACACTGCCGAGCGCGCTCGCTTCAAGACCAAGGCGTACAATCTGATCGCCGAGGACCGCGCGCACTTCGTGTTGCCGGCAGACTACTCCGAAGGCAGCCAGCTCGACATTGCCGTCAAGGGCGTGTTGGGGCGCATCGCACGAGAAGCGGGGTGGAGAGACGGGTCTGTTGGGGGTTGACCCATTTCGGTTCGATTGGGGCCCACTCGGTCGCCGGTGACCGTGGTTTGTGAACGATCTTGCTGACCCCACCCCAGAGATGATGACTCGAACCGACTAGGTTGATGACTAGAAACCAAGTTGCTTTCGGTTTTCGAAAAGACGGCAATGCTTTAGCAGCGTCGCTTGATGTGCGAGCCCCGCCGATGGCGGATCGCGAACATCCTTCGACGGAGCACGCGCACGGCTTGTTGTACCCGATACCGTGGCCGTTTCGTTCGAAGGGAGAATGGTCGCGGATGTCGTGGTTGTTGCTCGTCGACTACCTACCTCTCGTACATTGCTGGTCGCGAGGCGCTGGAAACCGTCGCGTCGAGCTCGTATTGGGAGCCTCGGCAAAGGGAGTGGCCGGCGTTGGTCCGAACGGGCCCAGCGCGCCGCCGGGCACGGGCGTGTCGGAGGTGGGTCAGCTGCTGCGTAGATACTTCAACGATCTCAACGGCGGCGATTTCGATGCAGATCGGTACTTCGAAGCGCGTGTCGAACGCTACGTGACGATGCGCAACACCAACCCCGACGCGATGAATCACTACATTCGCAACGTGCTGCCGAAGCAATTGCGGGATCATCATTTCGAGCTCGAAGAAGGGACGCTGCAAGCGGAAGGGCCCCGGCAGTACGTGTTCATCGAGCGTTCGAAGTACACCATCTCCGGCAAGACGACGCCGACGCAGAACCGAGTCCAGGTGCGAGTGCGCCTGGGTCCCAATGGCAAGCTCACGTTCTTTCATCAGTTCAGGAAGCTCCCTAAGTAGCTGCCGAAGCGGATGGTGACGAGTCGGAGGGTCTCGTCGGTTTCTTCGACGACGGCTCGCCTGAGCCGGCGCGCGCGGCACGAGCACTCGAGGGTGCAAACGGTCAGTCAGGGAAGCACTCGAAGTTCCGAGACGCACAGTTCGAAGTCGTTCGCAACGTCTTGCGACCTGGGCACGCGAAACTGAATCGACTCCAGTCGCGACGGATCGAATTCGACAATCTGCTCGACCCAGTCGGGTTGAACTACATCGGCCCACCCGACATGGTTGGCACCGGGTGAAATCGTCATCTCGTGGGGCGCTTCGACCTTCAGATCGAGATGTAGTTCGATGGTGACGGGCTCGGTGCTGTCGATCACGGCGGTGAACGCAAAGCCCGAGTAGAGCGATCCGTCCCAGATGCCGCCGTCTGCGAGTGTTAGTCCCATGCCAGCCCCCCAGTCGATCCAGGGCTCTTCCGTGGCGGGCCCGAGCCCATCGAGGCACACCGCGCCTTGCCGCTTCTGCAACGTGCCATCGCTTCCGTCGTCGAAGAACTCGAACCACGCCCCGATTGCCGTTACGGTTCGAGGGGCACGAACTTGAGGTTCGAGGTCGTTCCGTTCTCGTTGTCGCCAT
>QJWJ01000286.1 GCA_003235365.1 Deltaproteobacteria bacterium
CTCACTCAGCGGCAGCGCCTGACGTAGGTGATGCGCGGCTTGCACCAGGGGGAAGCCCCCGCCGCGAGCTGCTCGGTCTGTGAAAACGGCGGCGGCGCGCAAATGCAGCTGTGCCCGCTCGGTCGCCTCCAGTCCCTCGTAGAACGCTTCGCGGACGAGCCCGTGAACAAACTGCCATTGCCCGGGCCGTGCTGTCCGCGCCTGCAAGATGCCAGCGCGCGAAAGCTCGTCGAAGCTCGCCAGCAGCTCACTGCGTGAGAAGTCGCAGAGCTCGCACAGCAACGCCACGTCCAGCTCTCCCTCGAGCAGGCACGCTGTACGCACGACGCGGGTTGCGGCTTCTCCAAGGTGTGCCCCGCGCCGCTGCAGAAGCTCGCGCAACAAGGGCGGCATGATGCCGTCGAACTCTGGCGCCCGGGTCCACTGGTCCAGCGCAACGCCGCGATCCACCAACGCTTGAACCAGTTCCCGCAGGAACAAAGGGTGGCCGCCGCTGCGCGTGTGTAGCGCTCGGACCCAGCCATCGTAGGGAGCAACACCCAAAGCGCGAGTCAGGTAGGAGGCGACATCCGTACGGTGGAGCGGCCCCACTTCCACGACGGTGGCACGGTCCAGTCCGACGAAAAGCTGACGCGCCCGGGCAGCCCCCTCTCCTGTCGCCTCCGTGTTGAGCGTTGCTACGAGTGCCCAGTGCGGCTGCGCTCTCATCGCGCGCTCTAGTACGGCGACCGAGTCGGGATCGGCCCACTGCAGATCATCTATCCACACGAGGCGTCGATGCGGACCATATGCCCCAGCACGTGTGGCGAGCCTTTCAAACAATTGGCGGCGCGCCACGTCGCGTGCAACCGCGGAGCCGCGTTGTGCCGCGCTCAGCTGCTGCTGCTCTGCGCGCAACATCTCCTCCGTGTCGGGCGAGACAGAGGCATCGGCACTGGCGGCGTCCACGATTTGCCCCCATGTCGCGAGTGGCGGCATGTCCGGATAACAACTGGCGGCAAGGACGCTCCAGCCCGTCGTCTCTAGCCGCGCCACGAGCGCCTTGGCGGCCAGGGTCTTGCCGATCCCGGAGCTTCCAGAAAAGCACGTGCAACGTACGGCTTGCGAATGCATCGCCGATTGCACTCGCTCCACGAGCGGCTCCCGGCCTACCAGTCCCGGATCGCGCAGGGTCGCGGGTTGCCTGCCGTCGGAGAGCGGCGGCTCGTCGAAGACCGATCCCGTTGCCGCTTGCTCCTTCCACGAGTTCCGATGGCCGTTGTCTGGGTCGTTCGACACGTCGCGTCCTCTACTCGAGCTAGCTTCACAGTTTCCGACGCCGCCGGCGGCGTGTCCCGACCCAACGAGGAAATTCGGCTGACCGATGCGGTGACAGAGCACACACGTGAAAAGCTCCAACGCTCCTTGCTTGCCAGGGCGACGCTCATCTCTCGACCCATGCCCAACACGCAGAAAAGCCCGACTCTTCCGAGCCGGGCCCTCTGCTAGGCCACTCTACGGGCCGGCTTTACCAAGTGGCCCCGATTCGTGACCACCTCGCAGCGCCTCAACTCACCAGAACGACCATGACGCCCACGGCGCGCTGCCAGCGGTGAACTGGAAGTAACGCTCACCATTGATCGCCGGCGGCAGCGGCATTTGTCCCGGCGAGACCAGTTGTCCGTTGACGAATATCTGACGACCTTGGACCTCAGAAGCTTGCCAACCGAACGGGTTGTCAGTCACCACGAACCACCTCTCGCCGGTCGTGTTGAATGGGCCAGACTGCTGGTTGCGAGCCAACGGAGTGGCGTCGTAGCAAGCCTGACCCTGGTCTTGACCGCTCTGGCAATCACCACCGCTGCACGTCTCTTGGCCGTTGCAGTACTCGCCGTCGTCGCACTCCGAGTCACCCGAACAACCTGCCTCGCAGGTGTCGCCCGCTTCGTCGCACGCCGCACCGTCACAGGGGTCGGTTCCCGCTTCGCAGCCACTGGCCACGTTGCAGGTCTCGGCACCGTTACAGAACAGACCGTCGTCGCAGGCAGAGTCGTCGGCAGCGCTCACGCAGCTGTCGCTGACCGCACTGCACGAATCCAACGTGCAGCCGATGCCATCGTCGCAGTCGGGCGCGGTGCCCGGGAGGCAGCTCCCCGCATCGCAGGTCTCAGCGCCATTGCAGAACACGGCGTCATCGCAGTCGGAGTCCTCGAAGCACTCCGCCGTGCAGATATCGGCGTCCTCATCGCAGGCACCGACCGGACACGGATCGGCAGCATCGATGCATCCCGCAGCCGGATCGCAGATCTCAGCGCCGTTGCAGAACGCGCCGTCACTGCAAACAGCATCGTCGGGAGCGTTACTGCAGGCGTCGGTGACGCTATCGCACGTGTCGACGGTACAGGAGATGCCGTCGTCACAGTCCGGAGCAGTCCCCGCGACACAGTCGGCGACCAAGTCACAGCTCTCGACACCGTTGCAGAACAGACCGTCGTCGCAAGCTGAGTCATCGGCAGTGCTCACGCAACCACCGCTGATTTCGTCGCAACTATCGACGGTGCACGAAACCCCGTCGTCACACGCCAGCGGCGTTCCAGCTTGGCAAGCCCCTTCGAAGCAGATCTCCGAACCGTTGCAGACCAACCCGTCGTCGCAGTCAGCGTCGCCAGTACACGACTCCTCCGGCAGACGAATCAGGTCCTGGAACGTCAGGTAGGCGACCTGAGTCGTCGGGTGGGTACGCTCGGTGTCGCCGATCGTGTCTTCATCGATCGCCAACCCGAAGCTGGTCGCGCCGAGGGGATTGGCACCGAACAAGACCGGCCAACCGCCGTTCAAGCCGTCCATACCCGCGGAAGAGAGCACGGCAAAGGCCGGTGCCTGGGCGAATGCAGTCGCGAAGTCGTACTGGTAGGGAGCACTCTGCGTCACGCCTTGAACGATGTCGGGGCCGACACCGGCTTCGAACGGCACGCCACCTAGGGTGCCGTGACCGCTCTCGATGGCAATGTAGCCCAGGGTCTCAGCCGCACGGCTGGTGTTGAAATCCTCACCGACGTGCTTGCCCATGTGGACGCCGCCAGCGCTCGGCGGATCCGTAGACACGTTGCCGCTCGCCCAGAACACGGACCAGTTGCTGTCATTTTCGGTCATCACTTGACCGACGATGACCGGGTTCGTGTAGCTCTGCGAGAGGCTGACCGCTGGTGCGTTCCAGTCGCTGTCGCTCTGCGTCTGAGCCGCGTTTACCGTGTGCGCCTCGAGTTTCACGCCATCGACGTTCCAATCGCCTTGCTCGACGACCAGACAGTACATGTCGCGATCCCCAGCAGAGCCACCACCCGGCACCTGCAACCGCAGGTCGAAGCTCGATGAGCCAACCTGCGAAACGCGTGGCACCACCTCGACGCCGACGTCGGCATACTGTGGAGTGCAAACCACGACGGGAGCGTCGTAGCTGTTCTCCAAACCGACGGTCTGGGTCGTGCCGTTGGCCACCGTAGTGACGGTCTCCAGTTTGAAGACCGGCCCGCATGCGGCCCCGGTACACGGCGTGGCGCAACTCTCGAGCGAATCGCCGCTCATGCCGTTGCCGTTGACGGCAGCAACGACGTAGCAGTACTCGACGCCGTTGCTGAGCCCGAGGTCGGTGTGGGTCACATCCGTCAGGCCACTGACGAGCTCCGCGTATGGGCCACCCGCTGCACCACGCTTGACGGTGTAACTGTCAGCGCTGCCTACGGCCGCCCAGTTCAAGGTGACTTGACCCTCACCCGCAACCGCAGCCAGAACCGACGGGGGCGAAGGCGGTGATCCAGGACCGGCACCGGTGGGCACGAACGACAGATCATCTGTGATCATCAGACGGTCGAGTTGCGCTCCATCCTCGCGGTAGGCAACCGTGATGGTGTGACTACCCACGCCCAGGTCGTAGAACAACTCGGTGATCGTGCCATTGTCCTCCTGGTGAACGTCATCCCACACCCAGCTGCTGGAGGCGGTGATGAAGTTCCAACGGTTCCAAGTCCCACCATCCACCTGCACCCAGAACGAATCGTCCGAGGTACTGGGCGCGATGGTTCGGCCCCAGAGCTTGAAGGTACCCGGAACTGACACGTTGAACGTGTAGTTCGCCTGCCCATTGCTCGGTGGCGATCCCGTACTGTTGCTGCCCGGTGTGGCTTCGATGTACTGGCCTTCAGACGCGTTGCCGTCGGTTGCGACCTGCAGCGGCGCCGTCAACACACCTTGCTCTGCCTCGAACCAGTAGAACTGGAAGGGCTCGACAACCGTGACGTTGATGCTCGCCAACGTCGAAACATGACCCGCGAGATCGCGAGCCGTGGCTGTCAGCACGTGGGCGCCAACCGTAGCTGAACTGGCATCCCAACTCGCAGAGTAGGGCGCCGTCGTGTCGGTGGATAGAGCAACGCCGTCCACCGCGAACTCCACTTGCTCGACGCCGCTTGCAGAGTCGTTGGCGTCGGCGTCGATCGCGACCACGCCCCTCACCACTGCGCCATCGACCGGAGCGGTGATGGCGACCGTGGGCGCATCGTTGTCGCTCACGACGAGAGCCGAAGCAACTTCGCTGTTACCGAGAGCGTCGTAGGCGAACACAGCCACTTCGTGACTGCCATCGCTGTCTAGCGTCGTGTCCCAGCTCGCCTCGTACGGCGCGGCGGTGTCGGTTTCGATGATCACTCCGTCGATCAAGAACTCGACCTGAACGACACCCGCGCTGTCCGAAGCGTCAGCGCTGAGCGCCACCGACCCAGTCAATATCGCGCCCGGCGCCGGAGCCGTGAGTGCGACCGTCGGACCGGTGTTGTCCGACGTCACGTTGACAGTGACGCTGGTCAGGTTGTCTGCCAGATCGGCTGCCGTGACGTCGATCTGATGAGCTCCGTCTGCGGCAGCACTGCTATCCCAATCGAACTCGTAGGGAGGCGCGGTCAATGATGCAACCAAGCCACCGTCGATCGAGATATCGACTCGTGCAACCCCGACGTCGTCCGTCGCATCCGCGACGATCGTCGCCGTGCCAGATACCAGCTCTCCCTCGCTGGGTGCGGTCACACTCAACACCGGCGGCGTGGTGTCCACCGGATTGTCCAGCGTGACGTTGACCGGCGCGCTATCGGTGCTGTTGCCACCGGTATCGAAAGCACGCGCCGTCAACTGGTGCGCACCTTGAACGGCCGGCATGGTGTTCCAGTCGATCGAGTATGGTGACGTCGAAGCGGTGCCGAGCAACGCTTCTTCAGGTGTCCCCAGATCTGCGTAGAACTCGACCCGGTCGACAGCCACGTCGTCGCTCGCGTCCGCGCTGACGAGCACCACGCCGGAGAGCACTTCACCCTCGGTCGGTGCGGTCAGCGCGACGGTTGGCGGCACCGTGTCGTCGTTGCCCACGCTGAACTCGATGGCTAGATCGGAGGCCAACGCGGCCTCGTTGTACGAGTACTGGAAGGCGACGTTGCCGGCGGCGTTTTCGAGACCCACCGTGGCCGAATTGCCTTGCTCTCGGCTGCTGTCGAGTGCCTTGTACTGGAAACGGATCGTGCCGTCTTCACCCAGCAGAACCTCGAAGTCGACGTTCCCCGTGCCAGAGAAGAAGCGCACGTTGCGGTACTCGATCACGAAGGTTCGGTTCGGCGCCGTGCCCAACGTTTCGCTCCACACGCCGGCAGCCGAATCCACGTACAGGTCGTCCCAATACGGATAGATCACCAAGTTCGGCACGGAGGAGTTCGGAAGCGACGTGTTGGAGTACGTGCTGTTGAGCCCCGCGAAGTTGATGTGACCATTCGTGGAGATGTACGCCGTGCTGTAGTTGCCCCCGTAGAAGGGGAAGCTGAACGGCAGTGCCACGCTGGTCGATTGATCGTCGCCACTGAGAGCGATCTGCGTCGTGGCATCGACGTAGGACATGGCCACGATTTGGCAGCCGTAGCCAAACGAGTCGCGGCGCTCCGGCAAGCTGAAGTCTTCGACCATGTCGGCGAAGATGCTCACCGCTCGGGTTTCACCCGCAATGCAACGCCCGGATGAGCCAATCACCAAACTGTAGTCGCCGGCAAGGACCGCAGGGAAGCTGTATTGCCCGCTGGCATCCGTCACCGTGGAGAGCGGCGTCCCCGTCAAAGTCACGTCCGCTCCGACGACGGGTTGACCCGCCGCAGTAACGGTCCCGCTCAAAGCAAACGACGGTGCGGCGTCTAGCTGGAGGTTTACGGTAGTCGTTGCACCTTCGGTGACGGTCTGCCCGGTAACCGAGGCAGGGAAGTAGCCGTACGCCGACGCCGTGACGTCGTAGTCACCCACCGGAACGGTCATGCTGAAATTGCCGGATGCGTCGGTGACCGCGGTGCGGTTGGATGGCCCGTCTGCCGTGACGTTCGCGTTGGCAATCGGGCCCGCGCCGTCGGTGATCAAGCCAGCCAAAGTGCCCGTCGGGCCACGCGGAGAGAGATCGACCGCAGCGAAACCGTCGATCTTGCCCTCGCCCCAGACGTTGTTGTTCTCTGCCGTGCCGCCGCAGCTCGTGTCGCTGGTATCGACGGCGGTCTGGTTGAGCAAGCTCTCAGTCAACGCGATGTCCCCGATCAGCGTCGGTGCGACGGACCACATCAACGCCACAACCCCCGAAACGTGGGGTGCGGCCATCGACGTGCCCTGGTAAGAGGCGTAACCGCCACCCGGCACCGAACTGCGAACGTTGACGCCGGGAGCGGCGATATTGGGCTTGATCACGCCGGCGAGACCGGGACCCCGGCTCGAGAAGCTGGCGATGGTACCGTTGGACGCGTAGGCGCCCGCCGAGTAGCTATCGTCGTAGTCGCCTGGCGAGCCCGCGGTGCCGCAAGACGAGCCGCTGTTGCCGTTCGAAAACGACGGAAAGATGCCGGCCGCAACCCAGGCCTGAACCGTAGCTTGGTACCAAGCATCGCCACCGCCGCCACCCCAGGAGTTGTTGACGATGTTGGGGCGCAAATCGGGACGCGGGTTCAGTCCGTTCGAGTCCGTGGGAGCGAGGATCCACTCGCCAGCCGCCATCAGCGAGGAGCGCGAACAGGTGCTCTGCTCGCAACCCTTGGCGGCGATCCACTTCGCACCCGGCGCAACACCGATGCGGTTGTCCCCGACGGGGTCATCGCCGACCATGGTGCCCATGGTGTGGGTACCGTGATTGTTGTTGTCACACGGCTCCGAGCTGGGACAGACGTTCGCGGGATCGAACCAGTTGTAGTTGTGGTCGAACGTGCCCCCTTGGTTACCGCGGTACTGTGCAACCAAAGCGGGGTGCGTGTACTCCACGCCCGTGTCGATGTTGGCGACGACGACACCTTCGCCGCGAGCCCCGAATGCCGTCCAGGCCTCAGGCGCCCGAACCGAAGCGACACCCCACTCGATGCCGTTGATCGCCGGCTCGGTAGCCCCGACCTTGACCGGCGGCAGCTCATACACGCCGTCAGGGTAGATACCTGCCACCGCCGGATCATCTGCGAGCGCGGCGATGGTCGCCTTGTCGGCGGTTACCCGCATCGAGTTGACGATCCAGAACGACTTCACCGTGGCGTTCGCACTGGTCAGATTTCCGAGCAACCGCGCTTGGCTGCTGCGAGCGACTCCGGTCAGGAGTCGATGCACCTCTTGACCACGTTGGTCCCAGTCCTTGATCGTTCGGGCCGGGCGTAGATCCGCCTGCTCCTTCATCAGCACCCAGACCGTCTCGGTCGTGTCCTGAACGACCAGTGCGCTTTGTTGTTGCGCGCCGTCCCTAGGCTGCACCGCGTCTTCGCGGTCGCTGCAGCCCAGCACCATCAGCAAGACGACGAGAAAGCTCCATACGCTCCTCGTCAGAACTCCAGTCTTGGACATACTCACCTCCATCTTCCACCCGCGCGCCGCCGACCCACCGCGCCTCTTGTTGACCACTGTTCAACGCCGAGAATGTGAGCAGCACGACTGAATGCTGTGAAGCAACATGTCAGCCGAGCCACTACCCACGCTGGCGCGCGGCGAGATTGCGAGAACGACGCGCTCAAATCAAGATGCTTTTCGGATCGTACCGTCCGGCAGCGCGCAGTCTAAAAAAGAGATCAGGTCCGTGAATAAATTGAGCCGCGCACCCGTGTTCGCCAAATACGCTCACCGTGCGACCATGCAAACGGTGAAACAGCGTGTCCCAGAGGCAGCGGCGCGCGGCAGCACATCCGGCTCAACAAGCAAAATCCCGACCTACGCGAAATTGCCCCTGCGCTCTGTACACCGAGCCGCCATGCGCGTGGCGCCCCCGCTGGGGCGATTCTTCTGGGCATTTCCGTGCACTGGCAAGCTGATTGGTGCTCGAGAAAGAGCGTTCGCGATTCACGAAATCTCTTTCGATGCAATAGAGAATGTCGTCGTGAAAGCGACTGCAACGGCGGCGGCATTTTTCGGGCCCTCACCAAACGGGGACGCAAGAAACTGCGCGATAATCGTGCTCGCCCGTTTTAGCAAATGCTGGAGCGCGTCTCGTGAGTAAACGCGTTCGCAGCCGGGGGGGACGTCCTGAAGCTCATCCCTTCGACTCCTGGATGTGAGTCGTTCAGTCAGTGACTTGCAGCCCCGGCCGCGAACGACAACGAGCGACGAATTGACTCAGCGCGACTGTGGTTCACATGCGTGGCGTTGATGGAACGGATGAGAATTGACCTCGATTGCCGTCAACCTCCACGATCATTCGAGCCCTTGCTGTTCGGCGCCGACCATCGCGTCGTGACCAATGTGGAGGTCGCTGGCGACGGACACCAGTTGGCTCAGCCCGCCCGGGCTCTCCAAGGTGTTGTTCCCGACGCCCAGGTCACCACCGACGCTGGCACTATCTGACTGAGTTCAGAAGGTCAATACGACGTAACCGTCGGCGGTCAACTGGCGATAGCTCATGTTCGGCCCATAGTCCTCCAGCAGTCGAATACCACTTTTTCGCACAGCCGCGTCCTGCTTGAATGCACCGACGCAATACCCACAAGCGCCCTTTACCTGGTCCCGCACCGCGTTGAAGAGTGAATGAGCAGGGTTATCCCCATCACTGAGGGCGGCTATCCACTTCGTGCCAGCTCCACTGAAGATCAGCGCGACGTCGTCGCCGGCCTCCTTGTACTCTTTGGCAGCGGTGAGTGCGTTGACGACACGGCCCAAGCCGTCGCCGGTGCCCGTGTCAGTCAGTACGATGATCGCGACTTTTTCCACGAATGTCCTTTCTTCCCTGTCGAGGGGCGTTGAGCGGGAAGGCTGCTTCCCAACGAGCAAAATCTAGCTCCCGGGGGCCCAGGGTGCCTTCTCCGATCGTTCGCGCTTCTTGCTCGAGAGTTCACGCCATCCACACGCTCAGTCGTTTGCTCTATGCTCGACTTTGCATGGATCCTCTGTCGGACGTCTTTCGCACTTTGCGCGTGGGCAGTACGCTCTATTTCCGGGCAAACCTCGGTACTCCCTTCGGACTCGAGGTGGGTCGGCTGGAGCGAGTCACGCGCTTCCACGTGGTGGTGTCCGGCCAATGCTGGGTCCGATCAGCTTCGGGAACCGCGTACCTGCTGGAGAAGGGAGACTTGGCCCTCGTTCCCCACGGCGCTCGTCACACTCTTTCCAGCTCGAAGGAGCTGCCGGTGACCCAGCTGGAACAGGCCCTACAAGAAGCCAACTACCAGGGGGAACCCGACCTGTTTTACGGGGGCCCCGGCCCTGGTGCTGTACTTGTATGCGGACACTTTCAGGTCGATGACGAGGCGTCTCACCCGATCCTGGAGCAGCTCCCAGAGTTGGTTCACGTCCAGGCATGCGATGGGTTCGACTTCTCGTGGCTCGATTCGGCAACTCGCAGCATCTCCCACGAAGCCAGCGCTCGAAACGCCGGTTGGGAGGTCGTTGTCGACCGCGTGTCGGAGATCCTGCTCATCCAAGTTTTGCGCGCGAAGGGTCACGAGAGCAGCCCGGCCATATCCGCGTTCACCGACGACCAACTGTCCCAAGCCCTGAGGGCCGTCCACGCGGATCCCGGGAGGGACTGGAGCCTGGACAGTCTGGCGAGGACAGCCGCCATGTCTCGCACGAGTTTCTCAATCCGCTTCCGCCAACTGATGGGCATGACACCGATGGCCTACGTGACGCGCTGGCGTTTGCAGCGGGCGAGAGGTTCACTCCTCGTGACCAAGGACGCCGTCGCCCGCATTGCCGAACAGTCCGGCTATCACTCGGAGGCAGCGTTCTCTCGCGCGTTTCAACGCCTCTACGGGCTGCCCCCAGCGGCTTATCGGCGCCAGCGCGCGGCGGCCGCCTGAAAACGCGACGTCATCAGACGCCTCGTCTACGACGACCAAGCCCTACCAGGCAGGGACCCAACGCCCTGACCTCGATGCGGAGCGACGCGGCGGGCGGCGTTGGGAGCGCGCTGGTACCGCGCTGAGTGAACTGTCGAGCAAGGATTGTGAACCAGGAGGGAAGGCGCGGCAGCCGTGGCCTCCGTATGTTTCTCCAGCTCCCAGGCATCCTCCTGACGCGTGAGTTGGTCTGGAACTGATTTGCCCACGGAGCAACTCACCCAATGCCAAAAGTTACCGAAAGGCCCTGAACATGACGACTCTTCTGTCGCGCCGCCAAGCGTTGGTCAATACCGCATTGACCGCCACGAGTATGAGCTTGCTCACCTGGACACACCGAAACGCCAGTGCGCGTACGGCGCCGACGCCCGATCCGAAGGCAGAC
The DNA here is from genome assembly GCA_003235365.1 of Deltaproteobacteria bacterium. Taxonomy (GTDB): domain Bacteria; phylum Myxococcota_A; class Polyangia; order Polyangiales; family Polyangiaceae; genus SZUA-265. The sequence goes on from QJWJ01000286.1 coordinate 10,729, forward strand.
CACGATATTCTCAACGCTCTGTTGGCCGCTGAATACGATGGCGTGGCCACCTATCAGGCTGGCGCTGAGATCGTCGCAAGGGAGACCGATGTCGCGGTGCGAGATACGGTCTTGGCGGTTGCGGCCCACTTCCAACAGCAGCACCAGGAGCATGCCGCAGCCCTAGCAGCGCTGATTGCTGAGTCGGGCGGGACTCCCATCACCTATCGGGAGACGGCGCAGATCCCTGCATCTTTTCCCGTCGAGGCGTCGGTGACGGATGTGCTGCGACTGGCGGCTGACAAGGAAAAGCGGGCGGCGTACACCTACGTCGATGTCCTGCGCCAAGTCGGTACGCAGACGGCCGCAAAGTTGATCTCTTCCATTGGAGGTGTCGAGAGCCAGCACTTTGTCGTGCTCCACCTGCTTGCGGAAGGCCTCGTCGTACCCACCGCCGCGACTCTGGAGATGGCCGAGCTCGTTGTTCCGGCCGCCTTCGTAACCGATCCGGGACTGCCAAAAACTACCCACTTGGACGACCTCCCCGCCCTCGACGAAGCCCTTGCGCTGAGGTCTGAGTGAACAACCACCACCGACACGGGAAAGCAGGTATCGCAACATGAAACACGACAACCAGAAGTCTGTCACCGACTCAGATCGCAGGTCGATCGTCGCCACGGCGCTTGCAGCCGGCACCTTTTTCGGGCTCGCAAATCTGGCGTGCAGCGCAGCCAGCAACGGCTCCGAAGCAAACACGGGATCTGACGAGACCGGAGGAGGCACCGGCTCGCCAGAGAGTGCCCACGTCACGGGCAAGGATGCGAACGTGGCGCTGCTCAATGCGCTTCTTGCCGCGGAGTATCAGGCGCTCGCGGCCTACGACGCAGGCATCTCACTGATCGAAACGGCGGCCAAGAACGATCCTCTGTTGGACCTCGCTCCGCGTCTCTCGGAGGTCGCCGAATCCATCTCGGGGCACCACCGGTCGCATGCGGAGGCCTTGGCGCGAGCGATTGTGGAGCTCGAAGGCACGCCCGTCGACGAAGCTGAGGCCCGAGCTCGATTCGTTCCGCCGAAACTACTGTTGGAATACCCCACCATCTTGAACACGTTACGATTTGCTGCTGCTGCTGAACGGGCTGCCACGATCGCCTACAACCAAATGGTGGAGCAGCTGGAGGCAGCCCAGCTGCGCTTCCTCGCGGGCGCGATTGGTGGGGACGAAGGAGAACACTTCATCGTCTTGACCGCGTTGGTGGTCGGTTTGGCCGCACCAGGGCCAGCCCTGGACTCGTCGACCACCGACAAACTGATCCCGACGGCATTCATCTCCTCGGTGGACACCGAACCCGGGCTCAAAGACGAAGTCCCTGACTACTTCGACTAGCGCGGCCGCCCGTCTGCCTTGGACGTCCTGGGTGCTACTGTCGAGCTGTGGCTCGCCCGCGGCCCGACCAGCTCGACGGTGGGTTCAGAATGGCCGCGTGGGAAGAAATACTCCCGCGCAAGCGCCGAACACTGGCGTACTCCATTCCAGCAGTCGGATCAGCAACCGAGGGCGTGCGGAACGTGTCATCCTACCGCGGGCCCTCGGTGATGGTGGATGCAACACGAATCAACGGCCACGGCGCGCCATCTGTTCTCTGGACGACTCAGAACCGGCCTGAAGGATCGGCCGCACCGAAACATTTACCATCGACAATGCGCCCAAACAGAGCAGAGACGGCGCTGAGCTGTGTGCTCCGTGGAGGCTTCGACAGCCAAGACGATGAGCTTTGGAAAGGCATCCGATGAATCATCGTTCAATGAAAGAGAAGCACGCATCGCAGATGAAATGTGGTCGTGCCGGGTCGCCGCGTGCTCAGACGCCCCGTACAGTCGGGCGCTGGCTTGCGCTACTGGGTGCGGCGGCGGGCACGACGATTGGGATCGGTTGCAGCAACGACGAGAGTGCCGAGGGCACGCAGCCGGTGACGCCCGGCGAGGCGACGACATCCAGCGTGTCGAGCTCGAGTCCAACGGGGTCGCCGGAGTCGATGGGTTCGACGCCCGAGCCCAGTGCTGCGCTGCCGGCGTCATCACCCGCGCTAACCGACTCGAACTCCGTACCCACGATCGTGGGGGGGCCCAGCGGCACGGCGAGCGACGAGGGCCCTTCCCCGGTGGGTTCAACCGGGCAGTCCGGCAGCGCAGGGGGCGCGGGCGGAGACGGCGCGGGCGGGTCTCAGTCGAACGCCGCGGGCGGACAGGGGGGAGCGTCCCCTGACCCTGCCAGCGGCGGCGACGGCAACGCCGCAGCGAACGAGGACGCGGGCTCGTCGGCGCAAGGCAACGCAGATCAGGTCATGTCGAGCGGTTGCGGGCAAACGCCAACTCTGAGCGACAGCCCCTCGGCCAATGCTGCAAACTACAACACGGTCAGCAGCGGTGGCGCCGAGCGGCGGTACATTTTGCGGTTACCCCAGAACTACGACAACACCCATCCCTACCGGCTCATCTTGGGACTTCACGGCGCCACCAACAACGCCACCAACGTGTCGGGAAATCCGGCATTCTTCGGGTTGTACGATCTCGCCGAGGACAGCACCATCTTCGTCGCTCCCGAAGCGGTGGGCGGTCTTTGGTCAGCCGACACGGACGTGACCTTCGTGGACGATCTGCTGCAGCAGCTCGAGTCTGAGCTTTGTATCGATACTTCGCGCGTCATCATCCAAGGGTTCAGTCAAGGTGCCGCCATGTCGCGCTTCATCGTCTGCGCTCGTCCTGGTATTTTTCGCGCTGCGATTGCACACTCCGCTGGAGGCGTCGCCGTGCCGAGCGAGTGCGAGCCCATTCCCTACCTGGGTTCATTGGGCACGCAGGAGAGCAACGGCGGCGGGCAAGCTGGCCAAACCGACCTGCTAGCGGAGACGGCAGGTTGTACCATCGAGACACTCCCAACCGCTCCGAGTGGGGGTCACGTGTGCACCGACTATGCTGGATGTATGGAAGGCGTCCCGGTGCGTTGGTGTTCCTTCGACAACGGTCACACGCCACTGCCAAACGACGCCGGGCAGGGCTCGTCCTGGATGCCCGAGGAAGTGTGGTCCTTCGTGTCGCAACTCTGAGAGGCGCCCCGCTTGCCTATTCGACCGCCGCCGCACCCGAATGCGCCGTGGCGAAGCGTTCAGGGTGCAGATGCACCCCATCGGCGGTCTATCGAAGCGCGTGGAGGTGCACCAACTCGCCGATGACGGGGCCTCATTCAACCCGCGGAAGGGTCCGTGCCAGCCGGAACCCGAGTGCCCGATGGCCTTGCTCGGGAGCGCTGCCGTAACGGTAACCGGCCGAGGCCACGTACGCCCACGACAAATAGCTGCCTCCTCTTTCCACGAGCAGGGAACGGTTGGCAGGGGTTCCCGTCGAGATAGTGCGCAGGAGCTCGCGGTCGGTCGTGCCTGTCAGGTAAACACCAGTGGGGTCGACCAGCGGTCCGTCACCGTAGCCGAGACCACTCATCAGATCCACCAACCGCTCACTGACGTTGCCGTAGATGTCGAACAAGCCCCACGGGTTCGATTGCTTCTGTCCGACGGCGTGGGCTCGACTCTCGGCGTTGGAGCAATACCACCCGAGCGGCAACAGCGAGGGTTGCGCCGTGCACGTGCCACGCTCGGGTTCCGGTTCGATGTCGCCCGTCCACCAGGCGTCGCGGCTCCCAGCACGTGCCGCGTACTCCCACTCTGCCTCGGTGGGCAGCCGGTAACCTTGGCACTCGTACACCGTCGGCGCGGTGCTGCGAACCCCCTGGCAGTCGAAGCCCGGCTCCGCCGGTTCGCAGTCGGTCAAACGCCCCGTCGCCGGGTCGATCGCGCACACGGGTCCGTCGCCCACCTCGCCGGTACAGTCGTACAGTTCGTAGCACTCCGGAAGTCCGCGGTGAACGGAGTAGTCGTTTGCGTAGCGCAGAACGTCGAAAACGTTGACGTTCACCACCGGGCATTCGCTTTGCCGGCACTCACCCAGCCCCTCGCCCGGGATGTCGCGCCGCACCGGCGCGAACCCTTCGCTCTCCCAGTCGGCGCGGGTGACCTCGTAGCGGCCCAGCTCGAACGCCCGCGTCAACGTCACTTGCACCTGCACATCGTTGCGCGCCGCGGCGCCCCAAGCATTCCGCGGCTGGCCCATGACGAAGCAACCGGCGTCGATGGCACAGAATTGCTCGTCGCAAGCTTGCTCCACCGGAGGCATCACGCAGTCCGGTGAAGGCTCCAACCGGTTGGCCCCCGCCTCCGCAACGGGGGCGGGCACCGCGGCGGGCGCGCCTGCCGAGGCGCCGTCGGGATTCGTACCCCTTGGCGCGGCGTCACCGGACGCCCTTGGGGCGGTGTCGGTGGTCGGCACGGGCGCGCTCTGCGCGGGTGACACGGCGCCCCCCTCCTGCCCTGAGCGGACCGCCCCGTCGGTGCCGCCGCGTGCGTTGGTGCTGGTCGAATCGGAGGGCACGCCGGAGCGTGGCTGGGCGCCTGACTCCCGCCCCTTGCAGGCGAGCGCCAGGACTAGCCCCAAGACGAGCGCTTGCGGAACGCCAGGGCTCATCTTGGGGGCTGATCGAGCCCAGCGTCGCACCGCTTTCAAAGCCGGTTGGTGTCGCTCAGTGATCGACACCGAACGCGGCGCCGTTGTCGATGAAGTGGTCGCGCTTGTTCCCCGCCGGGTAGACGTTCTGCACCGCCGTCGAGAGGTTGGTCCAGGTCGGCAGGTCGCTGACCTGCTGCACACACTTTCCACCGCACATTTCGTCAAAGACACCCTCCAGCTCGGTGAACGTGTACTTGTTCGAAGTCTTGTTGTTCAGGTAATACAGAAAGCCCATCCAATCGACCTCCGATCCGGTGTCGGCAGCATCGCAACCCTGTTTCTCGAGCCAACGGTAGCGTGTGCTGGGAATGACAGAAATCGGGCGCGGTGGCGAGATTGGACTGTTCACGTTGGGATTGGTGAAGTTCAACGACTTCTTGTAGTAGGCCATCCAAGCCGTCGAACCGGCGGGGTCGTTGAACACGCTGGTAGCGAAGAACTGCGACCAGCCCTCGCCGACCGCAGGTCCGGAGAACTCGCGCGATTGCAGACAGTGGGAATCGATCCCCGCGCCGACGTACCCACACCGGCAGACGGCCTTGTTGGCCGAATCGGTGTAGTTGTTGAGGTAGTCGCCCATCAGCTGATGATGCACCCAATGGCCAATCTCGTGCGCGACGACGAACTTGCTGGTGTAGTTGTCGCCATAACCCGAGTCGTAGCCGACGTAGACGGCCTGCTCATCGTTGTCGTAGAAGGATCCGGTCACGGATTCATCGGCGTAAATCTGTAGCGTGCCGCTCCGCAACCCGAAGTCGCGCGACCCTCCCAGCCGACTGACCACCGCACCGACGTTAGTCGTGGCCCAGCTGGTGGTGTACTGATAGCCGACGTTGATGGTGTGCATCTTCTGGTACGACGTTTGGGCCAGCGTGCCGAAGTCTTTCGAGTACCAGGTCCAGTCGCCAGCGTCGGCCTGTGTCTTGGTATCGCGAACGAAGATGTAGCTCCCGGACCGGGGCTTGAACGCCATGGTGGTCCACATCACGTACGAGCCCGTCGGGGCGTTGAGTTTCGGTGTGCAGGAGTAGGTGGTTGCGCCCGAGTCGGCGTAGCCCGACCAATACGTCGTCCCATCCTTCTTCAACACGATCCACACGCGGTCGGCCCATTGTCCCGCGGGGTTGGCGGTCTGGTAATCCTCGCCCACACCCGCATCCTGCCAGGAGTAGCGAATGCTGACGCAGAACTGGCGCGTGGCGTGAGCGTAGTTGATGCTGCAGAAGAACACCGCGAGCGCGGATATGAACTGGGCCCAGCGCTTGGCACTCATCGGTCCCCCTCCTCGGCAGCGGTCGCCGACTCAAACGTTGGCACTTCCAGAGGCGTGTCGCCAGGCAGCACGTGGGTCCGTACGAGGGGTTTCTCGCGCACATCCACGTCCGCGAATCGAGACGCGCCGGCTCGCGGATCAAACCGTCTCATGCGCACGGGATGCAGATCGTCGCCGCGTCGGGCACGCTCCGAATCGACCCGCGTTTGCTCGGCGCCTGTACGGATGATGGCGCGCTTCCAACCGGTGTCGGAGGTGACGAACCGGACCCGCGTCGAGGTCCGCTGGCGGTAGGCGACACCCTCCAAGACACGCTCGTAGGAAGCCGACAGCACGACACTTGCCCAAGTCCCCGTCGATTGCAGTGGCAGCTGGTCCACGGACACGCTGATGGCCTGAGCTTGCCCTGGTTCCAGTTCAGCGGCACCGAGAAACACATCCGCGCCCTCCTCGGTCGGGCTTCCGCCAAGTACCGTGACCTCCACGGTCAACGACTGGTCGGAGTTGTTGGTCAGCGTCGCCTCCAACGCGCTGCCGGCGCGCGTCGCACTCGCGTCGTCCCAGCGCAGCGTCACGGCAGGTTCGTCCGAGGCCTCGCCTCGGGCAACTCTCGGCGTAGGGGGCGCGGTGACTTTTACGGCCTCAGTCACCTGGCCTGTGTCCTCCGCATCAGCAGCGCCACTCGCGCACGCCTGAAGGTAGCAACCTGCTGCCAGTACTGTCAGGCGCGCCCAGTGCAGTGCTGGCTGCCGCTCGAACGGGCCGACGTGCCGCTGCACTGAGCCCCGCTTGCTCTGCTCCTCGTTCATCTCGTCCTCCAAGGTTTGGGTCGCGCAAACCAGGCCCAAGTCGCCGGTTCGCCACGCTTGCGTGGCAAACTATCACGAGCAGGGCCATCGGCCCTACCCCAGACGAACCGCGGCCGGATCCGTTATGTTAACCTGCGTTAACTGTTCCACCACACCCGTGTCGGCACCAGCCAGCCGCTACGGATCAACAATGTTATCCTAACAGCACTAATCGAGAATGGCAAGGCGTCGTATCCGGGGTTCTCGGGGCGCGCAAAAGCCTAGCCATTCGCTGCGCTTCTTTGCCTCCAACGGGCTTCAGGGGAACGCCGTGGTCGGGTAACGCCACCGAGTTCACACCCCTCTCAGCCCAGGTTGAAGCAGACGAGCTCCACGCGGGTATCACACTCGACATGAGTGAGCCCTTCCCCCGGCGGGACGAGGCGTACCTGGAGCCGGACAGAGAGCCAAGGCAACCCACCTAATTCAAGAAAAGACGCGACCCACCGACGCTCCGGTCAACGTTCGTTGGATAGCGGACTTGGAATCGAAGCGCATTGGATAGATCGCTCATACGTGTAGCGTTTTCGAATCTAGCACCCGTAACTTTCAGCGCTCCCGAAGATACCTGAACCAGGTTTGTCCGCTCAGAGCGACTGCTGTCGTCACGTGAGACACGACCAGCTTTCCCTCCCCACACCCCTGGTTTTCGGTTCGTATCCGTGCTGTCAGGCGCACACGACGCGATCCGGTGCACCCCAGACAGGTACACCCCAGACAGGTGCACCCCAGACAGGTGCACCCCAGACAGGTGCACCCC
>QJWJ01000459.1 GCA_003235365.1 Deltaproteobacteria bacterium
CCCCTTGCGAGTTTTCCGAGTGCGCGGTCGTATCGTGGTGCGTCGCGTTGTGATGTTCGGTCTGCGACCCGCTCCAGTCTCTCTCGATATGGATGAGCGGGACGTCCGCGACGTACGAACAGTTACGAAATTCGCGACGCTCGCATGCCCCCACTGTGATTCGGATCAGTTGGGGCGCTTGAGCGTCCGTGGGTGGCACGGCGGTTGCTTTGTGGCAGCGTGTTCTCGAACCAGGAGGATCCCATGAGGCAAACGTTTTCCTCGCTACTCGCTGTCGGCATCGCTTCGCTCGTGTTCGCTTGTGCGAAAGACAAGCCAGCACAGAGTCCAGAGCTCACTCCCGCTGCAGGACCAGCCCCCAAAGCGGCGCCAGCGGCTCAGGATGACGAAGATCCGAACAAGGGCGTCGTCACCATCGACCCGAAGATCATGGAGATGTGCAACATCCCCGTGCCTCACTTCGAGTTCGACTCATCCGCGTTGTCAACCCAGGCTAGCGACGCCTTGAACGCCTTGGCGGCGTGTTTCGTCAATGGACCTGCTGCGGGCAAGAACATGAGGCTGGTAGGTCATGCCGACCCGCGCGGCACGGACGAATACAATCTCGCGCTGGGTCAGCGGCGAGCGGCTTCCGTCGCGGACTACCTCGGTGCGCAAGGCCTCCAGAGCGACCGCATGGAGACGTCGTCGCGCGGCGAACTCGATGCGATTGGGACCGACGAGTCCACTTGGGCCGAAGATCGCAAAGTGGCCATCTTCCTCGCGGAGTGACCTTCGCGAAAGGATGGGTCGGTGCGAGGCGGTCAAGGGCAATCGGCGTTTGACGTCGTGTCGCTGGTGCAGAACGCGTCACCGCCGATGCTGGTGCTGTCGCTGCTGCTGCTCTTGGCTTCCGTCGTCGTTTGGATTACCGCTGTAGTCAAGTACCGGCAATTGGGGCGCTGGCGCAGCGTCGAGTTGGACTTGCAGCGCGCGATTGTGCGCGCTCGTTCTGCTCGAGAGGCCGGCGATCTGCTGAAGCGGCATCCTGATTCGATCGTCGGGCAGTTGCTCAGCGGCATCCAAGGTGGCCAGTTGGACACGGCCTTGCTCGACTTCGACGAGGAGTACCTGGCCGCCTTGCAGGAGCAACGCGTATTCTCAGGCTTGACGTTGTTGGCGTCGATCGCGTCGGCGGCCCCATTGGCGGGTCTGTTTGGTACGGTTTTCGGCATCATGGAGGCGTTTGGGCGCATCGGATTGGAGCGCAACGCGTCGCTGCACGTCGTCGCACCGGCGATTGGCGATGCGTTGGTCACCACGATTCTCGGACTGTTCGCGGCAATACCAGCCGTTGTTGCCTACAATCTGCTTTCACGTCGTGGTGAGTTGTTGCTGTCTCAGTCGCGCGCGTTTGCGCGGGCCTGGCTGCACCGGTTTGCCAACGCACCCGGAGGCTGAACGCCGTGTCGCGACCGTTGCCCAATGCCGATGTGAACTTGACGCCACTTGTCGATGTCATGCTGGTCGTGCTTGCGTTGTTCATGATCACCGCTCCGGCGGTGTTGCTTGGTCCCGCCGTCAGCTTGCCCGACGTTCCCGTCGCTGCGACTTCGCTCAGCGACGCGGAAGCCGTCGTGACCATTGCCGGTGATGGCCGGGTCTTCTACGGTGAGCGGCGGGTTGATGGCGATCTGGTGGGAGCGCTTCGAAGCGACCCCGCGCTCAGAGACCACGGTCTGCTCTATGTGCGCGGTGACCGGGAGGTGCGTTTCGAGTCGGTTGCACGAGTGTTGGATGCGGCGCGAGCTGCGGACGTGGTTGGTGTACATTTGGTGGTCGACCCAGCGCTGTTGATCGACGTTGCACCCGGAGGCGGTCGGCCGTGAGCGTACGAACGCTGTTTCAGGACGTGACGTTGGCTGACGTTGCGTTGGCGCTGTTGGTGACCGGTATCGTCGAAGCGGGGAGTTTTGCCGTGGTCGGCGGATTCGGCAGCAGCCGCGCGTCGTCTCGAGGAGGAGCTGGGGACTGGGCAGTGGCAGTTCGGGTTGTCTCGACGGTGACCACGCCGGCGGACGTTCTTCCAGAGCACGCCCCTGAAGACTCTCACTTGAAGCGGGGTGGAGGCACGGGGCACGACCCCGATGCTCTTCGGCGTGCCCCCGTACGCAAGGCGCGCACGCCAGCTCAGCGCAGAGTCGAGTCCGCGGTACATCATTCGTCAGAGGTTGAGCGCTCGACGCGAGATGTCATCGGTGTCGGGCACGGCCGCGAGCGATCGGAGGCGACACTCCTGACGACCGAAGTTGCCGGTCATGAAGGGACCGATGACTCGCTCGCACCGAGCGATGAAGCATTGGATGCCGCGCCATCCGGGCAGGAGTCGGCGTGGGAAGGTCCGCAGGGACCTGGCTTTCCCGATGGGACGCCGACGGGTACCGTCGTCGACCCCTTGCGCGCTCACGCCATTCGCCTCTACCGTCAGCGGGTCGAAGCCTGGTTCGCAGCGCGGTTTCGGGTTGCCGGAAGTGGTCTGCCTCAGTCCACATTGCAGGCGGCTCGGGTGCGTGCGCGAGTCAGCGTGGACGAGCACAGGCGAGTGCAGACGTACGTGATCGTCGCTTCTCGGGTGGCGGCGGTCGATACTGCGGCGAGGGCGGCGCTGGACGCTGTCGTCGGGTTGGAGCTTCCTCCGCCGCCACAGGACTACCCAGGGGCGGTGCAGCGACAGATCTCAATCACGTTCGTATGTCGGGAGGATGCATGCGATTAGTCCCTTGCAGCCGTGAGTTCGAGCGAGAAGGCGGGGGCCGCGGTCGTCGACGGCCTTGGGGATTGCCGCTCACGACGTGGTTGTGGATCGGTTGTGCAGTGTGGTTGGGGCTGACAGACGAGGCGCGTGCCCAGTCCGCGGCCACCTAGGCCGATGTGCTCGGTCCGCTAGTGGTCGAAGCCACGCGGGCTCAATCGACGCCGGCTCGGGTTCGGCCGTTGATCGCTGTCGAGCCGTCCCTCGACGCTTCCGTACACGATGTGATGTTGCACGCCGTGGTGCCGCGAGACTTGGAGCTCAGCGGCGAGTTCAGGTTGTTGCCGTCGCCAAGTATGCCCTCTGGCGCTGTCACCAGCGAGCGAGCTCCAGATCTCGACGTCTGGAGAGGCACCGGAAGCGAGGCGTTGGTTCGGCTGCGCGCAACGACCCTGAAGGGCGGCGAGACGGTCATCGCCGGTAGTGTGTTCTTGCTCCAACAAGACGACAACCCGGTGTTCACCGCGTCTTTCGTACGTCGCAACCCCACGCGACTCACGGCGCATCTGCTCACTGATGCGCTGATTGGCGTGCTCACGGGCAGACCTGGCTCTTTTGCCAGTCATCTCACCTTCACTCAGAGTCGTGGCGGCGCGCGCCGAGCCTTCACCATCGATGCTGACGGCCACGGGTTGCGCGTTGCCTCGGGCGAGTACGAGTTGGTTTCCGCGTCGGCTTTCGATCCACGCGATCGCTTGCTGTTTGCGGCAAGTGTCCGGCATGGCCGCTACGAATTGCACCCGTCGCCCGCGAGGACACCATTTCCCAATGGCTCCATCTATGGCATCGCGTTCGATCCATCGCGCTCGAAGGTTGCGCTGGCGCTTGCGGTGGGCAAGGGCGTGGGGATCTTCGAAGGACCCTCAGATTTCAGTACGCTTCGGAGGGTCAGCCGCAACGAGCTGGCGCTCCACCCGAGCTATTCGGCATCGGGTCAACTGGCGTACGTCGGGGTGGATGGAAATCGGTCACGGATCTACGTCGGCACGCGCCCGGTTTCTCCCCTGGGACTGCGCGTGGGCACGCCCACGTTTTGTGATCACCCCAATGGTTTGCGTCTCGTCTACGCCGCGGACGTCGGACGTCGGACGCACTTGATCGTCGCGGACGAATCGGGTCGGACTCGCCGTTGGCTGACTCGGGGCCGCGGTGACCAAACCGATCCCGCGTGCAGCCCTGACGGGCGACTCGTCGCGTTCTTCTCATCCGGTTACGGGCGCGATGGGCGTCCAGGTCTGTATTTGATGCCCGTCGAAGGCGGAGAGCCACGGCGCATCAGCTCAGCGATGGGTGACACGCTGCGCTGGGCGAGCATCCTTGGGGCTGAGCCTCCAGCGGTACGCGTTGATTGAAGCGGATAGAGCACCGATCAGCTTGCCACCACACGGAAATGCCCCGAAAAATCGCCCATCGGGGGTGAGGGCGTTTTTCGGGGCCACGTTCGGCTCCCTCTGCGCGCAGCTTGGTGCTCTGGTGTTTGATTTGTCGCAGCAATCAACCTGATTGCTGCCCTAGCGACGGACGAAGATCCTGCGCAGCTCAAACCTCCCACGTGGTCGGGTGAGTAATCTATTCGCGCTTCGACTTCAAACAGCGCCGACAAGTGCATGGACTGCTTGTTGCAACGTGCGTTCGCGTGCCCCAAGAGCCCCACACCACGCAACGAAGTGCCCGCAGTGACGCGCAGTCGACCGTACGGCTCGGCGCTTGCGAAGATGCGTCGGGCAGGGTCGTTGCAGCGACTGGCGGTGTGCTCGACGTCGAATTCGCGCCCGACGACATGCCTGGTGTTCGCGAAGAATTGCGAGTCCGGGGCCACGACCACGCAGTGCTCGAGGTGCACTCGCGAGTGTCTCCGACGCGTGTGCGAGCAGTGAGCTTGGGCGACACCCACGGGATCCGGCGTGGAGACCCCGTGAGCCGCTTGCGTCGAGGATTGCGAATTGGTGTGGGCCCAGCGATGTTGGGCCGAGTCGTCGACTGCCTCGGACGGCCGCTGGACGGTGGTGACGTTCCCGAGTGTCGGCAGTGGGCGCCCTTGCACCGTCGGGCTCCGCCGTTGCGCGTCCAGACCGGGCGCCTGGAGCTGATAGAAACGGGTCTGAAAGCCATCGATCTGTTGTGTCCGTTCGCGCGCGGCGGAAAGACCGGTCTGTTCGGCGGTGCAGGTGTGGGCAAGACGGTGCTGCTGATGGAGTTCGTGTCCGCCATCGCGGGTCGCCATCGAGGGGTGGCCGTCTTCGCGGGAGTGGGAGAACGGATTCGTGAGGGGCACGAGCTGTGGCAGCAATTCCAAACCGCTGGCCTCCTCGATAGAACGGTGATGGTGTTTGGGCAAATGGATGCAGCCCCCGGCGCGCGGCTCCGGGTTCCCCAGGCCGCGCTATCACTGGCCGAGCACTTTCGAGAAGGCGCTGGCACCGAGGTCGTGTTGCTGGTGGACAACATCTTCCGTTACGTGCAGGCGGGGATGGAGATCAGCACGTTGCTCGGTCGTCTCCCGTCGCGAGTTGGGTATCAGCCGACGCTGGCGACGGAGCTTGCTGAGGTGGAAGAACGCATCGCTTCCACCATCGATGGCAGTATCACCTCGATTCAGGCGGTCTACGTCCCAGCTGATGACATGAACGACCCCGGGGCGGCGGCAGTGATCCGGCACCTGGACGCACGGGTCGTGCTGTCGCGCTCGATGGCCGCCGCTGGATTGTACCCGGCAATCGATCCGCTCGCTTCCGATTCTCGCCTGCTCGACCCCACGCTTGTCGGCGAGCGCCATGTCGCCGTGGCGCATCAAGTGAGGCAGACCCTGTCTCGCTATCGCGAGCTGCAAGATGTGATCGCGATGCTCGGTTTTGACGAGCTCTCCCCCAACGATCAACGTCTCGTGACTCGAGCGAGGCGCCTGGAGCGATTTCTGACTCAACCATTCGAGATTTCCGAGGCGTTCACCGGCCGTCCTGGGGTTCGAGTTCCATTGGACCAAACGCTGGACGGATGCGAGAGAATCCTCGCAGGAGAGGCCGATGAAATTCCCGAACACGAGCTGTTCATGATCGGCGCGCTGCCGCAGAAGCGCGAACCCACGGGAGGAGGCGGCGGGTGACGCCGGAGAATCGTAAGCTCTCCGCGGTGGGCCTGAGTCTCGCGATTCGCACGCCTCTCGGGTTGGTCCATTCGGCACCCGTGAAGCAGGTCCGCGCGGAGGATCTCGATGGGTGGGTCGGCATTCGCCCGGGTCGGTGTGACCTGTTGTGTGTATTGCGCCCTGGCCTTCTCGTTTTCGAGGATGACGAAGGACTGGGTTATGTCGCCAACGCGGGTGGCGTGCTGAATCTCCGCAGCGGCCAGTGTCACGTTGCGCTTCGTTCGGCGGTGATGTCTCGCTCGACCGACGGGTTGGCGGCGACGATCGCGGCGTCGCGCGGGAAGCTGAGTGAGCGTCGCGAGGCGGAGCGAGAACTGCTCGATCAACTGCTGTCCGAAGCGATGCGCCGAGTCACCGAGTACGATCCAAAGACGTGGGAGCGTCTGCCATGAGCGACCCCGAAGCTTCTCCCTCCCAGGCAGAGCCTCGATCCTCCAGTGACGATGACTGGGGAAAGAGCGCCGTGGAAAAGGCAGAACGTTTGCGTCGCGCTCAACGCCGAAGTGATCGAAGCTTGTACACGCTGGCGCACGTGGGGGCACTGGCGTGGATGTTCCTGCTCCCGGTGCTACTGGCCAGCTGGATCGCCCACTTGGCGTTGCGCGATTCCGCACAGCGTTGGTTGGCGTTGCCCTTGCTGTTGTTGGGGGTGCTCATTGGGGGCGCCCTCGTCCGGCGCAAGATCCTATCGTTGTTGGAGGAGCGGGATGATGATGCCGATCGGTGATTGGGCAATTGCTGTCGCGTTGGGGGTGCTGGGCGCAGCTCTGCATCTGTCTTGCACGCGTGCACGGGCAGGCGCGACCGTGGCTGGGCACATGCAGTTGGCGCTGCTCCTGTTTCCACTCGGGTTGCTCGGTCCGGCTGCGACACTGCTGTTGGCAGCGTGGCTCGACCCCAGACTGGCGTGGGCTAGCGGAGCGACGCTGATCGTCGTGCACCGTTGTTGGCTGTGGTTGATGAGTCTCAGGAACCCTCTGACTCGAAGCTCGAGGCGTTTGACATGAAGCCGCCATTCCCGTCGCCCTTGTTCACGGTTTTCGGGCTGACCGTTACCGATACGGTAGTCACCACCTTCGTGTTGTGCGCAGTGTTGGCTTTGGCCCTGATCTCGGCGCGGCGTTCGCGACGTTTCGCTCCGTTGTTGGAGATCGCCTACGAAGCGCTCGCCAAGAGCATTCGCGGCACCGTCAGCATCGACGTGGAGCCCCTGGTGCCATTGGTGCTGACCTTGTGGTTGTTCGTTGGCGCGGGCAATCTCGTGGGGTTGATCCCGGGGCTGAGGAGTCCAACCGGCGACTTGTCGCAGACCGCGGCGCTGGCGTGTGTGGCGTTTCTCGCCGGGCACATCCACGCTTTCCAACGCACTGGGTTCGCCTACCTCAAGCACTATCTCGAGCCCACGCCCTGGTTGCTGCCGCTGAACGTGATCGGGGAGTTGAGTCGTACTTTGGCTTTGGCGCTACGCCTGTTTGGTAACGCCTTGTCAGGTAACCTGATTGCCGCCATTGCGGTCTATCTCGCCGGTCTGTTGTTGCCGATCCCTCTGATGGCTCTGTCGCTTCTGACCGGCTTGGTCCAGGCGTACATCTTCGGCATCTTGACCCTCGTATTTGCAGTCAGTTCGCTGGCCGCGCTCGAACCGCATACCGAAGGAACTCAGACATGAACGATACCACTGCTATCGCAAGCATTGTCACCGCAGGTCTCACGATCGCCATTGGGTCGATTGGCCCTGCCTTGGGCGAGGGCCGTGCTCTGGCGAACGCCCTCGAAGCGATATCCCGTCAGCCCGACTCGGCGGATAGAATCACACGAACGTTGTTCGTGGGCTTGGCGATGGTCGAGTCGACGGCCATCTACTGCTTGGTAATCGCGTTGGTGTTGTTGTTTGCCAACCCTTTCGGAGGCTGAAACGTGGGCTTTTCGTGGACGACGTTCTTTGCGGAGATCGTCAACTTCGTACTCTTCTTGTGGTTGCTGCAGCGCATGCTCTACAAGCCGCTGCAACGGGCCATTGCGGAGCGGCGTGAGGCGCGCCGCCAAGCCGAAGAGCGCGTGGCCCAAATGACCGAGCGCGCGGCAGCGATGGAGGTGGAGCAGCAGCGAGTTCGAGCGGAGTGGGGGGCTGAGCGCGCGCGCATCCTGGAGCAAGCGACAGCTGAGGCTCAACAGCGCGGCGTGGCCATTTTGGAACGAGCGGAGGCTGACGCGTTGGACACGCAGCGTCGCGGACGAGAACGGCTGGAGTTGGAGCGACGCGAGGTCGAGCTCGCGTTGTCGGAACGAAGCTTGAGCGCTGCACGCGCCGCGCTCGAGGCGCTATTGCGCGCCATGGACCTGACCGAGCTCGATACGGTCCTGCTCGATCGCCTGTTCGCGGAATTGGGGCGGACGCCTCCACAGCAGCTCTCAGACGTGGACCAAGCCGAGCTGCGTTGCGCCTCGGAGCTCGACAACGCTGAGCGAGGCGCGATTGAGCGTCGACTTCAGGACTTGTTACAGCGCCCCCTACGGCTGGAGGTGCGCAGTGAGCCGCAGTTGATCTCGGGTGCGAGCCTGCGCTTGGGGGATAGGCTCTACGACGCTTCATTGGCCTCGCGCCTCGACCGGGTCGTAGCCGGAGCTCGACAACGGTTGGGAGTGGACGTGTGACCCACGCCGCCGCGATCGGACGGGACGACGCTCAGGCCCTCGACGATGTCGTCGCCAGAGCGTTGGGTGCGGTGGTCGCCGAATCGAGCGTTGACGTGCCTCTGGTGCACGTCGAGCACGACGGTCGGATCATCAGCGTCGTCGACGGTGTGTTGCGCCTGACAGGCCTCGAGCATACGGCGCTGGGCGACTTGATTGAAGTCGGGTCCGTGCGTGCGTTGGTCGTCGAACTCCACGAATCGGAGGCGATCGCGGCCCTGCTTGCAGATGCGGAAACGATTTCCGAAATGGATGCTCGTCAGCCCGCGCGTCGACGAGCCGAGACGCTGAGTGTCGTGGTTGGAGAAGCATCGTTGGGGCGAGTGGTCGATGCGCTCGGTAGACCGGTAGACGGCCGCGCTCCGGTCGTGGGGGGACGTCGCATGCCGTTGGAGCGGGCCGCCCCGCAGATCTTCGAGCGCAGTCACGTCCACACGCCCCTGTACACAGGGATCCTAGCGATTGATGGCATGTTTCCCATCGGGCGCGGGCAGCGTGAGTTGATCGCTGGAGACGAAGGCACCGGTCGCACGGCTCTCGCCGTCGATGCCATGCTCAATCAACGCCACAGTGACGTGGTGTGTGTGTACGCCGGCGTCGGCCAACGTCGAGCGGAAACCTGGCGCATCAAAGAGTTGCTCCACGGGCAGGGCGTGGACTTCGTCATCGTCAGCGCGCCGGAGGATGCGAGTCCAGCCATGCGCTATCTAGCTCCATACACGGCGACCGCCATCGCTGAGTACTTTCGAGATCGCGGGCAGCACGCGTTGGTGGTCTATGACGATCTGTCTGCACACGCCGTTGCCTGGCGTGAACTGTCTCTGTTGCTGGGTCGCCCACCGGGGCGTGAGGCATACCCCGGCGACGTCTTCTACTTGCATTCGCGCTTGCTGGAACGCTCTGCCCAACTCTGCGACGATCTCGGGGGTGGGTCGCTCACCGCTCTGCCCATCTGCTCCTTGGAAAGCGGTCGACTGACCGCATACATTCCCACCAACTTGGTTTCCATCACCGATGGCCAGCTGGTCATGAGCGCGTCGGCCTTTGCCTCAGGAGAACGCCCTGCCATCGACGCGGGCCTCAGTGTCAGTCGCGTGGGCGCCAGAGCACAATCGGCCCTGTTTTCCGGCTTTAGTCGCCAGCTGAAGCTCGACTACGCGGCGTTCTTGGAGCTCGAGGCGTTCTCGCGTCTCGGTACACGTCTCGAACCCGAAGCACGCCGGCGCGTCGAGCTGGGGCGAAGAGTCCGAGCGCTGCTCCGCGCCCGCCAGGGTGCCCCGTTAGCACTACTCGCGGAGCTAGTGCGTCTTTGCTTGGCGCGGCAACCCGACCTGATCCTGCCCGTCGATCTGGACGACGTCGAGTCGTATGCCTCGACGCTGACGACGCTCCTGGACAAGGCGCACCCGACCTTGGCCGAAGACGTGGGCCGCGGCGCGACCACCAACGAGCAATTCACGCAGCTCGTCCTTCAACACGCGAAGAAGGTCGCTCATGGATGAGCAGCGCGATCTGGGCGGGGTCGAGCGGCGCATCAACGCGACGCGTGCGGTCCGACGAATCATGCACGCGATTTCCATCGTTTCACGTGCCCAGTACTCTCGTGTCGAACGCTCAACCATCGAGTCGGTGGAGTACTACCGATGGATCGACGAGGCGCTGGCCCGCCTGGCGAGCCGCGCGAGAGAAGACGCTGAGAGACGATTGTGTGTCGTCTTCGGCCCCGAGCGAGCACTATCGGGTGGCTTGCATCGCGCCTTGGAACGAGCGATCCCCGCGGGCGACGAGTTCGCCTTGGTTGGAAGTCGACTGCTGCAGAACGAGGAGCTTGCCGCGGAGGCCGTCTTCGTATCGCGAGGTGTGTCGAGTCTGGCTGACGTCGAAGTCGAGGCCGCCGAGCTCGGCCGGCTGCTGGCGCGGCACGCACTGGGCAGGGATGTATTGTTGTTGTTCCCGGTCACGGCAGCGGGAGCCGTACACCGCGAGTTGCTATTCGCGAGGCGTCTGTTGAAGCCCGAAGCCTGCCTGGAGACCTACTCGCCGGTGTCCGCGCTCCTCGAAGCCGTGCTTGCCCAGGCGCTCACCGGACGTATCGCCCATGCATTGACCCAGACGCTTCAGGCAGAACTCGGTGCACGTCTTCAGATCACCCAGCGCGCGCAGACGCATTGTGACGACAAGCTGGTGATCCTCGAGGACCAGCGGCGCGTGATTCAACGCGAGCAAACGACGGTTGAACTCTCCGAGGTCGTTGCCGCGCGAAGCAGTTCCGATCACTCGTCCAGGAGTTCTTCGAGTACGGCGGTCAGCTCGTCGACTCG
Source organism: Deltaproteobacteria bacterium (assembly GCA_003235365.1). GTDB lineage: Bacteria > Myxococcota_A > Polyangia > Polyangiales > Polyangiaceae > SZUA-265. The sequence goes on from QJWJ01000459.1 coordinate 10,952, forward strand.
GACGGGTTTGGTGAGATAGTGTCGGAAGCCTGCGGACGCGATGCGCCGGGCTTCGCCGACCATTGCCGCTGCGCTGAGCGCGATTACAGGAATGTCGCGCGTCAGCGGATCATCTTGAAGGACTCGCAACGCATCGATGCCGCTCATTCCGGGCAGGTTGATGTCGAGGATCACCACGTCGGGGATCTCCGAACGTATCAGACCAATCCCGACCTCCGCACTGGGGGCGGTGAGGAGTTCCATGTTGTGGAGGTCGCTGAACAGAGCCTCCATGAACGCGACGTTGGATGGATTGTCCTCCACGTAGACGACCCGTCGTGGTCGCACTGATTCGGCGAGTGACGCCAGCGTCGGGCGTGGTGTTTGCCGTGGGGGAATGAAGGCATGTGCATCGTCGTGGATGGGCAGTTCGACCCAGAACTCCGAGCCCCTACCTTCGGTACTCGCAAATCCAACACGGCCTCCCATCAGCTCCGCGAGGCGCTTGCAGATCGACAAGCCAATGCCCGTCCCTTCGATGGCGCCGGTCTCCTGACCCGCGCGTTGAAACGGTTCGAAGATCCTGTGCTGCTGGTCTGCGGGAATGCCGATGCCGTCGTCGATCAGGGCGACTCGAACGAAAGCGTCATCGCGGGTGGTGCGAAACTCCAGTTGGCCCCCGCGACGACCATACTTGACGGCGTTTGAAGCGAAGTTCATCAGGATCTGCTTGCATCGCGTACGATCCGCGCTGACGGGAGGAAGTTCGCTGGAGATCTGTATGGGGAGGACTTCGATACCCACGCCCTCGGCCTGTTCGGTTACGTTGCTTCGAACTTCGATGAGCACTTCTCGTAAGTCGACCGGTTCGACTGAAATCAGCACGCGACGAGACTCGATTCGTGCCAAATCCAGCACGTCGTCGATGAGGTGTAGCAAATGCTCGCCCGCTCGGAGGACGTGTCCGAGCCGCTCCTGTTGGCGATCGGTCAACGGAGTCTTCTTGTCGCGTTGAAGTAGTTGCGCGAAGCCCAGCACGGCGTTGAGCGGCGTGCGGAGCTCGTGGCTCATCGATGACAAGAACTCGCTTTTGGCGGAACTTGCCTCTTCCGCCGCCGCGCGGGCTTCCTGCAGTTGCTGCGCATGCCGGACGTCGTCGGTCACGTCCGTGATCAGGCCCACGCTCCCGCCCTCTGGCGTCTTGCGCTCGACGAGGCGTACCGAGCGCCCTTCGCTCGTCGTGGCATCGAAGACACCTTGTGGATCGGCGTGATACTTTTTCAGATTGTCTCGAAACGAATCCCCGGGCTGGTCGGCAAAGTCGAACACTCCCGCGTCGAGGTTTGCGTGAAAGACGTCTTGCCACGTGCGGCCGACGATTTCCCCCGGGAGCCGGCACCCCCACGAGGCGCGAGCCATGCTGTTGCACACGACCAGTCGGTCTTCGCGATCCCAAATGAAAAAGCTCCCTTCGACGCTGTCGAGCGCACTGAGAAGGTACTGATGCAGCCTCTTGGTTTCGGCCTCCAAGCTCTTGCGTTCCGTGACGTCCCGAATGCTCGCGGAAAAGAGCGTGCGCGCGCCGACTGCGACAGGGCTGAGACTGATTTCGACGGGAAACTCACTGCCGTCCTTTCGACAACCCCACAGCTCCAAGCCGGACCCCATCGGTCGGATCTGTGGCGTTTGGACGTACTGAAGGCGACGATGAATGTGTCCTTTCCGCAGCCGGCTTGGGATGAGGATCTCGAGTCGTTCTCCGAGCAATTCCGACCGCGAATAGCCGAAGAAACGCTCCACCTGCTGATTGACCAACACGATTCGCCCCTCTTCGTCCGCGATGAGGATCGCGTCGGGGGCAGTGTCGAAGAGCTGACGAAAGCCCCCCGAGTCGAGTTGTTCAGTCATTCGTCGCGCTTTCTGGGGTCCCCGCCTGTGTCAATGGCAACCGCACCACGATGGTGGCTCCTGGTCCCCCCGGCTCTGCGACGATCGTGCCGCCGTGCGCCTCGACGGCCGTGCGACAAAACGCCAACCCAAGGCCTCTACCACCCCGCGTCGTCCCGTTGGTCTGGATTTGCACGTATGGGTCGAACACCCTCTCGCGCAGCCCGTCCGGTATGCCAGGTCCCTCATCGATGACTTCAAGCCGCAAGTGCTCACCATCGGCCCTCGCGACGATGCGCACGGTGCTGTCCTCGGGCGCATGTCGAATCGCGTTGTCGATGAGATTGGCCAGAACTCGCCTCAACAGATCGACGTCCCCAACGATTTGCAGCGCCTGAACGTCCCACGCCAGCTTGACTTCAGCGGCCTGGGCTTGCGGCGCGAATTCCGAGATGACCTCTTCCGTCCAGGCTTCCGTTGCTACCATCCCCGTACGTGGGGACAAGACACCCCCCTCGCCCTTGCTGATGTCCAAGAGGTTCATGATCAACCGCGAAAGGTTGCGGGTCTCCTCGCGAATCTTCAGTAGGGAGTTGCGCGCGCGTTCGGGGAGGTCGGGGTCGCGTAGCGCCATCTGGGCCCGCAAATCCATTGCGTTGACGGGGTTCTTCAGGTCGTGCACGACGAACGACGACAACCGCTCCTTCAGCAGGTGTAGGCGCATCAGGTCGTCTCGTTGATGGCGCACCAAGTCGTACTGTTCGCGCAGTTCCGCTCCCATCCGGTGAAGTCTGATTGCAGCGCGGACCCGCAGGAGCAGTTCTGCGGTCTGCAGTGGCTTGGTCAAGAAGTCGTCACCGCCGGCTTCCTGCGCGGCATCGAACGTTTCCACGTCGCGCTGCGCCGTCAGAAACACGATTGCAGTCTCCGAACCGTGGGGGAGCGACCGAATTCGCCGGCAAACCTCGAAGCCGTCCATCCCCGGCATTCGCACGTCGAGAAGAACGCAACGGGGCTGTCGCGCCTCGAATAGCTCCAGTGCTTGCTCGCCGTTAGCCGCGACGAGAACCTCGTAGGCTTCATCCTCGAGCGTCGCCTGGAGCAACGCTCGGTTCTGTTCGTTGTCGTCGACTACGAGAATGGGCATGGAATCGACTCGTGAAGGACGCCGGCCGTGACGCTCGGCAAGGCACCGGGGACGCCAGAGTTTTGCGCATCATGCAATAATTTCGCAATGTGTCGCCGCTAAAAAATGAGCGCCAGTTGCCGCTTTTGCGCAATTTCTGCGCAATCCCGAGCCGGTTTGGAAGCCGATCATCGGTGCTTGGCGTTCCGGTGATGCTGGCCCAACGCGTTCTGCCGCCCGGCCTTGACAGTGTGCGTCAAGGACCAACTCCGGGAACCATGCATTCATCTGTTGCCAGCAGCTTTGCGGTGCCCTCGTCGTGCGAGTCCCCGGAACGCGTGGGGTAATTGTATTGGGTTAACACTTGCCCGTGCCGTGGCCCCCGCGCGTGAGCATGGCCAGGCGAGCGCGACCCACCCGCCTAGCCCCCGCGACTCGAACCGGGCTTGCCCTGTTCTCGAGCAATGTGCGTCCGTCGGAAGTGACCGGGAGGAGCGCGGGTCCATAGGGCCGGTCTCCAAGCTCACGGTCGTGCACAGTGAACGCGTTGATTGGCCATCACAACCAGTTCACTCCGGTGTGAGAAGTTCCATGCTGGCAACGGAATCCCGTTGTTGCAACGTTCTGGAAACTCGCCTTGCGTTCGGACGTTGAGTGCGCATTCGCCGTGTGACGCATGCGCCGTTGCGACGTGCTGTTCCGTCAATCACGGTCTCGACGTCGTTCTTGTTAATCGAAGACTACTTGCTTTGTAGCGTGCGCTTCTGTGTCCTCGTGTGGGTTGTGCGGAGTGCAAGGGCATTGAGGTGTGCGAGCCCACTAGCCGACCTCGGAGAGGCGTGACCGGAGGTCGGTTACTCCCGGCGACATTCCGTGCTACGCCCTGAACCTACGACTGATTGTGAGGTAGTCTTGTCGATTCGGAACAACGTTCGTTCAATTGGGTTGAGCCCAGAGCGTCAGAGCGTTCCAGCCAGTCGCACGACATCGCGGATGCGCAGTCCGGGGTCGCGCGATCGCGCGGGCGAGCGAGTCGTGGGTCCCGCGGAAGTCCGCGGCTAGAGCTTTCAGGTCGGAGTTCGATGAGCAAGTTCAGCGAAGCCTGCGCGGTTCTCGAGACCTATATCTCGCCGATGAATGCGCGCGCGATACTCACGCGAGCCGTCAGAGCAGAGGGACTCGCGCCGGAAACCTTGAGCTCCTCGGGTTTGCGCCGGTGCAGTGCGGCGCTGCGGCGCGGGGCGGCTCTGTTCGTTTCGCCGTCGCAACTCGAGCGCGCGATGGAGGCAATCAATTCGATTTGCGGAAGCGATTCGATGTTGGTGGAGCAGTGCGTGCTCGAACTTCGCGGGGAGCACGACATCGCAGACGCCAGAGCCCGAGCGCGACGTATCTGCACAACCGCTCAAGCGAGCGCGTTCTGTACCCAGAAGATTGCGACCATCGTGAGCGAACTCGCCCGCAACGTCGTGATGTACGCCGGAATGGGGAGCATCGAAATCGTGCCCAGCAATACGCGGCCGAAGAAGATCAGAATCTGTGCTACGGACAACGGTCCGGGCATCAGCAACCTCGACGAAATTCTGTCGGGGCGCTACCGTAGCAGGACAGGGATGGGGCGGGGATTGATGGGCATCAAGCGCTTGGCAGATCACTTCGACGTGGAAACCGATCGGAATGGCACGCGAGTCGTCGCGGAGGTATTGGTTTGAACGTCGATTGCGCGCACTTGTCGTTTCCGAAGGTCGGGGAAACCGCCAACGGTGATCGCCCGTTCGTCCGAACTGAGGGGGCGACCACGCTGCTGGCCGTGATTGATGGGCTCGGTCACGGTCCTGGCGCCGCCGAGGTCTCGCAGAGAGCCGTCGACTATCTCGAAGCCGTGTCGCTCGACTTGGAGGCTCACGACCTCATGGAGCAATTGCACGGCAAACTCGCTGGTTCCCGCGGTGTGGCGGCGACATTGTGCGTGCTGTCCACGGAGAGCGTGAGCGTCTGTGCCGTTGGAAACGTCGAATGCCGATCGCTGGGTACCCGCCTTCCATTGGTATTCTCTCCCGGCATACTGGGCTTGCGCGTTCGAAAATTCCGGCCCTGTAGCGTTCGGATCGAAGTTCCAACTCGTCTGGTGTTGTTCTCCGACGGCATATCGTCGCGAGTTCCGGTCGAGGAAATCAAGAATCTATCACCCCAGCACGCGTGCGAATCCGTGATCGCCAAATACAGGCGCAACGAGGACGATTCCACCGTGCTGATTGCAGATGTAGGCTGAGGTGCGCGGTGGATCACTACAACGGCATTCCTATCATCAAGTTCTGGGACCTCTTGCTCGTCCCCCTGCAAGGTGACTTGACCGACGACATGGCGGCGAGGTTGGTGTCCGAAGTCCTCGACAGAATCTACACAGATGGCAGCGCTGGGCTGATCATCGACATCACGGGGTTGTGGTTGGTCGACAGTCACTTGTGTGCGGTGCTTTCGCAGCTTGCGTCCGCAGCTGCACTGATGGGCGCCAGTACGATCATCTCCGGAATGAAGCCAGAGATCGCGATGACCTTGGAAACGATGGGAATTCGCCTTGCGAACGTCACGACGACCCTGGACCTCGAAACGGCACTGGACGCCCACGGCGTGCGTCGCGTTACTGATGATGACGCTCCCGGCGCGATGCAGGTCCAAGCCATCGAGTGACGGATTGAGAGGGCATGACGATGAAAGAAACGGATCCACCGCCTTCCGGCAACGGCTCGAGTTCGCCAACCGAGATGACGCAGGTGCCCGTGTCTGAGCGAACGGGAGTGCAGATCCAGGCGGAGTTGCAGGCGAGCGTCAACGACGTTCTGCGAACTTTGGAGGACGTCGGGCGTGGCGATCTCAGCGGCCACCTGAAGTCGTCATTTCCCGAGACCCATCCGGTAGGCGCGTTGGTTGCCAGTGTCAACGCGATGATCGAGGATCTCGCTGGCGCGCGAACCAAGTCCAGTCAGCAGATCGCCGAGCTGAGCGAACGAATCGAAACGATCGAACGGCAGCGCGAGGCGATTCGCAACCTATCCGTGCCGATCATCGAGATCTGGGCGCGGGTGTTGTGTGTGCCAGTAGTCGGGACGCTCGATACGATGCGCGCCAACGACGTCACGACGACTCTGCTGAGCGCGGTCGTGCAAAAAAAAGCGCGCTACGCCATCATCGACGTCACGGGAATCGAGGTGATGGACACTCAGTCCGTCGACTACTTCCTGCGCATGGCACGGTCGATCGGCTTGCTCGGCGCGGAGTGTGCGCTGTCTGGAATGCACCCCAACATCGCCCTGACCATCGTGCAGATGGGCATCGAGCTCGAGGGTTTGCGCTGCTATCGCAACATGAGGGATGCGCTGAAGCACTGTGTGGCTCGGGAGCGCGAGCGGTTGACCCGCTCCGCGGTGGGAACGTGAGCCGCCTCCGCGGGCCGCGCACGAAGAAGATGAACAGCGGGTTGGAATTGCAAGCAAATGGAAGAGAGGCGTCCAGTGGAACTTAGCGAGGATGAATTCCTGGAATCGGTCGCAGACGCGTTACTGACCCTCGCCAGCGTGGGTGAAGGGGACTATGACATGCGTCTCGACGTGCGAGACGAAGACCCGACTGCTCTTCGCAGTCTGTACGCAGGGATCAACGAAATGATCGAGTCACTGCGTGTGGAGCAACAAAATAGCCTCGCGTACCACCAAGAGCTGGAAGACAAGCTCTCGACCATCGAGAAGCAGCGGGCGGCGATTCGAGAGCTTTCCACCCCAATCATGGAAGTCTGGGACGGAGTGCTGTGCTTGCCCGTCGTCGGCGTGATGGACACTGCACGCAGTGTCGACATGACGACATCGCTGCTGCAGGCCGTCGTGAACCAGAAAACGAAGTGCGTGATCATCGACATTACTGGTATCGACGTGATGGACACCCGGACCGTTGATCACTTCATGCAGATGGCCCGCGCCGTGCGTCTGCTCGGCTCGGAGTGCGTGTTGACGGGTGTCAACCCTCACATCGCCCAAACGGTGGTGCACATGGGGCTCGACCTGTCGCACATCGTGACGCATCGGACGTTGCATGAGGCGCTACAACAGTTTGTCGAACGCTCCGTTCGCCGTTGACGTCGAGGGAGCCGGGCAAGACATCACGTGTCACACCACGCGGTTCGAGATTGGGTTGATGTTTACCACCTACAGCGGTGCACGATGGACT
>QJWJ01000417.1 GCA_003235365.1 Deltaproteobacteria bacterium
CTGTCGTCACAGTCGGGAGGCGCTCTGAGCGCGGAGGAGCTGCAGAGAGTCTGCGACAGGCTGCACTCTGCGCTGGAAACGTGGCGAGACCAAACGCTGTTGAAGGTGGGGGCCTGAGCCATCGCACACGAGACTTCAGCCCAAGGCTTCGGTGAGCGCAGTCACCTTGTCGAGCACGGCGCGCGGGCTCATCACCCCCTTGTATACGTACAGAGCCGAGGTCTTGTCTTCTCCCAGAACGGCTTCGCTGACGCGAAGTCGGCTGCTGACTGCGAAGACGATGCGTTCGCTGAGCCCCTGTTGAACCATCTCGACTCGCTTCCACACGGCGTCACGGCTCCAGAAGCCCAGCACCTCGACGTACACCCGTTGCTCGCCACGGTGCAGGCACAGATCGGGAATGCAGACCTGGCCCCCGGGTAGATCCACGATACGCTCGTTGACGTCGACCTGCCACGGTGAGTCGAGCTTGCGAATGCCTTCCATCAACCGAGCGACCTCCTCGGGCAGTTCGTCTGAGACGCTTCGCTCGCCGTGCACGCTCGCATGGTCGTACTCGAAAAGCAGCTCCGAGCGCTCTTTGCCCCAACGCAGGTGCGCCAGCAGCCGCAGTTCGTCGACCTGACACAGCACCGGAAACACCAAAGCCAACGCCAGTCCGTACTTCGTGACCGAGTCGAACAGCGAAAACGGTCCGTCGATGTCGATCCGGTAGCCGCCCGCCTCACGATTGAGCACGAACAACAAGCGCCGAAACTTCAACGCGCGAAACAGCGCCCGATACTGCGCAGCGTTGGCGCACCGCACGTGCGCCACGACTCGCGTCGCGCGCAACAGCACCGCTTGGTACTGGGCGGTCTGGTATTGCGCTACCAATGCCGACGCGTCGGGAACGGCGACGCGAACCAGGGCGTGCTGCGAACGCAGATCGCTGAAGATTCCAGCGTCCAGCGCTTCGGGTTCGGCGTCGAACTCGGCCGCGAGCCGATCGAACACCTTTCGCCGATCGAAGTCTTTGCCGAGACGGCGTCGTTCATCAGCGGCCGCAAGGAACAACTCACTGCGCAGTTTCACGGGATCGACCACGGCCCGCGTTTCGAACTCGCAGCTGTCCTCGATGAGCTTCTGCAGCCCGAGGGCGAGTTTGCGCTCCTTGGGCGACACGTCGACTGCCGCCCAGGCTTCCTTGAGCTGCCCGTAGTTGCTCCCCACCTGGTCCTTGGCCAGCTCGAGAAACAGCCGCGCCAACTCCGAGGCGCGGACCAAGCTCGCCCCCTTCAAAGCCACTACCCCCAAGCGCCCGCGATTGCGACGTACCCGTACCAGATCAGCGGTAAGCATCGTGCTCCCGTCGGCGCTCACTCGTGGACGTTTCTGACGTCCCAGCAGAAATGATCTCGTACAGCCTTGCGCGCTTGCCTTCTTGAGGTCGCAGGATGCGCCCCAACCGCTGGACGTGCTCCCGCACGCTGCCGCTGCCGCTGATCACCACGGCGATGTTCGCCGCGGGCACGTCGACCCCCTCGTTGAGCACTTTCGACGTGACCACCGCGTTGTACTCACCGCTGGCGAGCCGCGCGAGGATCTGACTGCGCTCGGTGACCTTGGTCTGATGGGTGATGACCGGAACCAGGAAGCGCTGGGAGATGGCGTAGGCGGTCGCGTTGTCTTGCGTGAATATCAGCATGCGCTCGTTTCGGTGAGTCACGAGCAGTTCGTCGAGCAGCTCGAGTTTCGCCGGCGCCGCCACGGCCAGCTCCTTCTGCCGACGATAGGCCGCCATGGCTCGCTGCCCCTCCCTGCTCGCCGAGCTCCGAAACACGAAGTCACTCCACCCGCTGGGGCTACTCATACGAATGCCGGCAGAGCGTAGAAACGAGGTATAGATGGCACGTTCGGCGTCGTACTCTTCGCGCTCTTGCGGCGTGAGGTGTACGGCCATGGTGTGAACCTCGTAGTCGGCCAAGTAGTTACCCGACAGTTCCACGATGTCCTTGCGAAAGACGCACGGCCCGATCAGCTCCGCAAACAGAGCGTCCTTGCCGTCGGCCCGCTCCGGTGTCGCGGTCAGTCCCAAGCGAAACGGAGCCAGGCATTGGCGCGCCGCCAGCGCGTAAGACTCGCTCGGGAGGTGATGGCACTCGTCGAACACCACCAGGCCGAAGCGATTGCCGATGTGCTCCATGTGCAGGTAGGCCGAGTCGTAGGTGGTCACCGTCAGCGGGTGCAGGAGGTATTCACCGCCGCCAATCACTCCCACATCGACGGCAAATGCCGACGCGAGCAGATCGTACCACTGACGAACCAAATCCAACGTCGGTACCACCACCAACGCCGAACGCAGGCGGCGGTCAATCGCCATCAAGGCGACCTGACTCTTGCCGGCGCCCGTCGGCAACACCACCACACCTTGTCCGCGGTGGTGTTGCCAAGCGTCGAGCGCCGCCGTTTGATAGGGGCGGGGCACCCGCGTCACACGTGCGCCAAACGGCAATTCTTCGTACTTGCGCGCCTGGTCGTCATACTCGATGTCGTGGTGACGAAGCCACAGGACGACCTTGGCGTAGTTCATCGCTGCGGCACGATGACATCCCGCACGCTCGTCGAGGACCACGAACGGCGGCGGCACTAGCGGTGTCTGCTCGAGCCCTCGGACCTCGACGGTCCCCGCTACGAAAGTCAGACGAACCACGCCCGGCGAAATACGCCGCTAAGCGCTGGAGTTCAAGCCCCTGGCTCCGATCCATCGGTTTCGCTCGCCCCCCACGCAGCGGCGATGATACGGTCGGCGCCCATGTTCGCTGGCCTGCCTCTTCGTACACCATCGACCGCAGTGAGGGCGTTGCTATTGGCCATCTGCTGCCACGCGACGAGCTGTGCGGGAAGCCAGCCCGCCCCAGTCCAAGACCAAAGCATCGATTTGACGGCCCCTGACGAGCCGGAGCCCCCACCCCCACCCGCACGAAAACCGAAGTGGTGCCCCAAAGACGATGCCGCGTGCAGCATCTCGCCACCCAGCGAAGCGCCCGCCGAAGAAAACACCGAACCCCTGGACGGATCGCGCAGCTACGTCGTGGAGCTGTCACCCGACGATCCGGTCAAGGGTCCAGCGTTGGCTCCAGTCACGCTGATCGTTTTCTCCGATTTTCAGTGTCCGTTCTGCAAGCGGCTGACCCTGACGCTCGCGGAGCTGTCGATGGAGTACTCGACGCAGATCCGCGTCGTTTGGAAGGATCTACCGCTCCCGGCCCACGCTTTCGCACAACCCGCGGCGCTGCTCGGTCGCGAAGCGTACGTCAAGGGTGGCAGCCATTTGTTCTGGGAGGTTCACGACATGCTGTTCACTCGCCAGCAGGATTTCAACGACGAAACCCTGAAAGAAATAGCCACGTTCTTCGAGCTGCCCTGGCCCCCTCGAGAACAGCACCAGGCGTTCCTCGATCAAACCTACGAGCAAGTGCTCGCTCTCAACGTGCGTTCGACACCGACGACCTTCGTCAACGGCTACCCAATCGTCGGCGCCGAGTCTCTGGATGTCTTCGAGCAAGCCATCGAACGTGAGCTCGAGAAGGCGAAGGCGTCTGCGGAGCCGCGGTGACAGGACAACTGCTCAGCCACGGCGACGACGGCGGATTCGTCCATTGTGTCATTTGCGGCGGAGATGCCGCAGGACCATGCGCCCGATGCCGCAACCCGATTTGCGGCGACTGCTGCGTGCTGACGGAAGGCACCGCCGGCAAGTGGGCGATTTGCGTGCGATGTGATGCGCGAGGGGGGCGCAAGGTCGCCTCGGGCTGGTGGGCCGTCGCCGTCTGGTTGGTAGCGCCGCTCCTGCTGCTGGGCGCGTTGCTCGCCCTGCTCGTCTGGCTGTTTGGGTGAACGACACACCCGCTTCACGACGCTGATCAGCAACGGGTGGTCGTTCTCAGGAACCGGGCGGCACCTTGCGGGTCAAGCTGAGGGTCGTCTTCTCCGGCTCGTCGACGGCGCGGCGGATGGCCCCTTTGCCGAATCGGCGAACGATGGCATCCAGCGTCGGTCCCAATTCGTCGGCTTTGCGTTGCTCCCCAAACAGTTCGAGTTGTCGAGGCGCGTCTGCAGGTTGCAGATTCGACAGCGTGACGCCGATCAACCGAATCGGCTCGCCGAGCGCGGACGCGTCCCACAACTTCAAGGCCACGTCGCGGATTTGCTTGGCGTCGTCGGTCGGCGACGGCAGCGTTTTGCTGCGACTGAGCACCGGGTAGTCGGGCTCGTCGTCCAGCATCGACCCGACCCGCGGCACTTTGCCCCCGCGGCGCCGCGCGAGCTTGATCTTCAACGTCACGGTGCGACCGCGCAGTCGCATCGCGCGCAGCCGCGCCGCTACCGTCTCGGAATGAGAGGTGATCGCAGCACTCACTTGTTCCCGTTCGCTCACGTCGGAGGCGAAGGTGTTTTCTTCTCCGCACGACTTCGCAACGCGCTCGCTGACGACCGGTGAGTCGTCTCGTCCGCGAGCCCAACGCTGCAGCTGCAGCCCACGCTCCCCCGCCAATCGAAACAACTGCCGCTCGTCGTAGTCGGCGAGATCGCCCACCGTGTGGATGTTCCAACCCGCGAGGCGCTGAGCGGCGACTGGACCGACACCCCACAGCCGCCGGATCGGGAGCGGTGCGAGCAACGCGCGCTCGCTCCCCCGCGGCACGACTTTCAGTCCGTTGGGTTTACTCAGAGTACAAGCGATCTTGGCAACCAGCTTGCTCGACGCCAGACCGACGGAAATGTCGAGTTGCGTCCGCTCGGCGACGCGCGCCTTGAGCTGCGCCCCGAGCTGCTCGGGCCCGGCGAACAAGTGCATGCTACCGCCGACGTCCAAGAACGCTTCGTCCAAGGCCAGCGGTTGGATGGTATCGGTGAATTCTTCGAAAATGCGGTGAACCTCACCGCTGACGCGAACGTACAGGTCCATGCGACCGGGCAGAAACACGCCGTCGGGGCAGAGCTCCCGCGCGCGAAAACCGGGCATCGCCGACCGCACGCCATACTCCCGTGCCTCGTACGACGCCGCCGACACCACGCCCCGCGCCGAATGGGCGCCCACGATGACCGGCTTGCCGCGCAACTCTGGACGCTCACGCTGCTCCACGGACGCATAAAACGCGTCCATGTCGGCGTGCAGGATCCAGCGCTCCGGCTCGGGCATACCGCGAGCTTAGCAGTCTCTGACGCCAACCCAACCGAGCGCGTTCATTGAAAGCACGCTTCGTCGAACTTCGACTCGTCGAAGACGCCAGGAGCACAACCGACGACACAATCGTCGCCCTGGCACCCAGCATCGCAATCCGATCCGCAACTGACCGCGGGTTGCGGCGGGACGCTAGCATCCGTTTCGGAACCCGGCGCGCCAGCGTCGCACTCGGCGCCAGTGCACTCAATCGCCGGCTCCTCATCGCACGTACCGTCCACACAGGGTGTCGAATCGCAGTCGTCTCCGACACACCCCGGCTCGACTCCCGCCTCCGGCAGCGGCAGTTGCTCGATGGGACCTACCGCGGGCTGCTTCGTCGGATCCGGATGGAACGGCTCGTCGCGAGGATCAGCGCCCGGCGT
>QJWJ01000502.1 GCA_003235365.1 Deltaproteobacteria bacterium
GTGATCGCTCCGATTCGCAGTTGTTCGTCTGCGTCGCGCACCAGCTCGGTTTCCACTTCGGCGACCATGCTCAGCGGTTCCAGGCCTGCCCGATCGAGACAATACAGTAGACCGGAGGCCAGGCAGGAGCCGATCGCAGCCGCAAGTACACGGGAGGCATTGGGGCCCGCTTCGTTCCCCAAAGGCAACCGTTCATCGACGACGAGTTCCGGATGAGTTGGCTTGTCGAAACGGACGCGCATCTCGTATCCATCGACTCGATCGATACGAAGTCGAAAGCGCCCGACGGGTTTGCTGCGAGTTGCCATGGGACCTCCTCTGGCTGATTCGGCACTGGGTTCACCGCCGCCGGCAGCCGTTGTGGTCGTTGTTTGCCCGACGTGCTGCAACTGTCATGCCCACGCGCGACAAGGCCGAAAACGGCTTCGTCCGTGTTTCGCCGACGAGCACAGTGCGCACCGCCTGCACTTGCCGTCAAACCATCGCGAACGATGTGCACTCAGCGGATTTGTCCTCCGAGGCAAACACGAGGCTGTTCCACTCCAGACACGGTGGGAGACAGCCAAGGCGAGCGGCGTCTGAAGCTACCGAGTTGCTTTCGCGGCGCTGGAGTTTCGAGTAGCGTGCGTGCCATCTGACGCGTCGTCCTCAACTTGGAGGGCCGAACAGCGCGTCATCGTTCGTGAGAATGTGGATGACTGTGATGAAGACCAACGATGCTGATCCAATTCCGCGTTTGCTCGCTTTGGATCCGGCGCTGGCTCCTGCCCGGGCGATCAGGCTCGTCGAAATCGTCAGTCAGCACCGGGTTCGTTGGGAGGTCTGGCCGGAGCGACGTTGTTTTCGCGGCAAGATCAAACAGATCGGATTCGAGATGGACCTCATTGGTGATCACGACGGTCCGTACCACTCGCCGCTGCCGGGCTGCGACGATTGTCTGCGCGTCTACGAGGCGCTTCGAGAGGTCGCTGTGTTCGCGCTACCGAAACACGATGGCGAAGCACGTTACGAATTCGACCCGTTCGATCACGCCCTGCACTATTCGCGGGGGGAAACCATGGGACACATCACCCTGCAACTCCGGATTCTGCATTCCGATCGGTTCGATGCCCCGCCCGATGCGAGCGAACGCGAATTCCTTGAAGAAATCGAGTCGAGGCTCTCAGCGCTCGGGGCACATGCAGCCGCGCGGCATCTCGGGAGTGTTGCCGAGTAGTCAATGACCCCCCGAGCTCGGCCGCAACAGTGATCAATCAGAAGCTGACTCACGGCGTTTGCCACGGCTCGTGGACGTCGCTCGGCTCGGCTCGAGAGCAAAGATCTGCACTTGCAGCAGCACGACCTGTTCGACGGGTTCGGACTCCGAAATGATGGCTCGCGCTTGCCGGAGGTAATCCAGCTGCAGGCGCTTGAGGCGCTCCACATCCTTTCTGGCCACTCCGCAGACGTTGTAGGCGAACATCCCCGAGTCAGTTGCAACGCGTTCTGCCGCGACGCGCATCCAGAAGTTGCGCTGGGCGCGGGCCGCGTCGGGATCGTCGCGCAAGTCGACGGCACCACCCGCCAGTACTTGCCAGCGCTTGCCGTCGAATCCGATCTGACCCGTTTGTGCGAGTAGCTTCAAGCAGCGCTCCTCTTCGGGTCGCGAGATGCCCACGCGGCGAGCCAGCCACCCGGGGCGGTGACGCACGAGGCGTCCGTACTCGGCGAGTTCCAGCGCGCGAAGCACTGCGTGAGACCACGGGACTTCGTACGCGGCTCGCCGCGCCATTTGTTGCCGGCGCCATTCACCTCTCAGCGAAGGTACTTGTTCGGGATTGACGAACGCAGCAACGAAATCAGCGACCCTGCGGGTACAACAGTGCACGACGTTGAGAAAGTCGGGCGCTTTCGGCTCTGCCGTCCCCTTGAGCCATCTCGCCAAGGCGAAGCGACTTATCCCTGTCTGGCGTGCGAGCTCTACGAGAGGAAGGTTACCCCGCAGGTGATTGAGCATCGCAGTGACGGCCGTCGGTGACGCCGGATTTCGTTGGCCGAGCCACGCTGGTCGTTGGCGTTGGAAACGCGTCAGTGCTTCCGCCACATCGACGCCCGTTCTGTCCGCGAGGTTGAGTAGCTGTGCCGCCGTGGGCCAGTTTCGACCGTGCTCCCACGAGTACACGACGTTGGTCCTGTAGCCGAGTCGGCGACTGAGGGCGACCTGAGAACGCTGATTTCTCAGGGCTCGAACGAGCTGACGCGCAATCACTTCGAACTCCATTACCGGAGTTTCGCACATACCATGGCGGATCTGGGAGACGAAATGTGCGGGATGGCAGTGGACAGGGGTCGGTGAGTTGCTCATCGTTAGCGTCATGAGCTGCCTTCGACTGCGTGCTGCGTTGTTCTCTGGGACGGTTGCGATGTTTGGGCCGTGGGCGTGCGGAGGCGGGCAATCCTTCGATGACGGCACGGACGGGGTCAATCAGAAGAAGCAAGGCAAGGAAGCGCCCTTCGACGGCGACGATTCCGACCAGCAGAAAGACCCTCCTCCATCCCCAGCCGATACGACCAGCGACTCCGACGTTGCGCCCCGCTCCTCGCCGACTGATGTGGATGGCTTCGATGCCGGAGATAATCCAAAGCCCGCAGTCGACGCGACAGGCACCGAGGAGCCGTCCGTGACCGTACCCACGAACGGGCCGCATCCCGCCGCTGATGCCGGGAGTGGGAGCGTTGATGGGGGAGCCGACGACGATCGCGTCGACGACGCGGCGGTACCTGAAGCGTTTGACGCTGCACCGCCTAAACGAGACGGGACTCCCGTCGGCACCGGTTCCGCGGTGGAATGCGTTGACACGTCACACGTCGATGAGCGCCAGAGAGACGACTTGCAGGTCGTGGGCACCGGCTTTCAAGAATATGACGGACAGGTGGTCCGTATCCTGGTCACACATGGCGAGCCGACCTACGGCTTGGGGGAGGTGACGATAGTTGGTGGCGCCTTCGAGATCCTGCTGCCGGGCGTGCTCGGCGACTACACGGGGATTGCCGTGCACGTGGACACTCAGCGCAACAGCGCGTGCGATCCGGATGCCGAATTCATCTGGCAGATGACCACGGGGCCCGCGCCTGGTGACACGGTTTGGGAGGTCACACCCGACTCGCTGATGGTCTTCGACCAAGTTGGTCCCTGCAGTCTCAACGGGATCTTCGACCTCGAAGCCACGCTCGTATGCCCCTCGGCTCCTTAAAACCAGTTGGCAGAGTTTGCTGTGCGCCAGTGCCGTTCCGCGGCGAGCTGGCCGAGGCCCTCATCGACTCGGGTTGCGCTCGGCAACGTAGGCGACCGAGTCTCCCGTGAACGGGGTGCCCGAGCGGGAGAAGTATAGCCGACAGCCATCGCTGGACACCCAACTGGCGACGTCGGTGTAAGCGCTTCTCAGTTCCGTAATCACTACGGGGTTGCCGAAACCCGTCGCAGGATCGGAGCTGGCGGAGCGGGTTGCCATCCAGATGTCGTTGTCGTCTCCCCCGACTTGGAAGGACGAGAAGTAGAGGGTGAGTTCATCCCGAGAGACGACTGGAAAAGCCTCTCCCCCTTCGCCGACCCGGAGCATCATGTCTTGCGCTGTCGGGAACTCGTCGTCGATGCGCTGGGCACGGTAGAGTCTGCCGATGTTGCTGCCCCAGGTTGCGTGAAAATACAACGCGGATCCGTCAGGGGTGATGAACGGACCGCCCTCGGCGTTGATCGGATCGTCGAGCGGCGACGTTCCGATCAACAACTCAGCGTTGCCGAAGTTGTCGACTCGACTGGTGCGGTCAAATCGAAAGATGTGAAAGGCACCGGTTCTGTTGCTCTCGGCAAACAGTTCGAGTTCCCCATCCACGACGGACGGACTGAACTCGTACCACTCGGTGTTGACGAACAAGCGCTCGTACTCGCCAAAGGCCCCATCCCGGTCTGTGCGCTTGGCCCAAGCGAGCTCCCAACCGCTGTCATCGGTGAGCATCGCAAAGTAGGCCGTCAGCTCGTCGTCAGTCAGTCTGAGACGAAGACTTCCGGCAGGCAGGCCTTCGATGGGCTTCGGCGTCGCGAAGGGATCGCTCGGGCCGCACAGTGGCGGAGCATTGCCGACGTCCCGTTCTGGCTTGCTCGGGCTCACCGGCGGAGGGCCGGATTCTGGGGATCCGGGAGCGGTCCCGGCATCGTGTATCGACGCCGTGGACGGACTCGACGGCTCTGCGGAGGGGACGGACGGTGTGGGCGGGGAGGTCAGCGTTGGGACCGTTCCCGACGGGGCAGTGGGTGATGCCCCCGCTGTCCCTGCATCTAGCGCGCGATCACCATCTGGCTCGCCTGGTGGAGCGTCGACCGGATCGCCTGGACCCGCTGCGCTAGGCGAACTCGTCGGAGTGGTCAGCGGGCGAGGACTGGGTGCTGCCGCATCGTTCGTCGGCATGGAGGCGTGAGCGCCTCCGGCGTCAGCCCGCTCGCGATCGCCATGGGTGATCTCGAGCGTGGAAGACACACCGCGCCCGCAGCCCGCGTGTGCGACCAGCGAAAAACCACCGATCAAGCACAGTTTGTATGTGTTTTCCATCGTGATTCGTCGCTATGGGGGGCTCGAGGTGATCGGGGGTGTTCGGGCATCGCGCGCTGCGCTCAGAATTGGGGCAAGCGAACGCCGGGTACGATGGGGCAGCGTGCAGTACGCGCCGGGGCGTCGTTTTGGTCGCCCCGCGTTCGTGAAATCTTCCGAACGATCCCCCAATTCAGGGGGTGTCCTGATGCGAGACGAAGACGTCGTCGGCACCGTCACCATTGAAATCGAAGAAGGCCATCTCGTCGAGCGCAAAGGGTGGAGCTTCGCCTCGTTGCTTCCATCCGCCGCTGGCGCCGTAGGCTGCTTGGAATCGATTGTCACTGGCGACACGCAGTACATCCGTTCGTCCGTCGCCATCCACGTCGGCGAAGGCAAGGGCGTTCAGGCTGATGCTCGAAGTGTTGACGTCTTGCCAAGCGCCGAACTGGCAGCTGGTGGACGAGTTGATGTTGCAGCCGTCGTCTCCGTGAGCGACGTACCAATCGCCGCCATCCGTAGAGAAGACGTCCGTCGCGCCGTCGCCGTCGAAGTCTCCGAAGCGCAGGTTGTCGATGCTGCCGCCCGAGCCCCCAGCACTCGCCCCGCCGGTGCCTGCGAAGGAAGCGACCGTGCGCCAGCTCGTCGTGCCCTGACGGCTGGGCTTGGCGAACGCCACCTTCCAGGTGTTGCCCGAACGGCGAAAGATGTCCGCGCGACCATCACCGTTGAAGTCAGCGAAGCGAAGATCAGCGAGGCTGACCCCCGACGAGCCGATGGTCTGCCAATTGCCGGTTCCACTCCACGCCACCTTCCAGTCCGAACCAGATCGCTGGAAGACGTCCGTCTCTCCATCCCCGTCGAAGTCTGCGAAGCGCAGGGAACCGATGGTGACGCTCGAGCTGTTGATGCTGTCCCAGCTGGAGTTCCCACCCCAGGAGACGTACCACTCTCCCCCCGCGGTGCGAAATACGTCGGTGATCGAGTCGCCGTTGAAGTCGCCAAACCCCAGATCGCCAACCTCATAGCTGGAACTCGTCAACAGCTGCCAATGGTCGGTTGCCCCCAAGCCGACCAACCAACGCGAGAAATCGTAGCAGTTGTAGCTGGGAGAGTTCGTGTCGTAGTTCTTGATCGGCTCGTTCTCGACCTCTTTGCAGTACCTGTTGCCTTGGCCAGGCCCGTCGGGCCAGGTCCTGCTGTTGACGTGCTGGTAGACTTTGATGGGCTCCGAGCTATTGCTGAAGTAGTTGTCCACGATGCTGGTGCCGATCGACGGACTGCTGCGCCAGGTCACTGCGCGCTGGTTGGGAACCAGGACGTAGTTGTTGCGCACCTCGAGCCAGCCACCTGCCACGGCACTTCCGTAGACGGGTTCACTGGGCTCACAATCAGCGTGCATGTCGAAGACATGGCCGTTTCCGGTCCACAGCGCGAGATTGTCGTGAGCGATGTAGCTTTGACCGGCTGCACCACTGCCCGCAACCGAATGCCGGTTCGCGTTGAACACGTTGCCGTGGATCTCCACCATGACGTTGCCGCTTCTGCCCAGCACGACTCCGTAGCCCCACCCCGCCATCTGGTTGTGGTGGATGTTGTTGTAGGCGACGTTTGCATTGAAGGTGCACGGGTCCGACTCGTTGCGAAAGCCGATCGCGGCGGCAGGAAACCCGTACAGCTCGCAGTTGTCGACCTCGAACTGGTCGTGCTCGCCCCGGATCCCGCTGGTACTCCCGACCTGTGCCTGGGTTTGAGACGGGCCGCGCAATCTGACGCCGGTGAGCCTTACGTTGGAGCCACCGCTGAGAAGCATCGTGCCCCCGAAATCGTTCGTGTACAGCAACGCGCCTGATGAACCGTTCAGCCCTCGGTCACTGGCGAGAGTCACCCCGCCTGGGATTACGATGTTGCGCTGTGACCCAAAGTCGATCTCTGCGTCGCCGGGAATGAACACGGTTTGCCCGCTAGTCGCGGCCGCCAACGCGCTAGTCAGGTCCGATAGGTCCGCGTTCGAGGGCAGAACGATGGCACCGACCGACGAAACCGCTCGACCGTAACCCAACCCTCCTCCCAGTGGTTCAGCAGACGTTCCGGAGAATCCGCAGCTCGCACTGGCAGGGCGCACCGCGAGCAGGAGGGGAGCCAGAACGACGAGAGTCAGCACCGATCCGGAAAAGGGTCGGCGGCAGGGCAAGGTCGGTAGAACGAGATCAGGAAATGCCGGAAGGATCATGCACGCAACATCCGTCATGCCCTAGGCGGTCGCAAGCACAACTCACGAAACTACCCGCGGCAACGCAGCGCAAAGTTAACCACCGCGTTAATAACCAGGACCGCGTCGCAGAAACTCTCGTCGGGGGCGATCCCTCGGTGGAGGTGGTGCTACACGTCTCGCGCGATCGTCCAGCTCAAATGACGGTTTGTTCGCGGACAGGCGTATCGCCGCCCCACTTCGCGAGCAGTGCAGGAACCACCACCATGTTGAGCGCCGTCGATGTGGCAAGTCCGGTGAGAATCACGAGGGCCATCGGTGCTTGGATCTCGCTGCCTGGCTCGCCGAGCGCGAGGGCCAGCGGCAACAGTCCGAGGCCAGCGGTTACGGCCGTCATCAGGATGGGGGCCAGGCGCTCACGGGCACTCTGTGCCACTGCGTCAATGCGCACCATGCCTTCCTGTTCCAGATCGCGGGTGCGCGTGGCTAGCAGGATTCCGTTGCGAGTGGCGATGCCGAAAAGCGTGATGAACCCGATGATGCTAGCGATGGACAGGACGCCACCCCCGACGAAGACGCCGACGACTCCTCCAGCCAAAGCCAACGGCAGATTGATCAGAACGATCGCCGCGCGCCGTACGCTGCGTAGCGTGGCGACCAAGATCAATATGATGCCGACTATCGCCATCACTCCAAACACGAGCAACTGGGAGCTTGCCGCCTCTTCGCGCTCGAACTGGCCGGCGTACTCCACCCGAACACCAGCCGGCAGTTGCACGTGTGCGGCGACTTGCGAACGGACGTCGTGGGTGACGCTGTGAAGGTCTCGACCCTGGACGTTGGCTGTGACCACGATCCGCCGCTCGACGTTTTCTCGCAGGATGTAGTTTGGACCCCGGTCGGCGGTGACCTCCGCAAAAGTCGAGATGGGGACGACCGCACCGGTGGGTGTCGCGATGCGCGTGCTCTTGACTGTGTCGATCGACTCGCGCGCGTCGTCGGCGTAGCGTACGACGACGTCGGTCACCGTCCCGTATTCGTAGACTCGACTGGCGTGGGCGCCCCACAGCGCGGTGCCCGCTGCCTGTGCCGCTTGGCCTGGGGACAGGCCATATTGTGAGGCTGCCTGTCGATCGACGCGCACGACGACCTGAGGCACGTTCACCATTTGCTCGACGCTCAGATCGACGAGCCCCGGTACGTCGGCGATGGCGGCGCGCACGCGTTCGGCACTGCGACGAAGCTCGCTCAGATTCTCTCCCACGACTTTGATCGAGAGGGCCGCTCGTTGACCGGAGATCATGTGATCGATGCGGTGCGAAATGGGTTGCCCGAGCGTGAACTGGACACCGGGCACGCTTGCTAACCGCTCACGGATGTCACTCAGCAGTCGCTCTTTGCTGCGCTCGTCGGCGCGGAGCCGCACGTCGATCTCCGACGCTTCGACGCCTTGCACGTGCTCATCACGCTCGGCGCGGCCCGTGCGGCGCGCCGTGGAAACCACGGCGGGGTCTTCGAGAAGTGCGCGCTCGGCGAGCGCGCCCAAGGTGTTGCTCTGCTCCAGCGACGTACCGGGCAAGGTGACTGCGGCAATGGTCAGGCTGCCCTCGTTGAACTCCGGTAGGAACGAACGACCGGTGAAACCGAGCCCAGCGATGCCGACGGCAACGGCGACTCCTGCAACGCCCACGACGCTGCGGGGGTGCTTCAAGGTGAAGCGAAGCGCCGGCTCGTAGAGCCGCACGATGCGGCGCATGAGTGGTGGCTCCTCGCCGGATGCGTTGATGGACTTGGGAAGGATCAGCGAACACATCGCGGGGGTTACCGTCACGGCGACCAACAATGAACTGGCGATGGACACCAGGTACGCCACGCCGAGCGGCAAGAGCAGGCGACCCTCGAGCCCCTCCAAGAACAGCAGCGGGAGAAACACGATCATCAGGATGGCCGTGGCACTCACGATGGACGAGCGGATCTCTCGCGAGGCGTCCAGCACTGTGACCAGCACGGGCTTTCGCTCGGCCTCCGGCAGCCGGATGCGATCGCGCAAGCGCCGGACCACGTTTTCCACATCGACGATGGCGTCGTCGACCAGCTCACCGATGGCGATCGCAAGACCACCGAGCGTCATCGTATCCAGCGAGAATCCCAGCGCGTCGAGCACGATGACGGACAGCAGCAATGAGAGAGGAAGCGCAACGACGCTGATCAACGTCGGGCGAAGGCTCCACAAGAAGAGCAACAGGACGCCGATGACGAGCAGCGCACCGTCGCGCAGCACGGTCATCAGATTCGACACGGCAGTCTGGATGAAGTCCGCTTGCCGAAAGAGATCGCGATGCACCGTCATCTGACGCTGCTGTAGTGACGGACCGAGCAGATCGAGGGCTTCGTCGACTCGCTTCGTCACGTCCAGGGTATCGGCGCCCGGCTGCTTGACGATGCTCAGCACGACCGCTGGCTTGCCGTTGTAGCTCGCGGTCCCGCGTGGCAATGCGGCTCCCAAGCGCACGTCGGCGATGTCGCGCACCCGCACCGGATGTTCACCTCGAAGCGCGACCGTGATGGCGGCGAGGTCTTCCTCGTCGTGGGCGCGCCCGAGTACGCGTACGACGGATTCCTGTCCTTGTCCGATGACGTAGCCACCCGGAACGTTCTGGTTGCCCTGCCGAAGCGCGCCGACGAGGTCGTCGAGGGTCAACTCGTAGCGCTCGAGCCGTTGTGGATCGGCGATGACTTGGTACTGCCGCTCGAGGCCACCGAGTGCGACGACTTGGGCGACGCTACGCACGGCGAGAAGTCGGCGGCGTACCTCGACTTCGCCCACGCGTCGCAGCTCCAGCGGGTCGTCCGCATCGCTCGTGATTGCGACGAAGGCAATTTCGCCCATTACCGACGAGGACGGCGCGAGAATTGGAGCTTCTGCCTCCGGCGGGAGCGCTGACAGTCCTGCCAGGCGCTCGGTCACGCGTTGCCGCGCGACGACGTCATCCGTGTCCCAATCGAATTCGACCCAGACTATCGAGATCCCTGGAGCGGAAGCCGAACGGACTCGCCGAACACCCGCCACGCCGTTGACCGTCGTCTCTATCGGAAACGTGAGCAGGCGTTCCACTTCTTCGGGCGCCATGCCCGTAGACTCGGTCACGATCGTCACGCGAGGAGCGGTCAGATCGGGAAAGACATCGACGGGCATGCGGGCGGCGCGCACGACGCCGAGGACGGAGAACAGTACCGCGGCGGCGAGGACCAGCCAGCGCCGTCGGAGCGAGACGCGTAGCAGCAGGTCGACCATCAGTGCACGTGCCCGTGCGCCGGTGCGGTCGCGGCGCGGGAAGAAAGGCGGATGACGTTGGCCCCAACGGTGACGACACGCTCGCCCTCACTGACGCCGCTTGCGATGCCGACGCGGTTGCCCGATCGCACACCGACGCGCACGTTGCGTTCCTCGAACGCCTCTCCTTCGGCTTGAACGTAGACGACCGTGCGTCCATCGTCGTCGAGGAGCGCCGAACGCGGCACGGTGACACCTTGCCACGGCTGCCCCGCGGGCACGGCCACGCGCAACATCGCGCCGACACGAAGCCGTTCGTCGGGGTCACGAAGAGAGTAGATGACGTCGACCGTGCGCGACCGACGGTCCACCGTGCGACCGACGTTGACCACCGACGCGGCGGGGTTGGCTCCGGTGACGATGAGGGACGACCACACGTCGAGTCCCGGTAGTTTGTATGCTGCGTCCTGATCGGTGCGGATCAGTGCTGCCTGTTGCTCTGGAACGCGCGCCCGGATCCAAAGTTCGTCGAGATTGACGATGCGAAACATCGGATCTCCCACCTGAACCGAACTGCCCGCCGTCGCTTCGACGTCGACGATGACGCCGTCGATCGGCGCGGTCATCCGATACGTGCCGGCGCCGCGTCCGCTTGCTGCGCCCGAGAAGACGTCGCGTGCTCGACGTGAGGCTCGAACGGCCTGTTCCGCGACCTGTAGCTCGCGTCGCGCTTCATCCACATCACGTTGGGCAATGGCGCGATCCGCGATCAACCGCTCCGCACGTTCCAGTGCGGCGCGAGCCGACTGCAGGCGTGCTTCGGCTTCCACGACCGCCAGATCCGCCCGCGCCGCGGCTTCCGGCGCGGCCGGCGCAGGAGCGATGGTGGCCAGAAGTTCACCTCGGTGCACTGTCCGACCAGGGCGCGGGAGCCCAGCCGACGGGGCGACGACGCGTCCGGCGACCGCTGCACCGACTTCGGCCTGGCCGCTGGGTGGCGTCGTGACTTCACCCGTGACGTCGATCGAGGGAGTGAGCGAACCCTGCGCCGCGAATGCCGTCGCGAAGGGAACCTGCCACTGTTGCTCCTTGAGGAAGCTGATGGGTTCTGGGCCGGCCCTGTCTTCGCTGGCCGCTTGCTTCGCCGCCTCGGCCGTCGGGTGAACGACGATCTCGAAGCCAGCGATGGTATCCGCCACTGCTGGCCCCTTGATGATCAAACTGCCTCGGTAGGTGCCGGCGGTGGGAGCGGTGAGTTTCGGCTGAAAGATACCGGGTCGGAGCTTTTCGTCGACCGTGGCTTCCACGCGTGATGGACCGTCGAGCACCAACGTCACGCTGGCGTTTTCGAGCGCTTTGAAACCATCGAGGATCGTCAGATGAGCGAGGAACGTCAGCTCCTGCCCCGTGACCGCCGGTGGGTGTTCGGCATGGAGTTCGAGCTTGTCGGTCCACTTGGTGATGCGGATGGCGTCTTCGCCGTGGTCATGTCCATGTCCATGGTCATCCCCGTGACCGTGTTCGTCGTGGCCGCCATGCTCCGCCTCGTGGGAGTGGCCTTCACCCTCGTGCGAGTGGTCGTGGCCGTGGAGACGGTCGCAGCCGACGATTGACAGGGCCGCTGCGAGCACGCCAATCCAACTTCGGAACCTGTCGTTCACTGCAATTCTCCAGCGGCTGCGCGTAGCCGAGCTTCGGCACGCTTTGCCTCCTGCAGCAACGCGAGGCGCCGTTCGGCCACCTCGGTTTGTGCGCGTTGGGCATCGAGCAGCTCGACGATCGTGCGCTCGCCTTCGCGGTAGCCGCTTTGCGCTGCCCGCAGCAATGCATCCACGTGACCCGCCGTCTGAGCGTCGAAACGCGACAACTCCTGGCTGGCCGCGCGAAAGGTGACCAGAGCGCTTTGCGCGTCGGCGTCGAACGTGCGCGCCAGCGCCTCGGAGCGAGCGGTGGCGAGGGTTTGCTGGGCTCGCGCTTGCTCCTGCTCGGCCTGTCCGTGGTCGAAGACCGGCAGACTGAGCGAGACGCCAACGACGTAGCCGTATCCGCTGGCGGCACCCGCATCGCTGGCGCGTTTGACGCCGCCCTCGATTTCGAGCGCAGGCAGCCACGCCCATTCGGCGTGCTCCCCGGCTTCACCCGCGAGCCGCAGCGACTCCCGGGCTTGCTGCAGCGCGGGTCGCGACTCGCCGCGTGTTTGGGCGAGGGCAGAGCCGTCAGCGGAGGAGACCAAGGCCAGGGTGCCATCGCTGCGCAGCGATTCGGTTGGGATGCCGAGCAGCGCGGCGAGTCGAGCTCGCGCGCCCTGGTGCGTTCCCCGGGCTTCGGCCAGGTGGCTTCGGATTAGTTCACTAGCGATGGCAAGGCGGCTGCTCTCGTAGCCCGAAGCGTTGCCGGCCTCTTCTCGACGCTGCAGCACGCGGGCCGCCTCATCGAGGTTCGAGACGGCTTGCGCCAACACTTCCACGCGCCGTTCGGCGATGACGAGGTCGTAGTAGGCCAAGACCGCGTCGAGTACCGCCGTCGTGCGTGACAGCGACGCCTCGGCGTGTAGCCACGCCCCTTCCGACGCAACGAGTGCGCGCGTCGCTCGGCGGCGGACGAGGTCGATGGGTATTGATGCGCTGAGTGTGTCCTCGGCGCCTTGGCTCCCGCTCGGGCCGCTTTGTACCGTTTCGCGGTGCCAGTTCAGTTGGGGGTTGGCCAGCGGCGCCGCCGTGCGGGTGCGCGCGTCGGCCAGCGCTTCCGTCGCCGTGGCGACGACTGCAGTCGGGGTGCGCGTGAGAGCAAGGCGGATCACGTCCGCTTCGCTCAGCGGTGTTCCGACTTCGCCGGGTGCGGTTGGCGTCGTCTGGGCTGTGGGCTCAGTCGTTTGCGCGGTTGGCTCAGTCGTTTGGGCCGTCGCGACTGGGGCAAGGCACAGCGCGCTCAACAGCATCTGGAAGGTAACTCTCCGAGCAGCGCTCGGAGTTTTAGATACGCGAGCAGGGTCTGGCATGGGCATGAGACTTTCCACTTCGCTCAGCTCAGCTCAACGCGCCGAGCAGCGTTTCCAAGCTGTGATGAACGAGATCGTGAGAGGCACCGAGTGCCGCCGGCAACACCAAGGCAGACAGCACGAGGACTCGGCCCGGCCAAGTCGAAAACGGGGGCCGCTCTTCGAGCAAGGTTCGCACGCGAGCTTCGACATCCCCGTGGGTGAACGAAATGCCCGGAGCTGGTGTCTGGCAAGCGCGAGCGAGCAACACGAGCACCCGCGCCAGCCTCAATCGACCGTCGGGCAGCGTTTCGACGGCTTCGGCATCGGCCGCCATCTCTTGAGCCGTGCACACACGAGCGCGCAACGCGCTGGCCAGCGTCGGCAGGTGTCCGATGGCGAGCAGCGGGTACACGGTGCGCCACAGCAAGTCTCGCCGTGCGGCGTGGACGCGCTCGTGCGCGAGAACCGGATCCACCACCTCTGGTCCGAGCGCTTTCAACCCGCTCGAGATGTGGATCCGCGGACGAAGCGCGCCCAGCACGAAGGCCTGGGGCGCCTCGGAAGGAAAGACCAGCGCGTCGGCGTGCCTTTCGGAGGCCTGCGCCAACGTGGCCGAGGTGTTGCCGCTCAGTCGAAGGGCGTTCAGCAGGCCGAACGACGCGTGCGCGAATCGCCCGCTCGCGAGCAACGCGACGAACGTCAGCACGATGCCGGGACCACCGCCGAGGTGATGAGGACACAGGTGCAGGTGGTGATCACCATGTGCCAGACAGTGGTCATGTCCGATGCCGACGGCGGGAAGCAGCGAAACGGCCACCGCCAGCACTGCGACGATGGACGGCAACACTGCGAGCCCCAGCCAGAAACGCGCCCGATGACGGGGCGGAAGCCTGGCCGCCAGCTCGTCCAGCGAGGCCAGGACAACACCCACGGCGCCGGAGACCAGTACGGCGACGATGGCGAAAGCCGCCAAACACAGAATGATCAGGCCGGTGTTCATCGAGCGCGCTCCCCTCGCCGAATGCGAATCAAACGCTCGAGTTCGCTCAGCGCTCGTTCATCCGAGTCGGCGACGAGGTCGACGAAGGCGGCGAGCAGTCCCCGCTTGCCGAGCGCCTCGAGCCCTCCGGCGGCTTCCACCAGCTTGCGCGCGCGAAACTCCTCGCGACCGAGCACCGCGCGGTAGCGGAACGCGTGGGACACCTTTTCCCGTTCGAGAAGCCCCTTCTTGTACAATCGCTCCAGCGCCGACCCGACCGTGTTGGGTGAGATGCCGCGGCGCTTGCCGACGGCCGCATGCGTCTCCTGCACGTCCGCATCGCCCGCACCCCACAGGTGCTCGAGCACCCTCAGCTCGAGTTCACCGAGTTGGGGCAACCTGGGCTGGGGGGATTTTGCCATCGGGGCATCTACTCACGTAAAACTCCGGCCGTCAATCGGAGACGTGTGCTGCGCCTCTTGGCCCAAGGCTCACGCCACGCTGGCGACCTCGACTGCGTGCCCGAGGTTGCCAGCGGGCGCCTGTGACAGGCCTACTCCAGCGGTTATGGGTTGTCCGCTCGCGCTGCCTGCTCGACGCGTTGGCGCCTGCGGTACTCGGCTTGTTTGGCGCGCTGGTAGCTGCTGGTGACGCGGCGCTGGATTTCGGGGTGAGCGCGATAGACGATGCCGGCGGCGCGCCGCACGTTGCTGACGCGGTCGTAGAGCAACGTCCAGATCTGGTTGCGCAAGCGTAGCGCCTGACTGACGCGTTCACCCTGAGCGCCGGGAGCGGAGCGTTCACGCAGCTGGCGGGCGTAGCTGCGTGCCTGGCCGATGGTCTCCAGCGAGAAGTTCGCCAGGCCATCGAGTTCGTCGCTGACCGCGTCGGCCATGGCCGCGTAGTCGTCGAGAGCGAGCGCCATCGCATCGTGCGACGTGGGGGTCGAATGCTGGGTTGCCAGCACCTGGAGCTGCGCGTCCTCCACGGTGGTCTCGCCGTCGTCGTAAAAGTACTCGAGCACCGCACTCAGCTCGCCGAGCACCTGCTCCGACAAATCCATCAACTGCAGGCCCGGAGGATCAACCGCCATCTTGTAGTGGAATTGGGCTCGGTGTGCGGCTTGCTGCAGCTCATCCAGCTCCTGCACGATGTCCGGCGAGAGCCGGATCCGTCCCGGTTTGTTCACGCTCTCCAGGCCCGGTCGCACCACGCGCCCGTTGGGATCCTTCTGATTGTCCCAGTAGTTCTGCGCGAAACCCGCAGCTTCGACAGCTTCGCCCAGAAAGACGTGTACCGGCACGCCGAAGCTCGTTCGCGGTTCGTCGATCGCTACTGCGTGCTTGCGCCACTTGGCCAATAGCTCGTCACTCATCTTCCACCCCGCTTGTTTGATTTGATTGGCTCGACACCGGGCTGACTCGAGGCTGGGTTGGCGCGCCAACACCATGCCCAGGCATCGCGCCGCGGACGTTACTCAACACCCCACCCTCTGACAACCGTGATCCAGCGCTGTGGCATCGTCGCGAAGCTGTGTTCACTAGCACCGGCTGAGTTTGGGAGAAACTCCAGTCTGCGAACGAAAATCAACGACCCCAACGCAAAATTCGAAGGACCCGAAACAAACAACAGAGCCACTGCGTAGAAGTAAAATACGTGTGCCCCCGCGTTACGCACGAGCGCGCCCATGTCACGCACGGCGTCACTGGCGTTACTCACGAGCGCCCCGGCGTTACGCACGGCGTTAGCGGTGTCACGCGCGAGCGCTTCCGCGTTACGCACGGCGCCGCTGGCGTCGGATCTGGGCTCCACAGCTTGCCCGGTTCACCCACCCTCTCCTTCCGACACGGGGCTCGACGATACTTGGGAGACGTCGTAACCGGCTTCGGCGATCGCCTCGACCAGGGAAGCGACCGACGCTTCGTCGGCGTCGTGTTGTACGCTGACGCGGCGCTCGCTGAGGCGGATATCGACCTTGTCGATACCCCCGAGCTCACCGAGTGCGACACGAACGTGATGGCCGCAGGAGCCGCAGGACATTTGGGGGACGACGAAGCGAGTGATTCGAGTGTTCATTGTTGACGACCTTTCCGAGCCGCGAGGTGTCGTGTGCGGCTCGGAAAGAAGGACGTCGCCGCAATCGCTGCATTACTCCCCGCTCGACGCTTTGACGCCATCGACGGACATTTGGCCGGGGTTCGCCGGGCCCGAAACCGTTGTCGCAGGGTGCTCGTACCAGCTGCTTGCATCGTCCCCCGAGCGCACGCGCAAGATGGTGAACATGCCGCCCATGTCGATGTAGCTGAACGGCCCGTGTGCTCCACGCATTGGCAGACTGTTTGGGGGAACGCGGGTCATGTCGCCCGCCGCCGAACGGGTGGCGCACCCGGTCGCGAACGCTGTGGCGAGCGCGCCGAACAGCGCGCCAGCGAATCTCAGTCCGCGCGTCACTTGGCGGGCTCCAGGTTCATCCCGCAAATCGAACAACGACCGGGCTCAGAGGATACTTCTTCAGGGTGCATCGGGCAGACGTACTTGGTCGTCTCAGCGGAGTTCTGCTCGGACGCGCCATGTTCGGCATGGCTCACCTCTGTCGAGTGATGGGGCCCGTGTTTCGAACGGGCGTGACTCGCATGGTCGTGATCGTGCTTCGAGTGATCGTGCTTCGGCTTGGCCCGGGCGGGTGACGAGTGCCGCGAGTGGTCGTGCGGAGGAGCAGCGGGCTCGTGGCTGGGCGACGCCGCCGCGCGTTCGTCATGCGCGGTGAGCTGCGCGTCGCTGAAGCTCGTCGGCGCGAGCTGAGCGCTGGCAGGCGAGTCGGGTGAGGCGGGCGAGTTGATCGAGTAGCTGGTCGGGACCGAGCGCGTTGCGCAGCCGAGAGCGAGCGCAACTCCGGCCAATAGTGAAGTTGATATGGGCATCTGTGTTCTCCGTGTGGGCCCCTTGGGGCGTTCGGAGAGAAGGACGCCGACGTTGCTCTTCGATTACACTCGATCTGAGAGGTCTGTCAGAGAAAGGGCCCGCTACGAAACGATCGTCGCAGGTGCAGGCGCGGCGCAGGTGCACTGCCCACAGCCGTCCGCGGCGCACGCGCCGCAGTTTTCCATGACACGAGTTTTCAACGCGTGCCGCGCTCGGTGAACACGCACGCCTGCGTTGCTCGACGAGATCCCCAATTGCTCGGCGTAGTCTTTGACGGCTGTGCCTTCGACGTCGATGCTCTTCAGGGCCGCGGCGTACTCTGGCTTCAGTCCTTCGGCGAGTGGCGCAACGCAATGGCAGGCCTCACCGAGCTCGGCCTCTGGCTCGGCCAACGTCGAAAGATCGCGCACGAGCTCGGCGAAGCGTCGTGCCCCGCGCTCGTTTCCTCGGTAGTGGTCCACGACTGCGTTGCGCAAGATGCGGTAGAACCAACCGCCGAGCGCGCCCTCGTCACGCAGGGAAGCGGCGCGTTCCATGCAGCGTATGAACGCCTCTTGAAGCAGGTCTTCCGCCACTGCCGGGTCCTTCACGCGCCGCCTCACGAAAGCCAGGAACGTGGGGCGCTGCGCTGCGAGCAGTGCGGCGACGTCCAGCGGGGTGTCAGCGGTCTTGGGCGAGTGGCAGGTCATCGGGGCCTCGAAGAGAAGGTAAATGTAGCGCGGGGAGCTTGCGCCCTGAAGTAGGACGCAGACTCCCGTGGCTCATTACAGGCGCGCTGAGAAAATGGGCACCGGCGAAGAAACCGGCGCAATCTCAACGAGTTAGCCAATGCCGAGACGCTCGGCAGCGACATCGCCGCGCTGGCGATGACGGTGAGAGCTGCCACCCTGTCAGCGGAACCAGGGCACCGGCAGCCAGCGGGATCCCAGCGACGTTGTAGACGAATGAGCGGCGTGAGACCCTGGCACTTCGTTTTGGAGCCGTGCTGCGTGGCTCGACGCGGCTCGCCGAAGCCGTGGAGCGCGTGCTTGGCGTCGGGTCGCGGTGCGGAAACGTCAGGGGAGCTTCCCCCGCACTGAGCTGAGCTCGCCCTCGAGGTGTACTGCCCTCCAGGGTTGCACCCGCCACTGATCGCGGCGCAACCATCGCGCCGCGGCCGCAAGTTGCGTCGGACTGAGTGACGG
>QJWJ01000176.1 GCA_003235365.1 Deltaproteobacteria bacterium
CCTACCTTTCCGCACACGGCCGTGATCTCACTCCCGGCGCTCTCTCGCAGCCGAAGGATCAGCGCTTCCATGGCGTGCAGGTCGGCGGCGAAGCGGTTGCACCCGCCTTCCCGCAACTCGTTGAGTTCACCGACACAAATCGACTTCGTGCGGATCCCGCGGACGACTACTCCGCGCCGGGCCATGTGGTCCAAGTGCTTGCGCACGCGTGTGACGACTTCGGGCTCGGCTTCGAACCGCTCGTCGCCCACCGTCCAGCACTGTTGTTTGGCGGACTGCGGGCAGCGATTCTGCAATTCGGTTGACGAGTCGAGGGACGCACGTTCGAACAGGTCCACCGGTGTCTCTGCGTCCGTGACGAGGGCTCGTGCCCACGCCTCCCCCAATTGATGACTGCCGAATGCGACGAGTCGTTTGGAGTCGTCGAGGTCGGCGCGCAGCCGCGTGGGCAGTCGACGACCCAACCACCGTTCGCCGGCTGTGGATACCTCGGCCAGTACTGCAGTAACCAGCATGGGACCCAGGCGCGCTCCGAGCCCGTTCTCGTCGATGCCGACTCTGAATTGCGTGGTCGTCACTGCTGGTTGCGTGCGGGGGCTCATTGGTTCGGGGGTCATTCCACACCTGGCCGTCGCTCACCAAGCGATTTGGTGTTGGTCTTCGGCGGCTCGAAACCAGTGCGTTTCTGGTTATTCGCAGTTGCGTGGACCGCGCACCCGGTGTTGCGAGGTCGAGCTCGAAGTGGATCACCCACAGTGGGGTCGGGGATGTGATGTTGTCTTCGTCGAGCAGCGCCGTGACCCGCTGACTCAGATGCGCCCGCTACAGTGTGGGCGTTCTCGCGTTCTGAATGGCAGTCCGGAGTCTGTCGCAACGAGCGCGGTGGCGCCGTCCGAGAATCTGGAACCGACGGGTAGGGCCCGTGCTAGTGTTTCGGGACTAGTCCATGAGCACGCAAACCGTCATGGTCGTCGAAGACGACAAATCGATCTCGGCACTGCTGACGAAAGCTCTGCAGAATGACGGTTTGAGGGTCGTGACGGCAATGGATGGCGAAGCCGCTCTCGTGGTTTGTGTCGAAGAGCGCCCGGACGTCATCCTGTTGGATGTGAACTTGCCTAAGCTCGATGGTTTCTCGGTCGCCAAGCGCCTCAAGGGTGTGGACAGTCTGAAGAACATCCCGATCATCTTCTTGACGGCGAAAGATCGACCTTCGGACATGATCCTAGGCATTCAGGCGGGAGCCAAGCACTACCTGACCAAGCCGTTCAACATCGAAGACCTGCTGGGCAAGGTTCGCAAGCTGCTCGAGTAGTCTGCAGAGTAGCTCGCAGGGTCGAGCGACCATGGCGCGTAGCAGCTCCCACGCCGCAGAACCTGGTTTCGCAGGCGATATTTGTTGTAGACTGGCCGTCGGTATGCGTGTGCATCTTCTATTCTTCGCGGCGCTGCGTGACGCCGTCGGATTCGCCGAGTCCGAGCTCGAATTGGCGCCGGACGACGCGACGGTGGCGGGATTGGCGACGAGATTGCCCGATCGCTTCCCCGCATTGGACGGGCGAATGGGGAGCGTGAGGCTCGCGGTGAACGAAGAGTTCGCCGAGCCTGGCCACGTGCTTCACGACGGCGATGTCGTCGCGTTGATCCCCCCCGTGAGCGGCGGCTGACTGTCGTCATTCTCGTCGAAGCAATAGGCCAACGCCCCCGAGAACAGAGTTTTCGTTCGGGCGATATCCAGTGGCTGGTCAGTGACGTCGCGCCGCATGTGGCACGGCGTCGTCGATGCACGATGATCCCAAGCTAAGCTTGGATTTCCAGCTCGTTGGCAGCGTAGCCTGCGGGGCGAAAGACTGCGTACGACAGGGCGAGTATCTCGACCAAGATGACGCGGTAAATCGTGTCGACATCGTCGACTTCGATGTGGGGAGCGTTTGCTTCGAGCGTTGCATTGACGTGCTCGTAGACGAAGTCGAGCAAGTGTGGCTGCTCCATCGCTACGATGTCGTCGGTGTCCAACGACTCCGCAGGATCACCGCGCCGCAGCTCCTCGTCCAAGCCCATCAGTTCTTGGGTTGCCGCGATCG
Source organism: Deltaproteobacteria bacterium (assembly GCA_003235365.1). Classification (GTDB taxonomy): domain Bacteria; phylum Myxococcota_A; class Polyangia; order Polyangiales; family Polyangiaceae; genus SZUA-265. The sequence goes on from QJWJ01000176.1 coordinate 2,085, forward strand.
ATTCCGCGCTGACTTGTTCAATCTGGGTGCCATGAGCGTGTTCGAAGGCAAGCCATACCGCCAGGGCCAGAAAGTAACCCAGCGCCAGTGCCGTTTCGTCCATCGGTTCGTTCAAAACATCGCCGATGTGCGCGGACAAGCACGGTTGTTCGCGTTCGAAGCGTTCGAATGCTTCATCCAACTGAGTACGCGCTTCGTCTTCGTCTTCCGCCAGACCGTGCCGGACGCTTTCCAAGGCCGAGATTTGAACTCGGGCGTAGCTGGGTACCGGTCTTATCGCGGAGGCTCGAACCCACACCCGATAGGTCTAGCACGGTGAGTGAAAGCTGGCGTCGTTATTCTCGGCTGCTTGCTCGAGCCGTCCGGAGCGACGGCCTTTTTCAATCAAAGTCGCGCACTTGGCCCCACGTTTCAGGGGGTCGCGAGCACTCGAAGGTGGTGCGTCTCCAGCCATGCGTCGAAGCTGCCCCAGTTAACCTGTGTGAAGCGACCGTTTTGTCCGATTGCGTAGACGGTCGCACCTTCGGGGATCGCGGAAGCTTCGACGTCCAAGGCCCGTGTCGTGAGGCGTTTGCCTGTCGCGTCCAGCAGCGGAGCCTCGGCCACGACGATCACGGCTCGTTGGCTCGCGTTGCGGTAGTGCGCTGCGGCACCCGTGAGGCATCCGAAGACGAGCAATGCTCCCGCGCCGCTGATGGCACAAATCTGCCCTGCAAGTCTCCGAGGCGACAACGGGTCGGCGGTGCGAAGCACGAGACCAATGCACAGCACGACGGAACTCATCAGGCCGAGCACGGCCCAGATCGTTTCCGGGACGAGTTCCACGACGGCTCGCCCCAATGGGGGTTCGACGATCACCGGGTCCAAACCCTGCTGAGCTCTTCGGCGCGAGATCTCTCGCCGCGTTGCCGCAAGTGTTGCTTCGACGTCCAACGTCGGGTCGAGCTGCCTCGCCTCTGTCAGGGCAGCCACGGCTTGGCCGAGATCTCCTGCTTGTCGTTTGGGGCTTTGCGCACGCATCAGGTACGCCATCGCGCGATCGTAGCTGACGTTAGCCCGAACCACACCCTGATCGGAAAGGCGCTCGAGCAAGGCGATGGCTTCGCTGTAGCCGCCAGTACCCAGCGCTGTAGCCGCTTTGTCGAAGACAAGAGCGGCGTCGTCTCCGGCACGGGCTGCGGGTGATGCCATCACCAGCGTCGCCAAGACGACCCCTGCCGCCGCGGTACGACAACACGCGCGGAGCATCGCGAAAGAGGTCACCATCAGCCCCGTTCTCCCGCTGTGGTATTGGAGGACCGGGCCGCCGAGCGCTTGTTGACGACGATGCGCGCCAGGGCTTGGCGCCCGCGCGTGACGAGTTCTGGGGCTCTCACGGAGCCGCTGGCGAAGCGCAGTTCATCCAGTGCGGAGAACAGCCGCTCGATCTCCGAGGCGTCGGTGTCGTTCGTTCCGAGTCGCACGAGGGCGGCGGTCAGTTCCGGCCGCAACATGCCTCGCCCCCTCAGTCCTGTCTTCAGCTCGATCCCGAGGAACAATGCGCGTTCCAGAGCGCTGGCGGCTCCCTTGGCATCGTCCTTGGCGAGTAGCTTTCGTGCCTCGTCGAAGGCCTCGTCGACACGCCGGCTCGGGGCGTCGCGGCGCTCGTGCACCCGTCGCACCAAGCCCTTTGCCGCTCGCCCCGTGAGCTGGATCGCGACAACTGACAGCGGTGCGCCGAACAGCAGCAGCCAGTACCAGCGTTGGGAAGACAGCGGAGCCGAGACGGTGGGAGTTGAGCCGAACTCCGTGCGGACCGTCATGGTCTCCGTCAGTGTGCGCTCGGGCTCCACAGCATCCTCTTGCTGTGCGGTCGTCGTGGGCTCGGTGACGTGGACCTTTCCAAGCGCCGCCTTGGCCACGGAATACCTACCCGACGTGGGATCGTAGAAGGGCAGCCGAAGGTCGCCCAAGTCGAAAGTGCCGGGTCGTGCGGCCTTGACGACGTAGGTAAACGTTCGCTTGCCACGCAACCTGAAGTTCTCGTCGGCGTCTCGCTCTTCTTGTAATGAGGGCTCGAGCCACTCCAGTCCGGTCTGTTCCGGAGTCACGAGGCGACTCGGCAAGTTGCCGATCCCCTCGAGCGTGGCCACGACGCTGAACGAGCCTCCCGCTTCGACGCTTCGTGGCTGGACTTGGGCGGTGAGCGTGAAGCGGCCGACGTCGCCCGATTGGTAGTCCGTTGGACGCCCGATGGGCGGGGCTTCGGCCACGTGAACGACGACCGGATTGCTGGTTCTCGGCAGACCCTCGGGGGTGGAACGAGTCACGTAGCCGTTGCCGTAGAAGTTGATCGACATCGGACCGATTTCGAGATCGCCCGTCTTCAGCGGAAAGAGGGCGAACCGTCGGATTAACACCGCTTGGTAGTCCCGCCCTTCGATTTGCAGAGAATACCGACGTTGCTTGCCCGAGTTCTCCACCAGCGCGTAGGAAAAGAAGTCGCTACGGCGCGGTTCCCGCGGGTCCATTTCTTGGAATCCCCCACGGCTGCCGTAGGCGTAGACGTCGAGAGTGACCTGTTGCCCAAGGACCACGCGGTCGGAGCTGACCACCGCACGTAGAAACGCGTGCTGGTCGGGGGCGCGGTCGACCCGATATTCGGCGGGGGCTTCAGGCATTGCCTGCGGTTGTCCGAACAGGTCGTCGAAGATCGAACGACGTCGGCCGAACCCAGGGAAGAAATCGTCATCGAAGATTGAGCGACGGCGCGCGCGCTGGGGCGCGGGCAACTGCCCGACGGCAACGACTTCGATGGTTGCCGTCGTGGAACGCAGCTTGCCGTTGGCGGTCTGAAACGTCGCCGGACCGATCGTGTACTTGCCGACGCGGCGAGCCGTCAGCTCCCAGGTCGCGGAGATCCCGACCTTGCGCTCCATTCGCCCGTTGACGATGCTGATCTGATGGTTGGTCCCGATGCTCGGGCCATGTTGGGCAAAGGCAGGAGGCGCGGTCAACTCTGGGGACTCGGGCGCGTCACCACTCGACATCGCTTGGGCGACGACCCGCACGGTTTGTCCGACTTCGATCACGTTCGCGCTGAGCTCCAGAGACGCCTGGTCCTGAGCCAGCGAGCTCGACGCGAACAGTACGCACACCAAGGCCGCGTAGAGACACGCGGCCAGCGCCCTCATTTGTCCTCCATGTTCACACGCACTCGTGCGCGCTGATCCTTGTCGATGTGTTGAAACATCGGTGCGCGTTCGAGCTCGTCGAGGACTCGATCGTCTTGGCTCAGTGATGGAGGTTGTGCGCTGGCTTGGGTGCTCGGCACCGGCTGGCTGTCGCCGCTTTGCCCTTGCTGGTCCTGCTTGTCTTGCTGGTCCTGCTTGTCTTGCTGGTCCTGCTTGTCTTGCTGGTCCTGCTTGTCTTGCTGGTCCTGCTTGTCTTGCTGGTCCTGCTTGTCTTGCTGGTCCTGCTTCTTGTTCTTCTCGTCGTCGCTCGGCTC
>QJWJ01000074.1 GCA_003235365.1 Deltaproteobacteria bacterium
CCACCGTGATCTGGCTCGCGCGGCCGCTTCGTCGAGGCTGTGATCGTGCGCGTGCATTTCTCCACGAACGTCCGACCAGTTAACAGTCCTCGACTGACGGCCTGCTGTGGGTCGTGGTAATGGACGACATGGACACGAGGCTATGGAGCGACGCCACCGACCCTCCGTCATTCGACGGCTCGGCGAGCGTTACGGATGGTGGCGACTCGGCGTTCAATCGTCTGCTGCACGAGGCGGCCAAAGCACCTCCGACTGCGCGTGTGATAGCAGCCGGAGCGCGGCTGGCAGATGGGCGTTTCGAAATCTTGCGTCGCATCGGTGAAGGTGGCATGGGCGTCGTGTTCGAGGCTTTCGACGCGGCGCGCCGTGAGAACGTGGCGCTCAAGACCATGTCGCGGATGGAAGCTCGCGATGTCTATCAATTCAAGAACGAGTTTCGCGCGCTGGCCGACGTTGCGCACCCGAACCTCGTCCGCTTGCACGAGTTGAGCACCGATGGGGGGCTGTGGTTCATCACCATGGAGTTGGTCCTCGGTGAACGCTTCGATGATTGGGTGCGACCACGGTTGCTCGGTGCGCCAGATTTCGAACGTCTTCGCGATTGCCTTGCGCAGCTCTGCGAGGCCGTCTCGGCGATACACGTTGCCGGTAAACTGCACCGCGACTTGAAGCCGAGCAACGTGTTGGTACCACCTGATGGCCGCGTGGTCGTGCTCGACTTCGGGCTGGCCGTCGACCCCGAGACGGGAGGCGTCGGGCAAACGGTGATGGAAGAGAGCGTCAGCGGAACGCCCGCGTACATGGCACCGGAGCAAGGTGGGGGCCATGGCGCAACGGCTGCGAGTGATTGGTACGCCGTCGGTGTGATGCTGTTCGAGGCCCTGACCGGACAGTTGCCGTTCACTGGTAGCCCATCAGAGATTATCGTCGACAAGCAGCGCATGGACGCGCCGTCGGTGAGTAGCTTGGCGTCGGACGCCCCCAACGACCTCGCCGACGTATGTACTCGGCTGCTCGCGCGGGACCCGAGTGAGCGTCCGGATTCGACAGAACTCCGAACACTGTTTCCGGTTCCCCAGAGCATGGGGTCGAGCCGCTCGCAGAGCTCGCTCGGCAGGACTGGCTCCGCTGACGGCTACGCTTCTGTCGCACCGGAGGCGACCCTCGAGTTGCTTGGTCGAGAGAGTGAGTTGCAAGTGCTGCGCGATGCGTTCGAGGCAACACTCGCAGATCAAGCGGTCATCGTTTTCGTGAGCGGTGAGTCGGGCATGGGCAAGAGTGCTTTGTGTGAGGCGTTCCTGCACGAACTGCGCGTTGCGGGGCGTGCGACCGTGCTCGCGGGGCGCTGCTACGAGCGCGAAAACGTGCCGTTCAAGGGTTTCGATTCACTGGTCGACGATCTGAGCCGCCACTTGCGCAAGCTACCGCGCGAAGAGGCAGCAGCCGTGTTACCCCGTGACGTCCACGCGCTGACACGCTTGTTTCCGGTGCTCGGCCGGGTGCAAGTGGTGGCGGACGCGCCGAAGAAAGACGTCCCCGATCCGCTCGAGCTGCGCCGGCGTGCGTATGCGGCGTTCGGAAAGTTCCTGACCCGCATGCGTGACCGAGCGCCGATGTGTGTCCACATCGATGACGTACAGTGGCTCGATGCGGATGCCGTCCTGTTCATGCGGGCGCTGATGGTTCACCCCGAGCCAATGCCCGGGCTGTTGCTGTTGAGCCACCGCAGTGAGCACGCCGATACGAATCAGGCGCTACTCCGGGTGCGCGACGCGATCGAAGGCAATAGCCGATTGCAGTTGCGGACGCTGTCGATCGGTCCGTTGTCGCAAGACGCTTCGAGAGACCTGGCAGAGCGGCTTCTTCCCGTGGGGGTGAACGGTCAGCGAGAGGCGACGTTGGCCATCGCGCGTGAGTCGGGCGGTAGCCCGTTCTTCGTCGGCGAACTGAGCCGCTTCGTCGCACGACACGGCACCGATTCCGGCTCGCTCGCAAGCCTCTCCCTCCCGGCAGCGCTCGGCGATCACTTGAGCGCGCTTTCCAGACCGGCGCGACGCCTGCTCGAGTACAGTGCGCTCGTGGGCAAGCCGTTGCCGGCTACGCTGCTGTTGCAAGCCGCAGAAGCGACGCACGTCGAGTTGGATCTGTTGCGCGCGTCGCACTTGTTGCGGCTCTCGAGCCTGGAAGGCGACCGCATCGTGGAGTGCTACCACGACAAGGTACGCGAGGCCGTGGCGGGGCGCCTCAGTGAGCTCGAGCGGGTCCGCTGCTACGCTGGGCTTGCCACGGAGCTCGAAGCGGATGCCTATCCCGACCCCGAACTGCTCGCCGCGTGCTTCGAGGGTGCGGGGCAACGCGCTAGCGCTGCGGAACAATGTGCGCGTGCGGCCGAGCAGGCCATGGCGGGGACCGCGTTCCTGCACGCGGCGGATCTGTACGAGAAGGCACTCGGCTTCGGCAACTTCGAGCCTGAACGCTTGCAGGAGCTTCGTGTGGCGCGGGGTCACGCCCTGGCGCAAGCAGGTCGCGGCAAACAAGCGGCAGACGTGTTTCTGTTGGCGGCGGAGGCGGTGCAAGGTGACCGAAACCGCAGCTTGCGACGGCGAGCCGCTGAAGAACTCCTGAACGCGGGCCACGTCGACGAAGGCATGGTGCTGTTCCGCGAGCTCTTTGCCGAGTTTGGCTTGACCTTGCCGTCGAGCGTGGGCGCAGCGACGCGACGCCGGCTCTTCTCCCAATTGCGCTTGTGGATGCGGGGGCTCCAGACGACGCCGCGTGAAGTCGGTGAATGTTCGCCGCGTGGTCTGCAAGCGCTGACAATCCTCGCATCGGCGGGCATTGGGTTGGTGATGCACGCGCCGATGATTGGGGCCAGCGTGGCTGATGACTACCTGCTACGCGCCTTGGACCTCGGAGTCCCCGAGCACGTAGCCAACGGTCTGCGGTCTGCGGCCTTTTATCTCGCCTTGGCTCAGCCGTCTGCCGCACGGCGGCTCGATCACCTGTACGAGGCAGAGCTTCGGATCGCGAGCGGGTGCGGGCGTCCCCTGTTGTTCGCCCCGCTCAATCGGACGCGGGGGGCCATTCAGATCAACCGCGGAAAGTGGGCCCAAGGGCGGGAACACCTCAGGCGCGGGCTAGACATTCTGCAAAACAGCGGCAGGGGTCTTCAGTACGAACGCGACGGCGCTCAGGCCTACGATCAGATCGCCGCTTTCTATCGCGGAGACTGGCTCGACATCGTCGGCACCACACCGGGGTTGGTCGAGCAGGGGTACGCTCGTGACCGTATCTGGATTGGCGCCATGCTCAGCGGTCACTGCGGCTCGGTCGCGTGGCTGTGCAACGACGACGTTACCGGCTATCAACGCATCCTCGAGCAAGCCAGGGCGCGTTGGAGCGAGGGGCACGACGCACAATGGCCGGACTTCTTCCTGAACATGGGTGAAGTCTCGCTACATCTGTATCGAGGCGAGGGTGAACGAGCGCTCGCTGCGGTCGACCCGCGTTGGGCCTGGTTCAGGCGCTCGCTGATGGATCGCGCGCAAGTCAACAACGGCATGGCGCTCCACCTGCGAGGCATGGCTGCGCTCACGGTGTTTCGAACGACGGGCGCCGGTGCTGCGCGAGCTACCGTGCGGTATTGCGCCAAGCGCCTCTCCGCGCTCGCTCTGCCCTTTGCGGCCGCGATGCGCGCCACGCTCGACGCCGGTCTCGCCCTGCACACGCGCGATCTCGATGGAGCCGCGCAGCACTTGCGCGCCGCGGTAACCGGCTTCGACGACAACGACATGGCCATGCACGCTGCGGCGGCGCGCCGCCGCCTCGGCGAACTCCTCGGCTGTGACGAGGGCAAGGCATTGCTGGCCCAAGGCGATGCCGGGATGCGCGCTCAGCGAGTCAGGAACATCGATGCCATCACCGAAATGCTCTGCGCAGGGTGTCGCGTGCCGTCGTGACGTCGACGGGAAGTTCACTGCCCCACGGTGAGACGTGTGGTTCGCGCAGCCGTGAAGAGTGAACTCTTGTCGAAGCACCCCAGTGGAGCGCCCCGGGAGTCATGCACATTGGTCGACGAGCGTGCGGACGAATGCCGACTTCCCTTCGAGGAAGATGACCTCCGACTTCGGCCAGCCTGGCCGTTCGGGGTCCGCTTCGAAGTACTGCAGCACTGCCTGGAGAAACTCGGTGAAAACTGGACCCTTGACGTGGTCGGAGAACGCTTTGGCATCTCGGTAGCATTCGACGAACACGACTTCCGTTTGCTCACTTCCGGGGATGGGCATCGGCGGCTGGTCGGAATGCGAGTCGTTCGGCGGTGCGGCGTGCAGGTGCACGGAGTACATCAACGTGTTCGGCTCGCGATCGCGAACCCGGCGCGCGACGGCATCCAGCAGTGCCTCCAGTTCTGGAGGGCAGCCCGCTTTCTCGAGTTTCCATCTGGCTATCAATCGAACCATTGCGTATCTCCTGGGTTTGGTGGGTTCACGGGGCGCTCCGCGGATGTGGAGCGGGTTCGAACAGATTCGGCTCCGGGCAGCGAAGCAGGTGGTTCTCCCAGTGGCGTAGAGCGCTGGCACGTGTGATGAGAGAATCGGCTGGGCAGGTGCCAATCGATGACTGGGCGAAGAGGAATGTTCTGCGTCTACAGAAGCCCCTCCGCTTTGGCCTGCTCTCTCAGCCGGTCTTTGAGGCGCTTGAAGCGTTGCCGCAGGCGCTGCTCGAGCTTGGACAGCTCCGCATCATTCATGTTGCCCGCGTCGTCGTTCATCACCCGTGCCAGATCGCGCCAGGACAGTTGACGATCGACTCGCAAGATGAGCAACGTTTGGTCGTCTTCGGGAAGGCTCTCGCGCAAGGCGCGCACCCGATCTCTTGCGCCCGTCTTGGCGAACGCATGGGTCGTGCTGCGCACCCGGTCGACCAATGCGGAGAGTTCTTGATGTTGCGACAGTGCGAGGTTGCGTTCGGGCCGGTTCTGGGGCGAGCGCGCATGGCGGGCCATGGCGTGACGAGCGAGGGTGTAACACCAACCCCGTAAACTGCAGCGCCACTCGAAGGAAGGCAGGCCCTTCCACAGGTCCTCGGCGAACATCGAGAACACGTCGCTCGCGTCTGATGGCCTGCGCATGCGCGCAATCAAGAACCCCACGAGCTCCTCGCCATAGCTCTCGATGGCCTGGGTCGTGGCGCGTCGAAAGTCCCCTGTCCGACATGCCGCATGGATCGCTGCCTCGACGGCGTTGCGCTCATCCGTCATGGTGTCGGACTCCGATTGTCGGGCAACGTTGGTTGCTGCGAAGGGAATGCACGGTCGATAGATGCACGGTACGTCTCGCGTCGAGGTAATGGATAACTCGGAGGAGAGTCGAGGTTCGATTCGTGACGACGCTCGCTCGCTTTTTTCTGCGGTGCCCCCACGATGAAACAGGCCGCTCGGCCCGACACGTTTGTCGTCACGAAACTTCTGACCCGGCTCCTCCGCTCGGAGTGCACGCCGGAACGTCGTACGCCAGCTGATGCCGATCGTTTGGAAATGCGGATGCGGCGCTGACCGCTCACGGTGCGCTCGACCCGTACGCTTCACTCACGCCCATACGAGTTCAACAGAGTCGTGGGTGGCGGCTTCCAACACGATCCGCAGCGCTTGCTCGCACCTCGGGGATCCGGGTATTTGATTCGCTGCGGCCATCGCGCTGATTGCTGCTTTAGGGAGACATGGAACCAAAGAACTTGCGCGCGTATCACGTGGTGGTGTGGGGAGCGACCGGGTTCACCGGCAAGCTGGTGGCTGAGTACCTGTTGCAGACCTACGGCACCCGAGGCGACTTGCATTGGGCGATTGCCGGCCGCAATCGGGCCAAACTCGAGGACCTCAAGCGCGCGTTGGGCGAGTCTGCCAACGACTTGGACGTTCTCGTCGCCGATGCGAACGATGAGGCGTCGCTCGATGTATTAACCAGTCAGGCCGCGGTGATTTGTACGACGGTTGGCCCCTACGCCGCATACGGTAGCAAACTAGTCGCTGCCTGCGTCAGGCAGGGTACGGACTGTTGCGACCTGTGCGGAGAACCGATTTGGATGCGACGCATGATCGACCAGCATCACGAGGCGGCGAAGGTCAGCGGGGCTCGCATCGTGAACGCTTGTGGCTACGATTCGATCCCGTCCGATTGTGGTGTGGCTTTCCTCAACGCCTACGCTCGGCAGAAAACCGGGTACCCCTGCCGTCGCATTGCTTTTCGGTTCGAGCAGGCGGTGCATGGTGACATGAGTGGCGGTACGATTGCGTCAGCGTTCAGCACCCAAGCCGACGCGCGACGCAATCGGAGTTCTGCGTCGATCTTGAAAGACCCGTACGCGCTCAACCCCCCGCGGGAACGCTCGGGCCCAGATGGAAGAGACCTGGCACGCGTGGCGTTTGATGTCGATCTCGACGCCTGGATATCCCCGTTTGCCATGGCGTTCATCAACACGCGCATCGTCCGACGTACCAACGCCTTGCTGGGTTACCCGTACGGAAGAGACTTCCGCTACGAAGAAGCGGTCCTCGCGGGCAAGGGCACTAGGGGAAGAGTCAAGGCCCATCTGGCGACCGTGGTTCTCGGCGCGTTCGCCGCGGGGATCACACGCACGCCGCGGCTGGTCCGCCCGCTGTTACCCCGCCCCGGTCAGGGGCCGAGTCGTGAGCGCCGGGAGACCGGATCGTTCTCGATCTTGCTCGTGGGGCAATCGCTCGACGGCAAGACTATCAAAGCGCGTGTTACCGGCAAACGCGATCCCGGCTACGGCTGCACGAGTCGCATGCTCGGCGAGAGCGCCGTGTGTTTGGCTCGCGATTCCACGCCCGCGGCGGGTGGGATCCTCACGCCGGCGTCGGCGATGCAGGAACAACTGCTCCCGCGCCTCGTGGCCAACGCAGGCCTGACGTTCGAAGTGGTCGCGGATTGAGGATGTCGTGTCGGGTGGCGACGGCCGTTGATGGTGCTCGGTCGAGTCAGGTCGAGCTCGGGCGTCAGTCCCCGTCGACGAAGATCGGGGCCAGGTTGTTCGACGCTTCGGCGTCCGCGGCGTCTTTGCCGACCAGGATCGTGTAGTCGCCGCTGTCGACCACCCAGTGGCCGTTGTCGCCTCCCTCCCAATGGCGCAGATCGGCGATGCGCAACGGCAACCGTGCCGTGACGGTCTGACCCGCGGGCACGGCAACGCGCGCGAAGCTGGCGAGCTGTTTCCAAGGGCGCTCGCCGCTGATGCCAGCTGGTGTCAGCGGCGGTTTGACGAACAACATCGCCACTTCGTCGCCAGCGACGGCCGAGGTGTTGGTGATGTCTACGGATACGTTGAAGACGGCATCCTTCGCGACGGACTCGCATGGTACCAATAGGTTCGAATACTCGAAGTTCGAGTAACTCAGGCCATGTCCGAATGGGTAGACCATGGCGACGTCGTTGCCTTGCACGTACTGCTCCAAGTCGTACTGCCGGTAGCCGAAGAAGTAGCCCATGGTCGTTTCGGTTTCGGTATCCTTGAAGGCTGGCAGTTGGTTGGCAGTTGGCCAGGCCAGCGGCATCTTGCCCGAGAAATTCGCCTGCCCCAAGATGAGCTTGCCGAGCGCCACGCCTCCGCGCTGGCCTGGATACCCTGCCCAGATGGTAGCTTGATTCTCGTTCGGGTGTTCTAGCCACGGCAGATTCACAATCGAGCCGGATTCGATGATCACCACCGTCGGCTTGTTCAGATCCAGCACGCTCGACACGAGTTCGGCTTGCCCCTCCGGCAGATCGAGCGAGCTGCGATCACCACCCGCCGCGATGTAGAATTCCTCTCCCTCGTCGCCCGGTGTGTAGCCGACGACGACCACCACGGCGTCCGCGTCGATCGCGTCTTCCGCGGAATTGCCGCTCGTTACGGTCCTGTTCGGTCCAGCGACGGCTTGAATACCGGAGAAGGGGCCGAAGGTGCGTGCCGGATCGGTGTTGATTCGACTACTCCCTCGATCTCCGAGTGCCGGATCTGTTGCAAAGGAGAACGTGCACTCCCGGGGATTGGTTAGCGCCTGGCCTTGGGCTGCGGTCTTGACGATACAGCTGTTCGGCACGGACGAGCTGATTTGATTGAAGTATTGCTCTGGGCCTACTACGGCAATGCTCGCTGCCTCGGTGAGTGGGAGCACGGGCGCACTCGTGCCCAATCCGTTACTCAGCAGCACTGCCGACTTGACGACGGCTTCTTCTGCCAGCGCCTCGTGTGCTTCGTTGGGCGCGATCGAGCCGGCTGTCAACGTGGACGTGGGCGCTTTGACGCTCCACGGGTCGCTGTCGAGCGCCGTACCGAAACGGAACTTCTGCGTGAGGATGCGGCGTGCTGCTTCGTCGACGAGCGTCGGGTCGGCGTTGGCCAGCGTCGCCTCGGTGTAGTGAAAGGTCCAGGGCATTTCGACGTCGGTACCGGCGCGCACTGCCTCGATGGTCAGGTTTTGCGCCGTTTGGGCGTCGAGCACGGTCTGATCTCCCGGCATGGCCCACCAGTCCGTAATCACGAAGCCCTCGAAGCCCATGCCCCCTTCCTCGACGGGCGCTTTGAGAACATCGCGCAACAGGTGTTCGTTCTGTGTCGATTTCACGCCGTTGATCATGTTGTAGGACGCCATCACGCAGCCGATACCGCCGTCCTGCACGACCATCTCGAAATGGCGTCCGTACACCTCCCGCAACGTCTGCTCGCTCATCACGGCGTTCTGCTTCGAGCGCTGCTTCTCGATGTTGTTTGCCGCGAAATGCTTGGCGCACGCCAGCACGTATCGTTGCGCGCCGACGGTGAATGCCGTTGCCATGCGTCCGACGTGGTACGGGTCTTCGCCGTACGTCTCCTGGGTGCGACCCCAGAAGGGGTGGCGAACGACGTTCATGCAAGGGGCGAGCAGGACGTTGTTCAGCGATGCGGCCACCTCGTCGCCGATTGCCTCGCCGACGCGCACCTCCAGGTCGAGATCCCAAGATGCGGCGCGCAGGGCCGGAGCGGGGAACGCGGTGGAGAAGTTGTTGCCATCATCGGGGCGGTTGTACTGCCCAGAGACGAGGTTCACTCCCCGCCCAGCGTCTCGGTACCAGTAACCTCGAATCACCCCGACGCCGGGGACCTCCACGTCCGGGTTGCGCCACAGGTCTCGGTAATCTCGGGTGCTGCCATCGACGCCAATCATTTGGCTCGCTTTCTGAGCCGGGGTCATCAATTGCAGAACGTTCTCGACTTCGGCCTCGAGCTCCGGCGGGACGCGATAGCCGCTCATGGTGACCGCATCGAACTGTTGGGATGCGACCGCGCCGCACGCGAACTTCGGCGAGTCGGGGGTGCTTGGCGTCGGCCCGGGCAGTGCACTCGTTGCGCTAGGTGCCGCCGTTTCACCGCCGTCGGCACGTGCATCCGGCGTATCGTCCGGGGGGGGCAACCCGCCGTCGGCCACATTCGAGCGACCTCCAGCCCGGTCGGCATTCAGTTGCGAGACGGCGTCGGTACCTGAGCGGCCGCAGCCAGTTGCCAACACGACCGTCAACAGCGACGTGTTGGCGATGACGAACAGTGGCGATGAAGGTCTCGTTGCGGGGTTGGGCCGGTGCATCAGCCGTATGTATTCCCGGCCGCGCGCCTTCCCATCACGAAATCGACCGAAATGGTTTGATGCAGTCCGCGATCCGTCTCTGACGGCGACAGGATGGCCTCGCCGAACGGTCCTCTGGGCGCTTCGCGGAGCGGAACTGTGCAAGTGAAGCAGCCGTCCCTGGACGAGTGAGCGTCGAGACGCGGTTCGGCGCGGTTCGGCGCGTCTCGATACTCATCCGGCTCGGAACGATCGGATGTGTGTATCCGATGGGCACACTAGCCGCTCCGAGCGTCGATGAGGATCAGAAGTGCGGACGACTACTGCCAACGAATCACGTGACGGCCTGCGAACTTGGAGTCGAGCTGCACGTCGATGACCGCCTTCATGCCGATCGACTCGAACGTGCCCTCCGCCGCTCCCAGGACGTGAGACTCGATCCACAGGTATTCCTCGTGCATCGTCATTACAGCCACGTTGGGTTCGGGGAAGCTGACGTCCCAGCGACCGTACGTGCAGCTCTGGCGTCGCGCGGCGGAGGCCTGCTTCAGCAGTTTGGTCGGATCCTTCGCCAGGACTCGAATCATCACCTTGCCGAGGAGGCTTTCAGCAAACGACGTGGCGTTGTAACGTCCGATCTCACGCATTCCCTCGTGGACTCGTTCTGGTCCTCGGAGCAGCGCACCAGCGACAGCCAACCGCTCGACGTAATGCGACAACGGATACCAGCGCAGCGCCGAGTACCATTCCGTGTAGTGCTCGGCATACTGTTCGTAGAGCCCGGCGTTCTTGAGCACGGCGGGGATGTTCTTGAAGTAGAGCCCTCGATAGCGCGCCGACGGGGGGATCGCCCGCTGACGTTCCCACACGTCACAATGCGCAACCAGAGCCCGGCGGTCCATGCGCGAGTACATGTCGCAACTCGGCTTCCGACGCAACAGACGCAGAGCGTTACTTCGCCGGATCACTGAGCGGGGTGCCGAATTGGGCCGCCATCCGCTGGAACATCGCAAATTGGGGCGCAAAAGAACGTTCGTCCAGTGCGCGCACGTCATTGGGTGCGTTGCTCGGGTAGCCTGCGGCGTCAGCACGCGCTCCGGCACGCTGTGCCGTGTCAACGACGGGTGGAAGCGGCGCCTCGTGCCAGCGCTTCGAGATGGTCGGCGGCCGCCGGGGCACCGCTTGGCATCAGGGTCTTTGCCAACTCCTCGGCGTGTCGACGTTGCTCGGCGATGGCCGGCCAAGACACCGCCAGCAGGCGCCTGCCCAGCGTGCGCTTGTCAACCGGGGCGGAGCCGACGCCGAGCTGCTGGAGGCGGCGCGCATGAAAAAATTGGTCGAGAATGTGCGGCACGATCATCTGTGGCACGCCGGCGCGTAGGGCAGCCGCCATTGTTCCCGCGCCGCCGTGGTGAACCACGAGATCCACTCGCGGAAATAGTCGCGCATGGTCCACCGAACCGACGCGAAGCACTGTGTCGGGCAGGGTGAATGATTCGTCCTCATTGTGTGAAGAGAACAGTAGTGCGCGTGCTGAGTGAGCGTTGCAGAATGCGCTGACCGCGTCGATGACGCGTGCACGTTGAACAGTCGGCATGCTACCAAACCCGACGTAGATCAGCCGTTCGCTGCTCCGTCGTTGCAAGAAGTGTTCGACGTCAGCGGGTAGGACTTCCGACTCGGTGCTGCGCACCAGGGCCGGAACTTGCACGGCCGGGCCGGGCAGGTCGTCGGGGAGCGAGCCCAAGGCTTCGTCCTGGGCGAGGATTGAGTTCGAAAAGTGAACGGTTTGCCACGGATCGCGATCTGCTGGCAAGCCGTAGCGCTGGCGGATCTTGCCGAGCACTGCTCCGACGGAGAACCCGAAACCCGCACGCACGGCCCCCCACAACACACGGTTACCCCAGCGCGGCAGCCAAAAGAGGGGCAGGGCCGCGGGGGGATGCATCGCCGACTGCATACCGCTGAGTGTGTAGCAAATGAACGTGTATTTCGCGCGTTGTCGTTCGGCCAGCAAATGCGCCGCGAACGATAGCCCAGCCCCCACCACCACGTCGAACCGCGGCAGATCGGCATCAAGCAGCTCGGTGCATTGACGATGTGTCTCGTCGGCGATCAGTTTCAGCTGGCGCGGCAGGGCGAGCAGTGGGTTCTGCTCGGCGAGGTCGGCGTTCTGCCGTAGCACGAGATCGGAATCGTTGCCGATCGCCACCGTTTCGAAGCCTCGGGCCTGCAGTTGCCCCCGAAAGTTGGGGCAAGTGGCGAACACCACGTCGTGTCCGCGGCGCTCGAGTTCTTCCGCCAGCACCATCTGAGGTTGGACGTCTCCCCGCGAACCTACGGGAGCGAGGAGCACTTTCACGAAGCACCTCCAGCCGTCGTTGAGACTTTGCCATCGGGGATCAACTCGAGTGTTGCAACGGTGTTGAGAGCAATCGCTGCGCCGTCCCAGTGGATGGGTATGGCCTCGCCGCGCTCCCAGGGGGGGACCAAGTCGGCGTAGTGCGGCGAGAACGGGTTGCCCGACTGCCCGCCGAGTAGCACGAAGCGCGATGCGCCCCAGTCGCCGACATCGATGATGCTCCGCGCCACTGCGGCGACAGTCGAGTGGCGCAGTGGTTCGTAGAACTCGAGCCCGGCTTGGTTGACCGTCGTGCCGTCACCGTACCCTGTCAGTGGCCCACGATTGAACGTGGGCCCGAGCAGTCCGATCTTGCCAAAACGGTGTTCGAGGGGGAGCGGTCGGATGCGTCCCCACGCCCAATCCCGCTCGTCGTCGCCGAATCGAAGCCGCAAATCTCCGACGACGCTGCTCAGACAACTGGCGATTTCGCGTGGCCACGAGGCAAAGAATCCGTCGGGTTGCTCCACGAGCAGCTGAGCAGTGAAGCTCGCTCGGCGCGCGTTCCAACACGTACCGGGGATCAACTTCACGACCCCCGCGCCGACTGCGACTTCCCAGCTGTTGGGGGCCCTGACGCGGCAGGCGCGTCGGCACAGCTCGACGAGCAGCAGGTCGAAGACGCTGGCGCCCACCGAATCGGCGCTGACATTTCCATCCCATCGGGTGAGCAGCTCCAGTCCGCGCGCCGAAGCGTCGTCCAACGCTGGCGCTGCCAACACGACTTCGCGAACCTGCCGAAACACGAGCGACGTCACGTCCACCTGGAGCGTGGACATTTCGTGGACGGTCCAATCGGAACGCGAACTCAGCTGCTCGGTGATGCGCGCCTGACGATAGCCGTCCAGAAAGTCGTGACCCAGAAACGGCGTATCGGGGTGAGCCTGCGCCGGCTGATTGTTTGCACAAGAGACGTAGCCCTCGGCCGGGTTGTGCACCGATGGCATTTCTGCTCCGCCGATGCTCTGCGCTTCCCAGCCCACCTCAGCGTGCCAGCCCGGCAACGGCAGCGATCCGTAACCTGTCTTTCTGCGTGGAACTTCGGTGGCGAGTGTCCAACCGATGTTGTTCGGGTCCGCGTACACGATGCCATAGGTGCAGGCCGCGGACGCCGCACAACACAGCCGAAATTCTGCGAAGCTGCGCACCGCGTGAAACCCCAACAGCGCCCGGGTGGGGCGGGCCTCGAGCCAGGTCGCCGCGAGCGAGATCGCGTTGGCGCGACCGGGCAACGAGAATCGTTCGAACAGAGCCAGCTCGGGTTGGGTGACGCGCGTGACGATGGGGCCCCGCGGCGTCACGCGGACGCGAAGCGCCTCGGTGGGCTGACCTCGGACGCGGATGAACTCGGTGCGCGCTTCGCACGGCACGAATGCATCTCCTTCACGAACGCACGACCCGTCTGCGCTCAGTTCTTCCAAGAACAGGTCCGCGTTGTCCACCATGGCCGCCGTCGAGCCCCATGCGACGTGCCCATTGTGCCCACTGATGAACACTGGGACACCCACCAGGCTGAACCCGGCGACTGCGAAAGCCGGACAACCCACGCGCGCGAGATACCCGATGTTCGGCAGACTCGTCGGGAGGTGTGGGTCGTTGGCTAGCAATGGTCGCCCGGACAGTGTCCTGCTTGCGCTGACGGCCCAGGCGTTGGACCCGCCAGCGTGGCCGATGAAGTTGCGCAGAGTCTGCAGATCCTCGGCCAAGTACGATAGCTCCGGTAGTCCGGCGGGCTTCCCAGGGGGTGAGGTCAACGGCAGTTCCGCGGGAAATGTCGGATCGAGCGCGCGCACCGCCGCCTCTCCGTCCGCCATGAACATGGCGAGCCGGGCCAACTCCACGTCCCAGTTGGAGGGTAGAAAGCAGCACGTGACGAGGCCCAGCGCCATCACGTCTGCGGGCGTCCACAGAGACGGTTCGATGCGCAGCAACACGTGCTCGTGACTGCGCGGCGTGACCTCATGCTGGAGTGCGTCGTTGAGTCCCTGCACGTAGGCGGAAATTTGATCGCGGATGTCGGCATCGAGTGTCTCGAGTTGAGCCGTTCCCGCGCGATGCAGACCGAGCTGACGCAAAGCTCGGTCGACGCCGATTGCTTCGGGGCCCACCACTTCGGCGAGCGTCCCCCGGGCGATGCGCAACAGCACTTCGAGCTGCCCGGCGCGATCCTGCCCGTGACAGAACCCCAAGCCGAACCAAGCGCCCGCCTCGTCGGCCGCGTCGACGTAGGCCACCCCGTACCGGTCTCGACGGATGGTCAGCGAATGGCGAGACGCCGTGTGCACGGAACCGTCGATCCGTACCAGGCGCTTGCCCAGCACGGCCCCCAAAATCCAGCGAGTCCAATTCACGCCGACTCAATAGTCCGCCGATGCTCTGGATGCACTCGTGACGTGGTTTGGGCAGCGCGACGGGCACTCCAAGACCCGTCGGATTGTCATGGGGCGCAGCCCGGGAGCCTCGGTCGAAGGTGTCACCGACTCACGCGCGGCAGGCCTAGTCGTCAGCAACGACCCGGGCGGTCTCGAATCAGTACTCGTTTGTCCAGTCCAGTCCAGTCCAATCGAGCGCGTGAGCGACCTCCAGGTCGCCATGGTACTCGCGGTGCAGAAACGCACACGCGACGCAACGGGTTTGGGGCAGCAAGATCCTTCAACGGTCCGTCGACCACCGCTGGTCTCCCGAGCACGACGTGGGTCTCGCGCCTCTCCAACCCGCCTTGCCAGCTCCGCAACCGCAGCCGGCATGCGGATTCCCGTGAGTCTGCGCCGCCCGATCTCGTTCGAGTCTCGCTGCGTGTGCACGCGTTCGCACAGTGGCAGCGCCGGTTGATATCGGCTCGAAACTCACTCGTTCAGAAAGGTGAACGGTTCCCGATGTGTGCTGTCATTGCGCAACATGCTCGCATCGACATCGTCTCGACGCGCTCAGGGGAAGGTAGGACGAGGCTCGCTGATCCCCATGGCAAACGCGCTTGATCTTTGGTGGGATGACTATAACATGCGCCAGGTTGGTTTCCGGGTGGAGTGCCCGCCGACGCAGTCGTGGGAGAAACTGAGAATGGCGGTTGCGACGACACTTTTCATGTCCCAGGTGCATGGGGTTCAGCGTAGGACGAAGCTTCTCCACCCGTCGTTTGCGACGGCGCCACAGCGCTTTCCCCTCACGCTCGGCGGAGGCTGCTGATGTGCGACTTTTCTTGGCGCCACCATCCGTTGTTCTTTGCTCTGTTGCTGATTCTCGGGTGTTCGGGGCGGGGCGCGCTGGGCGATGGATCAGAGGGAGATGGAGCAGAGGGCGATGATGGAGTGACCAGTTCTGCCGCGGCGCTCCTCGGTGATGATCTCGGTGGAGACCTCAGCGACGACCTGGGGGGCGACTTCGGCGATGACATGGGTGGGGTAGGAGGTGGACCGCTGGAGGTGCAGTGGTCGCCCGACCTCGTCCTCGAAACGTTATCTCCTGGCGAGACGCAGGTGCTTACCGTCCAGTTCACCGCCACGCAGAACGCCGATTCGGTGCACTTCGACGTGTCTCCCGAACTTCAGGACTTCATCACGATCGTGCCGAGCGACATGCCCAGCGTCGAAGCGTGGGTCAGCTATCCGTTGGAGCTTCACGTCACCGTTCCCGACGCGACGCCAAACATGAACGCCACGGGGTACGTGTCCATGTATTTGGACGACGCTGCCGATCCCCTGGGAGACCCCCTGGGAGGCCTTGGGCTCGGCGGCGACCTGGGAGGATTGGGTTCCGATGGGGTGCCGCTGCCTCTGATGGTGGATCTCACCGTCGACGCGTTCACCATTCACATTACCTCCCCGGAGTCGCTGATCACCGTCGGTTCGTTCCCGATACCCGTCACCGGCACCGTGAGTTCTGCGGCAGCGACGGTCACCGTCAACGGGATCGAAGTTCCCAACGTCGGTGGCACGTTCAGCGCATCGGTCGCCTTGGAAGAAGGTCACAACACGGTTTTGGCGCGCGCCGTCGAAGGCGGCAAGCAGGCCACGGATTCGATCTCGGTGTCGCTGGACCTCACGCCGCCCTACGTCACGGTCGAGTCGCACGTGGACGGCCAGACCGTTCACACCGACAAGATCACGGTGACCGGGCTGATCAACGACATCGTTCGCGGCACCGTGGAGGAATCCCAGGTCGAAGTATCGGTAAACGGACTTCCAGCGACCGTGTCCAACCGCAGCTATTCCGTGGCAGATGTCCCGCTGGTTCTGGGGGACAATCTCATTACGGTGACGGGAACCGATCAGGTCGGCAACGTCGGTACCGTCCAGTTTACGGTGCGCTACGTCGCCTTGGCGGGCAAGCACCTCGAACTCGTCAGTGGTCAAGGTCAGTCCGGACAGATCAGTTCCGAACTTGGCGCACCGTTCGTCATCCGCGTCGTCGGTGACGACCAGCAACCAGTCCCCAACACGAACGTGGTGTTTCGTGTCACGCAGGGCGCGGGTGTGTTGGAGCCGGATTCGGCGGGTGAAGCGCGTGCTGCCGCGGTGGTGACAGACGTCAATGGGTTGGCTGCCGCTCGCTTCAAGCTCGGCACTCGATCGGGCACTGCCAATCAAAAGGTGCGAGCCAAGGTCGTCGGCTACGACGACGAGATTGTGTTCTACGCCTCGGCGCTACCCAACATCGGCAACAAGATCAGCGTCAACTCGGGCAACAATCAGCGCGGTAGCATCGGACAAGTGCTGCCCGAACCGTTCGTCGTCGTGGTTACCGACGATGGCGCAAACGTCGTGCAGGGGGCGCGAGTCCAATTCGAGGTGACTCGGGGCGAAGGCCTGCTTCAAACTGGGGCTGCGACGTTCATCACGCAAACGGACAGCGATGGCCGGGCGACGAGTGAATACGTCCTCGGTCCGTTGAGTGGGATCGACGCCCAGCGCGTGACGGCGACGCTGCTCGACGCACCGCCGGGGGCGCCGCCGATCAATGCCGGCTTCATGGCCACTGCTTTCGTTTCGGGCAACCCGGGACAGACGAGCATCAGTGGCGTGGTGCTCGACAATCAGGACAATCCCCTCCCAGGGGTCACCGTGCGCGTCGATGGCACGAGCCGCCAAGCGACGACGGACGCTCAGGGGCAGTTCCGAATCACCGAAGCTCCGGTCGGCGCCGTTCATCTGATTGCTGACGGATCGACAGCCAGCGGCGGCGAGTATCCGTCGCTCAGCTACAACTTGGTGACCATCCCTGGCGTCGACAACCCGCTGAGTGCGCCCGTTTACATGGTCAAGCTCGACACCGATTCCTCGGTGTTTGCCGGACCGGCGGACGTCACGCTCGAACTTCCGAGCTACCCCGGGTTCAAGCTGGAGATCGCTGCAGGTTCGGTGACTTTCCCCGATGGCGCGCAAGAGGGGCACATCTCGGTGACCCCGGTCAACGCGTCGAAGGTGCCGATGGCGCCGCCGAACGGCATGCAACCTCAGTTCATCGTGACGATCCAACCCACGGGGACGCGCTTCGATCCGCCCGCGAAACTGACTCTCCCCAACGTCGATGGGCACGCTCCCGGCACGCAGGCGGAGATGTACTCCTACGACCACGACCTCGAAGAGTTCGTTTCGATAGGCCTGGGCACCGTCAGTGAAGACGGGACCGTGATCACGTCCAACCCGGGTGTGGGCGTGATCAAAGCGGGCTGGCATTGCGGCTCGCAACCCACGGGTCAAGGCTGCGCGCACAACTGCCCCGTTTGCCAGGATTGTGACGGAAACTGCAACTGCGTTCCGGCGAACGGCGATCCCCGAGCGGCGGCACAGGATCAGCCGGGTGATTGCAGTCGCCCCGAATGCCAGGGAGGGTCGGTGACGCAAGTGCCGGACGACGGGGATGTCCCGCCGGACCAGGCAGGGGATTGCCAAGTCCCCATGTGTCAGAATGGCGCTCCCTCTCAGTCCCCCGACGACAGTGACGTGCCCAGCGACACGACCGCCTGCGATTGCCAGAAGCCGCAGTGCCAAGGCGGCGTGCTCGGACAGGGACCGGACGACAGCGATGCACCCACGGGTGACGCTTGCAAGGAGT
>QJWJ01000072.1 GCA_003235365.1 Deltaproteobacteria bacterium
TGAACCAGTACCAAAGGACGCTCTTCTGGTTGAGCGCGGGATCGATCTCGTGTTCGAGCTTGGCGTGCAGCGCCGGCAGTTTGCTCCAGTGCAGACCCGCCTGCTCGTGGTGAGCAGTGTGCAGCCCGTTGTTGAAGAACAGGAAGTTGAACACCGTTCCAACGAAGTTCCGCGAGTGGTTGCGCACCGACCACGGATCGGTGTGAACATGCTGCTCGTAGTTGAAGATCATCACCATCCACATCGCGAACACCGCAGGGAGGCCGAGTGTCATGGCCCAAATGAACAGCCCTTCACTGCGACCGTGCAAGGCGATTGCCAGCCCCAGCATCGCTGCCTGGGTGCCGAAGACGACGACATACTGACGGATGATGCGCCAGTACAGGTCGCGATTGCCCTCTTTGGCTTTGCGGATGAACTCTCCGATTGGTTCGGATTGGTAGTACGCGGAGACGGCCGGGTAGGTCACGGCGATGAAGAAGTTGTGGCTGTTCGTGAATCGCCACGTGATCGTCGCGTCTCCGGCCTTGTTCACCAATTTGTGGTGGTTGAGGTTGTGGGTCGGAACCCAGACGAACGTCGGGTAGCCGTAGAAGATGGATATCCAATCGGCGAAGAACCGATTGAGGGCCTTGCCGTGGAACGTCGGGCAATGTTGATGATTGTGGGCGACCGTCGTGCTCGACGCTGCGAAGTAGAAACTGAACCAGCTCAGGTATGGGAGCGTTTCGGGGTAGGCGTATTGTATGGCGACCAGGGTCGGCATCAGCACGCACATCCACACCAGGGTACGCCAGTCGGCTCGGTGGCGAAGTCGCATCGGTCGCACCCTAGCCGCGTTGGGGATCGATGGCCACGGCCTGGCGCCGAGACGGATCTCGATTGGAGGCAATCCGCCGGGGAACCGATTTGAGAATTCCCGGGGGGGTTCACAATTCGGACGCAGTGGCCGTAGCCATGCGCGCCGGGTCGCTCCGTTTCTGCCGCGGCCGTCGCGATCGGATGCGTCGCGTGTCGCAGAGGCCGCTACCGTCCCAGTCGAAACAGGGCCGGGTCGGACCGTATCGAGGTGGCGCAGCACCGACGTCCCTCGTCGGTGTCGCGGGTCCCCGAACCCGTCGAACTGGCACTTACCACGGCACTAGAACGGCAGGGGAACTGGCTCGTCAGGTGGCTGCGACACCAATGTTCTCGCCTTGGCCAATGGGCTGTGCTAGCACCCTCACAACTTGCGCGAGGGAAGTTCGGCTGCATGATGAGCGCCTACTCCGTTGCGCCCGACGACGGACGACAATAGCGCCTGTTTGGTTCAAAGCACCCGCAGCGCTCGTCCGTCGCAAACAGTCTTCTTCAGCTTCAGCAAGCTGGGAAGCGACGAAACGGAACCAATGAAATTCGAACAACTGGGCCTTTTGCCCCGACTGCTCGACGCAGTCAAAGAAGCCGGCTACGAACAACCGACCCCCATCCAACACAAGACGATCCCTACCGCGCTGAAGGGCGCCGACGTGCTGGGTTGCGCGCAGACCGGGTCGGGCAAGACCGCCGCCTTCTGTCTTCCGACGCTGCAGCGGATCCACGAGACTTCCGGCGACGATGCCGAGCTTCGCGGGCTGATCCTGACCCCGACGCGCGAGCTTGCTGCACAGATTGGGGACAGCCTGAGCACCTATGGCAAGCACTTGGAGCTCTGGCACACGGTGATCTTCGGTGGCGTCAGCGACAAGCCGCAGATCGCTGAACTCAGAAAAGGCGTCGACATTCTCGTCGCGACGCCCGGACGATTGCTCGACTTGATGAACCAAGGTGTCGTGAGTCTGAATTCGATTGAGCTGTTCATTCTCGACGAAGCCGACCGCATGCTCGACATGGGTTTCATTCACGACGTGCGAAAGATCACCGCCAAGCTTCCCAAGAAGCGCCAGACGCTATTCTTCTCGGCGACGATGCCGCGCGACATCAAGCAGCTTGCAGACAGTCTGCTGACGAATCCTCAGCACGTTGCCGTCGATCCGGTTTCGTCGACTGTCGATACCGTGAGCCAGAGCGTCTACTTCACGGACAAACCGAAGAAACCCCAGTTGCTCGTACACCTGTTGGGTGATCCGGCGTTCTTTCGTACCATCGTGTTCTCGCGCACCAAGCACGGCTCCGACCGCGTCGTGCGGCACTTGACCAAGGCTGGCATCAAGGCTGCGGCGATCCACGGAAACAAGGCGCAAAATGCGCGGATCCGAGCGCTGGATGGTTTCAAGAGTGGAAAGATCGACGTGTTGGTCGCGACTGACATCGCCGCCCGTGGCATCGACGTCGACGACGTTTCCCACGTGGTGAACTTCGACTTGCCCAACGTGCCGGAAACGTACGTACACCGCATCGGGCGCACGGCACGAGCCGGCAACAGCGGGGTGGCCATCTCGTTCTGCGACGCAGAGGAGCGTCCCTATCTGCGGGACATCGAACGGCTCACGGCCAAACGGTTGACGCGTGTGGACGAGCATCCGTTCGTGCCGGAACTGCCACTACCGGACGTCGAAGCGACGAAACCGAACCGGCGTGCGCGGCCGCAGCCGTCTGGCGGCGCCCAGTCCGCAAATGGAGCCCCGTCGACGACGAACGCAAACGGGGCACCTGCAAAACGTGTCCGCAGGCGTCCGCGTGGCCGACGCAAGTCGGCGTCTGGTTATCGGACCGGCGCCCCCGCGACCTGACGTTCGGCAAAGCAACCGATTCGCTCAGGATCCTCGCGCGTCCTCCGAGGATCGCTTGGCCGCGCGCAATCGCGGCCAGTGGGGCCCGGACGAAGCTGCTGTCTCGCGCCTGCCGAATTCTTGGCCAAACCGACATCGCCGGGCCATGACTAGCAACTGATCCTCTGACGGATCGGCGAGCAACCACACGGCAGAACCCCGATACAGATCGCGGCAGCAGGCGGCGTCAGGGGCGGCCTCGACGGCACCGCTGCCGACAACCGTGCGGCGATTTGGGGTCCGGTTCCAAGCGGGAAGAAGTGTCGACGCTATTCGAACAATTGGGTGGCGAACCCGTTTTACGAGCGGTCATCGACCGTTTCGTCGAACGCCTCTTCGCCGACCCGATGATCGGGTTCTTCTTTCTGCGGGCGAGCAAGGAACGGATCAAGGCCAAGGAGTACGAGTTTGCTGCGGCGCACCTCGGCGCTGACGTCGAGTACACGGGCAGGCCGCTGCAGGTAGCGCACGGCAGCCACCCGATCATGGGGGGGCACTTTCAGCGGCGTTTGGAGATCTTGCGTCAGACCCTACGTGAAGCGGGTGCGCCCGAGCCCGTCGTCGCCCACTGGATCCGTCATACCGAGCAGCTCCGCCCGGTCATCACCGCGCACGAGGCCAACGACTGCCGGCACGACGTTCCGGCTGAGACGCTGCAGCCCCGTTCTCCGGCCCCGCCGCCTCGGTCGGTTCCCCGTCGCGAATTGCCGCTTGCCATTGCGGACGGTACGCCAGCGAATCGCTCGCAGCTACGCGCCCACGATGAGGAAGGAAAGTCCCAGTGAGTTTCGAAGTGCGTTGTCGTTCGTTCCCCGCCAGCCTGCAGCAGCCTGCGCGCTTCGCTCTGGCTGTAGTGGTGATCGCGTCCTCGGGAAGTTGCTCCGGTTCCACGCCCTGGGCGGCCGAGCCGTCCCCTTCCTACGATTCGAGCGTTCTCGGGGAGTTCGTCCCTCCCCAAGATGCTGAAGCGAGCCTCGACCCCCGCTTTCGATCGCGCAGCATTGGGGCCGTCGCGCCTGCAAACCCCGTGGAATCTCCAGAGGTCGTCGGCGAACGGATCGCGTTGGCCCGTACCGAGGGACGCGTGTTGGGTACGTTCCGCAACACGTACTACGACTTCCCCTCCGAAGCGGAGTTCTTCAACGGCGACGCGACACGCCTGTACGACTCCAGTTGTGGCGTGATCGCCCAAGTGCCGAAGGCGTTTCACGACGCGTTGTGCGTGCAAGGCAGCGGCGTGCTCAAGAGCGGTGTCCCGGTGAGCTTCGCGCGACGTGACTGCAGCTGCGCGGTGACCTGCCCGCGGACGGATCAGAAGATCTGTTACGACACGTTGGACAAGGCACGCTTTCCGTGGGGACGGGGTGCGGGAGGGAAGGCGATAACCCCGCTACTCACCGTGGCCGTCGACAGTGACGTGGTTCCCCTCGATACTCCGATCTACATCCCCCAGTACGAGGGGCTGCCCCGCGACCTCGAAGGCAGCAACGTGCACGACGGCTGCTTCATTGCTCAGGACCGCGGATTGAAGGTTAAAGGTAAACATGTGGACATCTTCACCGGTGAGCCGTCGTTGACGCGGCTTTGGAACAAGCTGATGCCCAGCAACAAGGGCGTCACTGTCGTCGTCGGCACGGAGAAGTGCCGACGCGCCAACTGAGAGACGTTCACCCACGCCCATGGACGACGTGCCCGGTCGCTTCGGAGCAGACCGGGCGCGCGTGCCGCTGCCTCAGACCTGCTCGGGGAACGGGTTGGGGCAGTTGGGGTAACACTTCTTGAACTTCTTGCCGCTGCCGCAGGGACACGGATCGTTGCGGCCGACGCGGGGGCCCTGGCGGACGACGGGCTGTGCTTTGATTTCGTCGCCGTCGAGGTAATACCACTTCTTGTTGTGACGCTTGAAACGCGACACTTCGTGGTGTGTCTGCGGCACGCCTTTGATTTCGAAATGGGCGATGAACTCCACGACTCCATCGTCGTCGTCTTCGCCGCCGGCCTCGGTCTTGACGATCTCGATGCCCTTCCACTCGGCCGCTTGTGCCCACGCCTCGGTGCTGCGTCGGTCAGCCTCGCCGGGGCTGTCGGGGTGAACCGACTCCAAGATGTAGTCGACCTCGTTGAGCACGTATGCGGCGTACCGAGAGCGCATCAGCGCCTCGGCGGTCTTGGCTTTCGCCTTGCCCTTGATGATCGGCAAACAGCACGTCTCAGTCGACTCTCCGACTCCGCAAACACAACTCACGATACAACCTCGTCAATTCGTCTTGGCGAGCCCACCGGACCCGCGCGTGTTGGGCGAATACCGCCGAGCACCGATTCCAAGACGCGTTTCGCCTAGCCTGAGGCATCGCGAGGTCGTCGAGGTTTGGGGACTCAGTGAGATTCGGCCAACGCCGTCAATAGCTGCGCGTGGATGCCACCAAACGCGCCATTCGACAAGAGGGCGATGCTGTCGCCGGGTCTGGCCATGCCAATCAGACGGGTTTGGACTTCGGGAATGCTCCCGCACGCCACCGCTCGGACGCCGCGATTCGACAGCGCCCGTGCCAACTCGTCGGTGTCCAGCCTCAGCTCGGGCTCGAGTTCGGGGCGTCCGATGGGCGCCAGAAAGACCGCGTCGGCCGAATCGAAAGCTTCGGCGTAGCGCTGCTGGTGCATGCGTCGACACGCCGTGGCGCTGCGCGGTTCGAACGCGACGAGCAGCCGACCGTCGGGGTGGCGCTCCCGTAAGGCGACTAGAGTCTCCGAGACGGCGGTCGGATGGTGGGCGAAGTCGTCGTAGATCCGCACGCCAGCGGGCGTTCCGAGCAGTTGCTGGCGTCGCTTGCTGCCCCGAAACTCCCGCAATCCGTCAGTCATGACCTGCCAGTCGGCTCCCTGGGCAACGTGCGCGAGCGCCATCGCCGCCAGACAGTTGCCGGCGTTGTGGATGCCGATCAACGGAAGGTCGACCCGGGTCCTGGGCTTGCCGCGGTGCAGCACGGTGAAGCGATGCGGGAAGGGTTCCCGGTCCGAGACAGAGAAATCGGCCTCAGGGTTGTTCAGCGAGTACCAATGCAAACGGCAGGTCGCAGCCTGCGCGACTTGGCGGACGCGATCGTCGTCGAGGTTCGCGATCAGGACCGCGTCCGCCGGAAGCGCGCCGGCGAACCGCTGAAATGCGTCCAAATACTCGTTTTCACTTGGATAGATGTCGACGTGGTCGTGCTCGATCGAGGTGATGATCGCGTGCTTTGCACGATAATGTAGGAATTTCGCGGTCTTCTCGAAGAATGCCGTGTCGTATTCATCGCCCTCGAGCACCATGGGCCCCCGGGCGTGCGGCAATCGAAAACCGCGACCGAAGTTCTCCGCGATCCCACCGATGAAGAAACCGGGCCGCTGGCCCGCGCTTTCCAGCAGCCAAGCGAGCAGTGTGGATGTCGTGGTCTTTCCGTGCGTGCCGCCGACTACCAGCGGCACGCTGTCGACCAGTGCGAAACGCTGCAGCGCGCCGGCGATGTGCGTGGTTTCGAAGCCGCCGTCGATGGCCGCCCGCGCCTCGGGGTTGTTCGAGCGACAGACGTTACCGACGACCACCAGATCGGTGCGCGGATCGATGTGAGCGGCGCTGTAACCCTGACGACATTCGACCCCCCACGATCTCAGTGCGGGACCCATCGGCGGGTGGAAAGCCAAATCGCTTCCGGTTACCCGGTGCCCGCCTTCACGCAACAGGCCAGCCAGGGACCCCATGCCCGTTCCAGCAACGCCGATCAGATGGATGTGCATCGACGCAGCGTAAACCGGCGCGCGCGATTCACGACCAGTTTTGCGTAGTGAAGTTTGCCGATGTTGGCGATCCGCAGCGGACGCGGTGGCCCGTGTTGGCTGTTGCGAGGCGGGGGGCGAACGGTTTGGTGGGCAGCGTCGAGGGCCCAGTGCGTATCGCGTGGCCGTTTCCGGCACCTCGGTGGCTCGAACCGCTGCTGCGAGTTCGCCCGTTTGACCTGCTGCGCGAGAGTCCAACGGCCGGTGTGTGTTGCACGACGACAGGAGCCGTGTTTTGGCCAGCCGACGGCACGGTGCCGCCCACTACCTCGCAGGTGGGCGGAGCGCCGAGGCGGGGGGTTTCACGCCGATCCCGTCTCGGCGCGTGTCGATTGACGGACGGTGACGTCGCGTAACCTCCCACGCCGGGCAGTTTTTGGAGCGGACACTAATGTTGCGCGGGGATGGGCCGTCGAGAAGAGGGGTTCCCTCGCGTCAGCCCTGCTTCGTCATGCCGATCGCCGACAGTATCGAACGTATCCTGGAGATCGCGTCTGGGGCCCCGATGCAGGAACAGCGCGACGCGCTGCGCGCCGAGCTGGACAAGCTGTTGCTCGAGGAGCGACGACGCGCCCAGCGGACGAGTGTCGTGGCCATGAGCGAGGAAGACGCCGTTCGTTACCGCGCCATTTCCGAACTGGCTTCCGATTTCGTCTACGCGCTTCGCATGGACGGCGACACCGTCGACGTCGAATGGGTACAGGGTTCATTCGAGGCCATCACTGGCTACACCGCCGAAGAGATCAACGACAGCGGCGGTTGGGTGTCGCTGATTCATTCCGATGATCGGAGTCACTTTCACGTGGACGGCCCGCTGTCGAGTCGCGAACCGACGACCATCGACTACCGAATCGTGACTCGCAAGGGTGAGGAGCGCTGGTTCCGTGACTACGCCTGTCCAGAGATGGATGCCTCGGGCGAGCGGGTCATCCGAATCTACGGCGCGGCGAAGGACGTGACGGCGATCAAGCAGTCCGAAGAGGCGTTGCGCGAAGCGATGAAGCGGCTCGAGCAGCGCGTCGGCTTCGAAGAGGCGCGTTTTCGTTCAGTGCTCGACCAAGCGGGGGAGGCCATCTACATGGTCGATCCGGACGACGGCAGCTTCATCGACGTGAACGATACGGCTTGCCGCATGCTCGGTTACACGCGGCGAGAGTTGCTGAAGATGAACGTCAGCGGTATCGAAGTCGAGCGGCCAGAATGGTTGGAGCCGACCAAGTTTGCCGAGTTGCGCCGCCGTAGCATCTCGCTCGAAAGCTATCATCGACACCGCGACGGACGCACTTTCCCGGTGGAGGTTGCCGTCTCCGTGCGTCGGTACGCAGGGCGGGACTACCTGCTGGCCATCGCGCGAGAGATCACCGAGCGCAAGCAGATGGAAGTTCAGCTCGCGCAGGCGGACCGACTGGCGAGTGTTGGCGTACTGGCGGCGGGAGTGGCGCACGAGGTCAACAATCCCCTCGTATACATCCTGAACAACGTGTCCTACGTGCTCGGAGAGATCCCGCTCGAGTACAGTGAGCTGCGAGACGCTCTGCGTGAGGCGCGTTCAGGCGCTGAGCGCGTGCGTGACATCGTTCAAGATCTCAAGACCTTCGCCCGGTCGGAGGAGCGCATCGGTCCCGTCGACGTGCGCCAAGTGCTCGACACTTCCATCAAGCTCGCCCACAACGAGATCCGTTTTCGCGCCCGTTTGGAGCGTGCATACGACGAGGACGTGCCGCCGGTGAAGGCAAGCGACCGCCTCGGGCAGGTGTTCTTGAATCTGCTCATGAATGCTGCCCACTCGATCGTCGAGGGGCGCGCGTCGGCTAATCGCATCCTGGTAACCGTGCGCCATCGAGAGGGTCGCGTCGCCGTCGGCATCGAAGACTCCGGCAGCGGTATATCTGCAGACAAGTTGGGCAAGATCTTCGATCCGTTCTACACGACCAAGCCCGTGGGGATGGGGACGGGACTTGGCCTGTCGATTTGCCGCAACATCACACAGTCCCTGGGGGGCGACATCGACGTCGAGAGCGACGTCGGTAAGGGCACCAAATTCACCGTATGGCTTCCGGCAATCGTCGAGGGCAACACCCAAGCCGAGTTGCACAGTTCGCTCCCGCCGCCAGAAAACGTTCGGTCGTTGCGCGTGCTCGTCGTCGATGACGACCCGTTCGTTGCCCGTGCCATCTCCCGGCTGCTGCGGGCGCAGCATTCCGTGTCGCTGGCAAACGGTGGAGGTGAAGCCCTGGCGCTGATCGATACACAGACGTTCGACGTCGTGTTCTGTGACGTGATGATGCCGTCGATGACGGGCATGGACCTGTACCACGAGGTGAAGCGCCGTGCGCCGCAGCTCGCAGAGCGGTTCGTGTTCATCACGGGCGGTGCGTTCACTCCCGAAGCTCGAGCTTTCCTGGCGAACTCCGAAACGCTGTGTTTGCAGAAGCCCTTTTCTCCGAAGGACCTCGCCGCCGCGCTCGAACTAGCCGCGAGTCCGCGCGAGTTCTCTTCTCGAAGCAACGAGCGCCTGCGTTCCGTCAGCGGCCTGTGACACGCGCTTGCCGAGGATCTCGTCGGCCGATTGAGCGATTCGCGAACGCTCATTCGATGCAACGGAGAATGAGTCGAGAAAGCGACTACAACGGGGCGGTTTTCGGGTCTCGTAAACGGGGGGCGGAGAAGCTGCCAGACAATCGCGCTCGCCTGTGCTCGCCCATTTTGGCGCATCTCGCGTTTGACGCTCGGCGAGCGAGTCGATAGGTTCCCGGCGGTGAACGTTCCTGGAACCGTCGAACAGACGCTGTTGAAGGCCGACGCGACCGAGGCCGACGTTGCCGCACTGTGCGACGGCGCGCTCCAACACGGATTTGCGGGGGTGTGCGTCAACCCGCTTCACGTGCCCTTCGTGGCGCGCCGCGTGTCGGGTCGGGTCAAAGTCGTCAGCGTCGTGGGGTTTCCGCTCGGCGCGGGTTCCGAAGTGTCGGACGTCGCTGAAGCGCGTTGGCTCGTGGACGACGGTGCAGACGAAATCGACATGGTCGTACCCATCGGGTTGGCCAAAGCCGAACAGTGGGCGGCGGTTCGAGGACGTGTTGCTGCCGTCCGCGATGTGACCCGAGGGCGTGTGTTGAAGGTGATCCTGGAGACGGGCTACTTCGACCGGTCGGCGTTGAGTCGCCTGGCAAACGTCGTGCTCGAGGTCGGGGTCGACTACCTCAAGACCTCGACCGGTTTCGGGCCACGCGGTGCCAGCGTCGCGGACGTGCAATTGTTGCGAGAAGTGGCTTCGGGTTCGGCGCTGGTCAAGGCGTCGGGGGGGATCCGAGATCTGGAAACCGCTCGCGCCATGTTGGCCGCAGGGGCGTCGCGTCTGGGGACCTCGGCCGGGGCCGCCATCGTCGCAGAGCTCGCCGCCGAGCGCGCGGCAGCGGGCTGACGAGCGGAATGGCTCGCTTGGGGAACGGCCCGACTGACCCCAACGCGCGCGACGAGCGTGTGGCTGGGTCGGGGCCACGCTGAGGGTATCGGATTTACTTGCGGACGTTGACGATCGCTGTGTTGTCGTCCTTGGGCAATTCGAGCACCGCGTGCCAACCGGCAGGAACGTCGGGCTGCACCCAGAACCACACCCAACGTGCGTCTCTGGGAGCCAGTTGGAGGTTGCCAGGTCCGTGTTCGATGCCGAACCGGTTGTGCCAGAAGGCCGCGTGCATCAACTGCCCCGACGAGAGCTCCAAGACCCAGGGTACGTCGTGCATCTCGACTCGATTCGCGAAACCCGTTGGCTTGGCGTTGAGCGCCGTGATGTGCTTGCTGACCAAGGGGAACTCGCCACGCTGAGTGATTTCAGCGTCGGGGAGGTGTTCGCCCAAGCGGTCCTTCCCCACGCTCACCAACGTCGCGTACACCGGTTGTTCACCTTCGTACGCGACCGCGGTACCAGCGATGATTGACACGTCGATCCAACGTCGGGTTTCGTTGACGAACGCGGGCATGCTCGTGCGCTTTCGGGCCGTCGTCACATCGCGGTGTCGCACCCAGTCGCCTTGCTGGGTTTCCCAAAACTTCTCGCTGTGGCTGGTGCGGAAACGGCCCGTGAGCGGCAGAATCTCATGGAATTCCAATTCGCGCTCGCGTTTGAGGGTTGGTCCAGAGATGTCCCAGGCGGAGATGCCGCGCTTGACGATGAACGCGACGGGAAGTTCCAGCTGAGCGTTGAGCTCGACGCCCTGAAAATCACTGAACTCGGCCTTCTGCAGTTTCGAGGCGTCGATGAACCGCCCGTCGGTGAGCATCGCCAGGCTTCGGTTTTCACCGCTTTCGTCGGTAGCCTCCCAGGACCCGACGATGGCCGCGCCGCTCTTGCCGGTCATTTGCCCTTTGCCGAGTACCGCGCGGTCCTTGGCTGGATCGACGTCGAAGACGTCCACCTCGCCCTTGGTGCGCGCATACGTGTACGGCATGGGTTCGTCCAAGCTCGGCTGGATGGCCATGGCCGACAGGGTTGGATGTCGCAGGTCCAGCGTGGCGCCTTCGTCGAGACAAACGAAGCCGCGTGGACGGATTGGGTACCACCCGTTCGGGCACTCGTCCGTGCCGTACGGCTTCTCCGCGCGAGCCACGGTCGCTCCCGCGTGGAGGTAGCCGAGCAAACGGCCCTCGCGACTCGGCGCCTCGCGGACCGGTGTCGTGTGCGCGATGGCGCCCAGGCGGGGCCCGTCAGCGGGAGGAACCGGAACGTTTGGGATTTCCAGCGCCTCGCCCTTGTTGAGAGAGATGCCGCCCTCCGACTTGCCGCACGCGACGGCGACCAGGGCCAGCAGCAGCGCAGCACGCCGCATGGAATTGCGAGATTGCGATTCTCTGGGGAGCATGTGCGATGCCTGGCACGAGCCCTGTCTGGCGGCCCAGTTTTCGGCGGATTCTGCGCGCAAAACTTGGCACTTGGCGCACCCGTGACCATGCCGCGTCGCAGCACGACCGGACCGGGTCCGCGCTGAGACACGCCCGCCTCCGGCAGAGCACGCATGCGCAAGTTCTCAAGCCCCTTGACCTTCCCCGCTGCGGCGACCAGAAACCGGGCATGCGCCGCTCGACGACGATCCTCCGCTGGTCAACGGTTCTGCTGATGCTGTCCTCGTCAGCAGCGGCGGACTTCGCCGAAAGCGACTATTCCGACTACGACGCGCCCCCGCCCGAGCGCCGTGACGGGTTTACCGCCGGTATCACCTACACCGCGGGCTACGGAAGCACCGTCGGCTATCCCAACAAGCTGGGGGAAATCGGCGACGCCGCATACGAGCAGCGTGTGAATGGTTTCGGTGGCGGGTACACGTTGTGGCTGGGCGCTGCGCTCCGCGACTGGTTCGCGTTCGGAATCGGCATCGGTGCGCAGGGTGTGCAGAATGACGGACAGACCTCCGCGGGGGGCTCCTTCCTCGTTCGACTCGAGGGCTTTCCGCTGTTCACGTTGGGGGAGGAGTACAGGGACTTGGGGATCTTCGCGAACTTCGGTGCCGGCTCTTCGGTGGTCTTGGACGAGGACGAGGACGTCGTCGCCAATGGCGGTTCCGTGAGCGTCATTCAGGCTGGCGCGTTCTACGAGCCGTGGAGTTTCTGGAGCATGGCGACGGGGCCGACGCTGCAATACAGCTACCAATTCAGCCAATCCATCACTGTGCACATGGTCACCGCCGGGTGGCGTCTGGCGTATTACGGAACCCTCGTCGATTGAGCGCGAGCGAACGGCGCTCGACCAACTTGACGTTCGCCGCGCGTCAACCCAGACTCGCCTCATGATGCTGCGTTCCACCATGGTGATGTGTGCCGGTCTGTCTGTGGTTGCTCTTGCCTCGGGGGCTCTTGCCTGCGGTGGTGACAAGGGTGACGAGGACGACCAGAAAGACCCGAGCGTCTTGTGCGGCGGCGGCGAGGACGGGGACGAAGGCGATGAGAAAGAACCGAGCGTTCTGTGTGACGGTGACAAGGACGGGGACGAAGGCGACGAGAAAGAGCCGAGCGTTCTGTGATGTCGACCCCGACCCATCACTGAAGCCACCGCGTGTCGGGGTCAGTCGTCGCAGGCCGGGCGCAGTTTGCCGCTGACGACCCGCTCGTGGCCGCCGTAGTCGCGCGTCGTTTCGACGTCGACGAACCCGGCCTGATTCATCAGCGCTCGCGTGCGCTCGGCTTGGTCGTGGCCGATCTCCATGGCGAGGACTCCGCCAGGTACGAGGTGCCGGGTCGCGCCATCGACCAGGCCACGCACGAGTTGTAGTCCGTCCTCGCCACCATCGAGCGCCAAGTGCGGCTCGAACTCGCGAATGTCCGCCGCCAAGCCGGGGATGTCGCCCTGTGGGATGTATGGAGGGTTTGCGGTTATCATCGCGAACCGAATGCCGCCGTCGATGGCGTCGAACAGGTTGCCTTGGCGAAACGCGATTTGCGGTGCACCCAAGCGAAGCGCATTGTCGCGCGCCACCTGAAGTGCCTCCGCTGACGTGTCGCTGGCCCAGACTTGCCACGTCGGCCGTTTGAGCGCGAAGCAGACGGCAACGCACCCCGAGCCCGTGCACAGGTCGAGCAAGGTACCGAACTGGTCGCGGTGGGCGCTGCGCTCGAGGGCAGTCGTGACCAGCGTTTCCGTGTCGGGGCGCGGTACCAGTACTCGCGAGTCGACTTTGAATTCGAGGCCGAAGAATTCTCGCTTGCCGAGGATGTAGGCAATGGGTTCGTTGCGTCGTCTGCGTTGAATCAGTTCGCGATAACTCGCCAGCTCGTCGGGGGAAAGTGGTCTGAGGTTGTCGAGGATTAGCCGAATCCGGTCGCAGTGCAGGACCTTCGCCAGGAGCAGTTCGGCGTCGAGGCGCGACGAATCGAAGCCGCGACCGCGAAAGTCGTCTGCGGCCCAGTTCAGCACGCGCCCGATGGTCCAGGTCTTATCGCTCATTGAGGCTCGAACACGCTCCCACGAATGGCTCAGCCCGCCTTCTTCGCTTCCACTATCACGGCTTCCATTTCGGCGCGCAGCTCTTTCATCCGTTCCGGGGTGGGCGCCTCGAAACGCAGCACGAGCTTGGGGCTGGTGTTTGACGCCCGTACCAGGCCCCAGCTGCCATCGGCGTAGGTCACGCGGACGCCGTCGATGTCGATGACCGTCGCGTTCGCGCGCTCGTAGTGCTCTCGCACGCGCTTGACGACGTCGAACTTCACGTCGTCGGCGCAATCGACGCGGAGCTCCGGAGTCGAGAACGGTTCCGGCATGTCTGCGAGCAGCTCGACCACGGTCTTACCGGTGTTGGCGACGATCTCGACGATGCGCAACGCAGCGTAAATGCCGTCGTCGAATCCGAAGTAGCGGTCGGCGAAGAAGAAATGGCCGCTCATTTCACCGGCGAGGATGGCCTTTTCCTTCTTCATCAAGCTCTTTACCAACGAGTGACCCGTTCGACCCATGATGGCGATGCCACCGTGCTTCTCGATGTCTTCGAACAAGCCTTGCGAGCACTTGACGTCGCCGATCACCTTCCCTTTCGGATTCGATGGGAGCGCGTTTCGAGCGAACAGCGCCAGCAGGCGATCACCCCACACGACGACGCCGGTTGCATCGACGACGCCCAGTCGATCGCCATCGCCGTCCCACGCGAGGCCCACTCGCGCGCCGTGTGTCTTGATGGCCTCCTTGAGTGCATCGAGGGATTCTTCGTCGGACGGGTCGGGGTGGTGATTGGGGAACTCCCCGTCCATGTCACAGAACAGGGGGACCGGGGATAGGCCCACACGACGCAGCGCCGCTTGCCCCAAGGGGCCGGCAGAGCCGTTGCCACCGTCGATGACGACGGACAGCGACTCGTCGGTGATGTCGATGCCCGACGTCAGCGCCGCGAGGTAGTCACTGGAGACGTCTCGAGCGCTCAGCACGCCTGTCGCTGGGGCGTCTTGCAGTTCGCCGCTTTCGATGCGCCGAGCCAGTTCTTGTATTTGATCCCCGAAGAAGCTGGCCTTGCCGATGTTGATCTTCAGGCCGTTCTCGTCTTTGGGATTGTGACTGCCCGTGATCATCACGCCGCCGTCTGCGTCCAGGTGATGAACACCGAAGTACATCTGGGGCGTCGGCCCAACTCCGATGTCCACGACGTTGGCTCCGCCGCGTCGCAGCCCCGACGTCAGGGCGTCGAAGATGCGAGGTCCCGAGCTGCGACAATCCTTGCTCACGACGATGGTCGGCGGTTGCCCGTCTTTTCCGGGGATCATGTTCGCCAAGCCACGACCAATTGACTCGACCACCGGGTCCGTCAGATCCCGATCCGCCACGCCGCGGATGTCGTATTCTCGATAAATGTGAGCAGTCATCAGGGTGGATGGCTAAACCAAGCGGCGACTTTTCGAAATACGGTGTTCGGCCAAATCCGCCGGCGCGGACCGAGCGCCCGGTGGCCGGATCTGCCACCGAAGCGAGA
Source organism: Deltaproteobacteria bacterium (assembly GCA_003235365.1). Classification (GTDB taxonomy): domain Bacteria; phylum Myxococcota_A; class Polyangia; order Polyangiales; family Polyangiaceae; genus SZUA-265. Next base: position 15,011 of record QJWJ01000072.1, read on the forward strand.
AAACCAGGGCTACGACGTGCGCTGGCCCACTTTGGAGTGGTGTGGGCGTCGTCTCGCCGTCGCGCCCCGCCGGGCAAGCACGGGAGGGCCAAATGCGCCAGCGCGATTGTCGGGCGTTTTTCCGACCGTCGTTGGGTGAGGGTCCGAAAACACGCCCCCGTTTCGGTCGCTTTCTCGACACCGTTCTCCATTACATCGAATGAGAAGTTCGCGAATCGCGAACTCTCGTTCAGCAGCGTTGGGGCGCGTCGCACACCGCTTGGCTCTGCTGGTGGTACCACTGGCCATGCGTGTAGAAGAGCACGCCGTTTCCATCGACCGTCGGGACCCACACCATCAACGGATCGGCGTAGTAGCAGTCGTCAGGCATCCGGATCCAAGCACCGGGGTTCCACACCCAACGGTTGTCTTCGAACCTCCACTGCCCGTCCGCCCAGACACAGTCCGCTGCGGGCTCGCGGGGAACGTCTTCGATTTGCGCGGGCGGCGGCGCCGAGTCCACCGCCACTGGTTGCGCGCCGCCGGCTAATGGGTGTTTGCCACGCGGCGCCTGTGACAGCCCGCCGCCGCAGCCGCCTGCCGCAACGCTGATTGCCACGAAGGCAGCTATCAGGCGAGCCAAAACACCTCGAAGAAGAGCTCCTCGAGCCACCTGCCGAGGAACAAGAACTCGAAGATGGACAGGATCAGAAACGGACCGAACGCGAGCCTGGCCCCGCCCAGGCCGGCGTCGGGTTCACGCAGCAAGACATCGTCGTCGAGCTCGTCCAGCAATCGGCGACGCTCCGACTCGGGAAGGCCCTCGAGCTCCTCGCGCAACGCCTCTCGCTCGTCCTTCACCGCTTGCGGTTCCTCCAACCGGCCGCGCGTCAGCCACACGCTGATGGCAACCACCGTACCCTGGATGGAACCCGCCAGCAGTGCGAACAACGCGCCTGGCCATCCGAACCACGTTCCGGCGAGCATCAACAGCTTGGCGTCGCCGAGCCCCATGCCGGGGTGACCGCGAAGCCACCGATACAGCACATCGAAGGGCAGCCAGACGATGAGGAAACCAAACGCGCCACCAATCAACGCGTCCTGCCAATCCATGTCGCGAAGTGGGAGACTGATCAACCCGACGACGGTGCCGCCCAGTGTGATCTCGTCCGGCAGGATCATGTGGTCGAGATCGATGAACAGGGCAGCGAGCAGACCCATTGCCAGGGCGAAGTATGCCGCGAACAGTAGGCCTGCCTGCCAAAGTGGAGTGTCGGGCGCGAGTGTCAGCACGACACCGTGTACGATGCCCCAACCGACGAGGCCGCCCAATGCCTCCACCAGAGGATAGCGGGGAGAAATTGCCGCCTTGCAGCACCGCGCGCGTCCGCGCAACAACAACCAGCTCAGGACTGGGACGTTGTCCGTCGGGCGGATGCGCGCCCCGCAAGCCGGACAGGAGGAAGGTGGGTAGGCAACGCTTTGGCCGCGAGGAAGGCGATGGATGACCACGTTGAGGAAGCTGCCGAAAAGCAGCCCCAACGCGATGGCCACACCGACCAGTAGGGCTTGGGGAAGTGCGTACAACGGCACACCCGCACCCTAGTTGAACGGCACCATTTCGGCCATTTCGCAACGCGCCCGTGGCGATCGTTCCCGCCGTGGAATACCAAATCGGCTCCGGAAGTTGCGCAGGCTCGAACATTGGTGCACCTTCGAACGCCGCGGGGCGACGGGGAGTCGCCCGCTTCCAATTTGTTTCTTCAATCTTTAATGTGTGTTGCGTGGTCGGGTTGGGCTCGACCAGGCACTTTCAACGAGGACTTCATGATTCGGCGAATTGTCAGCATCATCGCGCTATCGGGGCTGGTAGCGCTCGACGTGAATGCACAGCCTGGCCCGGGCGGTCCGCCCGGGAATCCTGCTGGTCAGGGCAAGGGACCTGCCGCCAAAGCGCCTCCGGCTCCCGGCCCGGGTGCGCCTGGCGCCGCTCACCCCGGTCCGAAGGGCCCCCCCGGTCCCAAGGAGCCGCACGCCGGCGGCCCCAAAGCTGGCAAGGGCTCGCCCGACGGAAAGCCAGAGCCCGGAGCAAAAGGGGCCGGGCCCAAGGGTGACAAACAACCTCCGGGGCTGACGCAGCGTGAGGAGCAGTTCAACAAGCGAATCGAAAAGCTGAAAGCCCGCGCGGAGCAACTGCGCAAGGAGGGCAAGACGAAGGCAGCCGACGGTCTCGAGAAGCAGGCTGAACGGCTCGAGCAACGTGGTGCCAACGGTCCGGACCCCGCCAAGGCAGCAGCCAACCGGGCCAAGATCCGCAAGGCACGCAAGATGGCTCGCGTGAAGTTGCTCCATCGCCGCTACGGTGAGCAACTCAACAACACCGACGTGCGCCAAGAAGTCGAACTCCACGCTCGCCGTTCAGCAAACCTGTCCCGAATGAAGTCGCTCGTTTCCACTCAGGAAGATGGCGAGAAGAAGCAGGCTCTGCTCAAGCGCATCAACCGATTGATGGCCAAGGAAAACGCTCGTCACAGCCGTACCATGGCGAAGCTCGCCAAGCCGCAGAAACCTTCTGCAATGGGGGCGACCAAAGCAGCGGCTTCACCAGCGAAGGCCGCTGACAAGGACGACGACAAGGCCGACAAAGACGACGACAAAGACAAGGAAGGGCGGAAGTGATGCGAAAGCTCAGCATAGGGTTGTTGGCACTGCTGCTTGCAGCGTCGTGCGCCAAGAAGAAGGACGAAGCGCCCAAGGAAGAAAAGACCGAGCTCTCCGCGGAAGAGCAGGCGCGCGCGGCCAAGGAAGCCAAGGAGAAGGAAGCCAAGGAAAAGGAAGCTGCCATTGCAGCCCTGGCCGCCGAGTTGAAGACGAAAGAGGACTTCGAGGACGAGGCCGAGCAGACCATCACCGAAGGCAATCTCGAAGACGAACTCGCGAAGCTCGAGCAGGAACTCGACCCGACGGGGGCTGATTCTGCGAATGCCACGAAAGAGGCAGCTCCAGACAAGAAGCCGGCCAAAGCCGCCGCTGCAGGGAAGGCTGCGGCTCAGGCGGC
>QJWJ01000539.1 GCA_003235365.1 Deltaproteobacteria bacterium
GTGCGCGTCCTTCCGAGCTTCGGGTCGAAATTGACGGCAAGGCCGTCGACATTCGCGATCCGCGCGATGCGATCGCCGCGGGCATCGCCCTCGTCCCCGAGGAACGCGCTACCCAGGGCTTGATTCTGGACATGTTGGTCGAGCGCAACATCTCCCTGCCGTCCCTGGAACGATTCCTTCTCGAGGACGAGTTCGAAATCGCCCAACCGTACATGGAGAAGTTTGGCATCCGTGGCGGCGGTCCTGCTCGCATGTTGTCGGGCGGAAACCAGCAGAAGATCGTCCTGTCCAAATGGATGCTCAAGCATCCCAAAGTCTTGCTTCTGGACGAACCGACGCGCGGCCTGGACGTTGGGGCGAAAGCAGACGTGTATCGTGTGGTTCGCGAGCTGGCGAGTCGCGGAACGGCCGTCATCGTTTCGAGCTCGGAGGCTGAAGAGATCGCCGGCCTGTCCCACCGCGCCATCGTCATGGCCCGGGGAAAGGCGAGCGGCGAGTTGCCGCGTTCCGAACTCAGTGACGCGAACATCCTGAGGCTGGCCACCTGACCACCCTGTGACGGTAGGCTGCTGCTGCGCAGTCACACTTGGGCGTGTCACGCGTTACAGCTGGCGTAGCGCGGGCGCGGCTGGCGCCCACTCGTCTAACGTCCATACATCATAGCCACGAGGTCACTATGGAATCCTGCGGTGCAGAATTGGCAGGGGGGGCCATCATTCCCGAGCAGATCGCCAGGTTGATGGACCATGTTTCCAACAACATGGTCGCTCACGCTCACTGGGTCGGTACTGCTACTGACGCCTGCCGCGCCGAGCACGTCGCTTTGCTCGAGGTCGCCCGGCTTTTTCGGAATACTGCCAGTTGTGCGCGTTCGGCGGCCGTGGCGATGCGCAGCATGCAACACCTCGACCCGGCGCCACACGACCCGGAGCGGTGGGATCGCGTAGCCTTCGTCGCCTGGATGCAGCGCAAGCTCGAACTTCAGACGGAGCTTGGGAACTTGCTCTTGGCCCACGTCGATCAGGCTCGGCAAAATCTCGACGACGCGTGACCGTGGCGCTCTGGCCGTCGCTCATCGCCTACTACCGTCGCGTTTTCGTTTCGCGCCTCGAGTTGTTTGGCGAGCGAGGGAACTCGGAGATGATGGGATTGGCTCGGACCCTTCGCTGCAGCTCTTGGCAAGGATACTGAAAGCCGCGTGAAAGACCTCGTCGGAAATGAGCTGGGGTGTGAGGATCCGCTGAAAGAGTAGGCCGTCCGTGAGCACGTGCAGTACCCGAACCATCAGCTCTGGTGGCAGGCTCAACTCGCGTTCGTGCGTGGCAGCGCGTAACCACTGCGCCCCGTCCTCGTAGGCTTTGGCAGTGATGCGTTGTACGCGCTTGCGCAACACGTTGCTCTGCAGCGCGTACGCTCGCCCTGTCAGCGCGCCGACCGCGGCTTCACTCCTGGTCGGGACGGCTTCGATGGCAGCTTGTGCCCAGAGGCTCATCTTCTGCGCGAAGCTAGACCCGGGGGGGAAATCGACGGCAAGGGGACCCCAGTAGTCTTCTGCCAGAGCGATGAAGAGGTCGTCGCGGCTCTTGAAGTTCCCGTAGATGGCCCCTGTCGTCATGCCTGCCTTGCGTGCGACGTCCCGGAGCGTCGTCCGCTCATAGCCGTGTTCTCGGATGAGCTCGCGTGCGGCTTCGAGCAGCGCCGACCGAGTTCGCTCACGCTTGTCGGTCTTCTTCCTGTTCGCATCGCGGCTTTTGGGGCTCGGTGATCTCATGGTCGACTCCTGCCGCGCTCGGCGAGAATCCGATTGCGTTCAAAATGTAACATTGTTATATTTCGTCGCTCGAGGCAATCGATGACTTTGGACGAGCCCATCGCGTCTCTCATCCACAAGGCCGTGGACGCCCGTCAGCTCGCAGGGGGGGTTGGGCTCATCTGGCAAGCGGGTGCCGCACGAATCGGGTGGGCGGGTTGGCAAGACGTCGACGCGAGTATCCCCGTCGGGCCGAGCACCTTGTTTCGAATCGCCTCGATGACCAAGCCGATCACGACGGTGGCCGCGTTGATGCTTCATGACGAGGGTCGCTTCGCTCTGAGCGACCCCATCGCGCGCTGGGTGCCTGAGTTCAGCGACATGCAAGTGCTGCGGCACCCGGATGCTGCGCTCGACGATGCTGTCTCGGCCGAACGCCTCATCACGATGGATGATCTGCTCACCCACCGTTCCGGGCTGACGTACGGATCGTTTCACTCGGGACCCATCTCGCGCGGATACACCGAAGCGCTGGGTGGCGACATCGACAGTTGGGTGACGCCTGACGATTGGATCAGCAACCTCGCGGCTCTACCGCTCATCGATCAACCCGGACGGTGCTTTCACTACAGTCATTCGACGGATCTGCTCGGCTTGCTCATCGAGCGGATGGAGGGCGCGCCCCTCGGCGATGTTCTGTCGAAGCGGATATTCGAGCCGCTCGGCATGAAGGACACCGGCTTCGTCGTTCCGCCGAGCGAGAGACACCGTCGCGCAGTGATGTATGGTTTCGACGACCGGGGGCGCTTGATGGCTCGCCAAACGGGCCCAGGTGAGTCCACGGTGTTGGAACGTCCAGCGGACATGCTGTTCGTTTCCGGCGGTCAGGGCCTGTGGTCGACGGTTGGTGACTTTCTCGCGTTCGCGCGCGTGTTCATCGGTGGCGGCGAAGTGGATGGGGTGCGCATCCTCAAACCAGCGACGCTAGCCATGATGATAACGAACCAGCTGACGCCACAGCAGCGGGCCCACGGGGACGTGGCCGGCTTGCCCCTGTTCGCGGCCGGTCACGGCTACGGCCTCGGGGTCGCGACGGTGATGGAACCCGACGCGGCGGCTCCCACCGTGTGCGGAGGCGGCAAAGGCGCCGTGGGATGGCCAGGTGGTTTTGGTGGTTGGTGGCAAGCGGATCCGAACGACGGGTCCGTGCGGGTGTTTCTGACGCACAACATCGTCGAGCTGGACGAAATGCGGACTGGCGTGGGCTTGGCAGTGTTTGGTGTGATCACTGACCTTCAGCGCCTCACTTGAAAACTCCCGTTTGGCGCCGTCGATGCGGTTTCCGCCCTCAGCACGAGCCTGGGATCGCTCCTATTTCCAACCGCGGTCGAGGAGCGTAGGCTCTCGGGCATGTTAGCTGATCGTCCCTAGTTGAGACAGGCCGCCCGCGAAGGGCGGTGTGCAGGTTGGGGGAGCGCGCGTCTGCGTTCCGCACATACGTTGGGAAGTGCCGTCGGGGGAGCCTTGTGCGACCCAGTGGCGCGCCCTGAAGGACTTCCAACGTGCTGGACGTGGGGTGCGCGGTCTTTTCCGACCGCGCGGTGACTGGTGTCGCCGCATCCTGCAGTCGGCTCGAGCGTGACGCGTCGTGAGGTTCTGCCTCTCGCCGTGCCGTCAGGTGCGCCCGCTTGTGCACCCCCGGTTCGCTCCAAACGCCGATTGCGAACGAATCCTGTTTCAACGCGGTCCGGGTGATCCCGGACGCCAGAGTTCAGAAGGACTCAGCATGACGAAAAGTACGATTCATTTCGCGGCCACCACGACCGGTCGCCGCAGCCTGAGCAATCGCGCCATCGAGCAGCGCGAACTGTTCACTCGATACGTATCACTGGTTCGACAACTGGCTCGGAGCCGGGGAGTGCAGGTTGGGGACGTCGATGACGTCGTCCAGCGCGTGTTCCTGGTTGCCTTCACCAAGTTCGAGCGCATCGAGCCGAGTGCGGCGCGTGCATTCATCTGTGGGGTCGCTCTGCGTGAGATACTCCACGTGCGGCGCAGCTATTTACGTCGGGCGGAGGTGCCCGCGGAGCAGCTGTCGCCGCTCCCGGAACCGAGCGTCGATCTCGACACTTCGGTGCACGCCAGTCTCGTATTGCGCAGAACGCTGTTCGCTTTGCGAGACCAGGAACCGCAGCTCGCGCACGTGTGGGTTCTGCACGAGGTCCAGGGGTTCAGTTGTCAATCGATCGCCCAGCGCCAGGGGCTCGCCGTGGGAACGGTCAAGTCGCGGCTGCGTCGGGCACGCATCGCGCTCCGACAGCTGACCGATCCTGACGCGATGACTGCCACGTAGGATCCGGGTCAGAACCGCCCGGGTCGTTCCACGCGCTCGGAATGCTCAACGCGCGAGGGAACTCGCTCGTTGGGCTCGCGCGCTGCACTCGCGATGTTGTCGAACGCCTCGCCGCCATGTCGGCGGCGAGGCGCGACCGGTTCGCCGCGCTGCTTCGAAATCCGACGTGGTGTGTGGGATGCGCGGATCGAAGGGCAGATTGTCAGGATCGTTCGTGGGGCGCTGTGTTTTTTTTCGGCGCGTGATAACCACGGGGTGTGAACGGCCTGGCGTGTGAGATGAGCAGCGTCGCAGTCGTGGCGGCGGCCGCACTCAGCCTTGGTTGTACCGCACGAGACGTCGTGGGCTACGTTCAGTTGACCGCTACTGCCGAACCTGAGGACGCGGCGAGTTCCGCGCCCCTGGACGATCCGGTGCTGGCGTCGGATGCGATGAGCGCGGTGCCGACTCCTTGCAGCGTGTTGTTGTGCGAGGGCTTCGAAGACGCCGCAGTGAACGACGCGCTGGTGTTGAGCGGTGGCGACGCCGAGCGCGACTGCATGCGCGCACAGAGCGGTAACTGTTCACTCTGGACGGGTTGGCAAGAGGGCGGCGCCCAGGCGACGTGGCAAGCCGATTTCGTTGCGGGCGAGCAGTTGTTCGTTCGCGCATGGCTCTGGGTCCCGAGTGAGCTCGCTGTCGCAGACGTTGCCGTGCTACACATCGGGCCCGGCAACTCCGCGACCGGCGTCAACGTCGATCTCCGATCGGGGGAGCGTTACGAGGTGTACGCCGTTGCGGCGCGTCACTCGGTGCTCACGGACCCGGGGGTACTGGTTCGAAACCGCTGGACCTGTGTCGTGCTCGGGATCACACCCGAGGCAGATGAGCACCGCCTCACTCTGGACGTCGATGGGGCTGAAGTGCTGAGCACGATGGCGGCCGACGTGTTTGCTGGGGGAACGCCGAGTTTCGTTGCAGCCGGCGCCGATTGGACCGCGGACAATCAAGCCCCAGGACAGTTGTGGTTGGACTCCATCGACGTGGCAGAGGAGCCGCTGACGTGCCCGTAGGCGACCGGGTCGCCGTAGCGCTGCTCTGTACCACGTTGCTCGTCAGCGCAACGTCACACGCCGACGTATCCAACGTGGTGCGACTTGCGGCCGTGCCCGACGTGCAGCGCAGGGTTGAACCCCACGTTCGCGCCGCGGGCTTCGAGCTCGAGGGCGCAAACGGTCGCGATTGGGCGCAACTCCCGCCCCAGCAATGGGCGCGAAGCCGGGGTTGTGGTGGTGTTCGGGCAGCGGCTGCGGTGACCGAGGGGGAGCAGGGGTTGCGAGTCGAGGTCGTCGATTGTGCCACCGGGCAGGTAACCCGACGCACTGTAGCGCTGGAAGGGACCGATCCGGTGCTGGCCCGCTCGGCCGCGCTGGAAACGGCGGGATTGATCCTCGGCGCGACGTTGGAGAGTCTGACCGCGTCGCCGTCGGCAACGGACGCTTCACCGACGTCAGAATCTGCTCCGCCAGCACCAACTCCGTCAACGACGCCGACAGCCTCGAGCGAGCCCGCTGAGCGACTCCCGTTGGTTTCTTCCCCATCTTCGGGCGCCTTGCTGGTCGGCGCGGGATACCAGCTGTACTACGACGCCGCAGCCAGTCGTCACGGGCCGTCGCTATCGCTGACGAGCGACGGTCGTCTCGTCTCGTTTCGTCTGTGGGCGGACTGGCTGCGGTCGGCAACGTTGCGAGTCGAGAGCACTGACGCGTCGGCGCAGCTCAGGTTCCGCGTTACCGAAGGGGCGTTCGGGTTCGCGCTCGGAGGACGCGTTCCGCTCGGCACTTCGTTCTCCCTTCGCGGATGGCTCGGTCCGAGCCTCGTTTGGCTTCAGCGCACGACGCTGTCGGCGCGAGGCAGTTCGCCGACTGCGGACTCGGATCTTTGGGCGGCGCGGGCCACAGCGCGAGTAGCTGCGCAATGGCAACCACTGTACCCCGAGGCGCTCTGGGTGGAGCTCGGTGTCGACCTTTCGGCGTGGTTGCGGCGCCCACAGTGGCGCTTGGAGGACGTGGGCTCTGGGGACCTCGAGGGGAGCCGTTCCTGGAGCGTGCTGCAGCCGGGCGGCTACGTCGGCCTGGGGTGGCGGTTCGACTGACGGCGCCGCCGCTCAGCGGGTAACTTTCCGGCGAGGAAAAAGCGCGTCGGGCTTTGACCCGATCCGGCGGGAGCTCACACCTAAGCCGGGGATGCACTGCCGCCGCTGGATCCCCACCACACGAGGCCTCGATCGCCGCGCCGCGCGCCCTCTCTCAGCCACTCGCCGCCCGCCGCCGTTTGGACGTCGGATCGCGACTCTGGGCGCTGTGTTCGCGATGGGCTGCTCGGGTGAACTGGTCGCCGACCCGGGCTCGTCGGATTGGGATTCGGGGACGCCCGAGCCAAATGCCGATGACACCGTCAGCGAAGGGCCCGTGGCTGACGACCCTGATTCCACGGGCGGTGAGGCACCGGGTCCGTCCTCGGGCGAGCCATCGGCGCAACCATCGGGCGAGGCGGAGCCCACATCGCAACCCTCCGCCGATCTGAGCGAACAGATGGACACCAGTGCGCAGCTGGACGAAGAGCGGCAAGCGGCTGATCCCGATCTGGCCGTGATCGCTGCGGAGTATTTTCCAGGCAGCAGTCTGGGCGCAGCGCCACCGCGACTCACTCGTCTGACCCAGATCCAGCTCGATCTCACCGCCCAGGATCTGCTCCCCGATTACACGATCGAGTCGGTGAGCGCGCGCATGCCGCGCGATCCGCAAGAGACGAACTACCAGTACGCGGCCAATCTCCGCATCGACGCGGCTAACTTCGCGCCTTACGTCCAGTGGGCGGCGCAGCTCGGCGCGCGCGTTCAGGCCGCTCCCGAACACCTCTTCCCGTGCGCAGAAACAGATACTGCGTGCTTGCGGGACCACGCCGCGAGCTTCGTGGCGCGTGCGTTTCGCAACGTGCCGTCGGCGGCGCAGCAGACGCGCTTCGTCGACTTCTTCCTCTCCAGCGTCGAGGAAGTGGGCCTCGCGGAAGCGGCGCGCGATCTCGTGGACGTGACGCTGACGTCGCCGCACTTCATTTTTCGCGATGAGGTACACCGCGACGCCCAGGGCCGCTTGGAGGCCGCGCAGCGTCTGCAACACCTCACCTATGCATTGGCCGACATGCCACCCAATGCCGTTGGGTTGCAAGATGCGGCCCAAGACTACTTCGCCTCGGACAGCACACGTCAGCAAACCGTTCGGCAAATCCTCGACTCGCCGGCGGCCCGCGACAAGCTCGCGCGTTTCGTGCTGGCGTGGCTCGAAATCCCCGAGGACGCCTCGGGTTTCAACTTGTCCCCACAGCACTTTCCCCAGTTCGACGCCGAGGTAGCCGCAGCGAGCATTGAGGAGCTGGAGGCCCTGGTGGAAGCGGCGCTGCGCGACGATTCCCCGTCGCTGCGCGCGGTGTCTCAGACCAACGACGAACCGGCTGCAGCGTTGGCGAGCCTTTATGGCTTGGGGCGCCGCGATGACACCCTGCCCACTACCGAGCGCCTCGGCGTGTTCACCCGTGCCGGCTTCATTGCCGCACACTCCGGACCCGAAACGACTCGGTTGATCAAGCGGGGCGCCTACCTCATGCGAAAGGTCGCGTGTCTCGAGATGGCGCTGCCTCCAGACGGCCTGGATACGACGATTGAGGAGCGAACCGACGTCAGCGAGCGCGAACGAATCGAAGCTGCGACCAGTGCCAACGAGTGCAGGGGCTGTCACGGGCTGATCAACCCCTTCGGGTTCATTTTGGAGAACTACGACGCGATGGGTCGGTACCGCGAACGGGACGAAGCGGGGTACTCGGTCTACGCGCCGACCGCGCTGCCGGAGATCGGCGACGACACCTTGCACCCGACGGCAGTGGAGGCGCTCCGGGCGCTGACGGAATCTGCCCGCTTCGAGCAATGCTTCACCCGCCAGGCATTTCGCTTCTACACGCAGCAGAAGGAAACTGCCGACGACGACCCGGTCTTGCGCGAGGTGTTTTTCCAGTTCGCTCGAGACGACAAGCAGGACTTGTTCGCGTTGCTGACGTCGCTGGCCACGTCCCCAACCTTCGACACGAGAGCAGAAGCACCATGAGCCTCCCCAACGGTCGTCATTCTCGATTGGTTTCCCGCCGCGTCGCTCCGCCTCGGTTGACTCGGCGCGGTCTGCTGAAGGCCTTTGGCCCCGCCGCGCTGCTGATGTTACCCATCGCTCGTTCGATGGGCTATGTCGCGGGGGGCAGCTTCGCCAGCGCTCCGCGATTCGTGATGTTCTTTCGCGGCGCCTCGTTCCACTCGCCCACGGTGCACGACATTCGTTCGTTGGATGCCCTCGACGGGACGCCGCTGGCGCCGCTTGCGGGCCAACAAGGCGATCTGGTGCTGTTTCAGAACATGCACATCCACGGTGGTTCGCCGAAGTCGGACGGCTACAAGGAAGAGCACGGGGCGGGGCTCATCGGTTGCACCACGGGTAACAGCTACCACTACTACGAGAACGACTCGTACATGGCCTACACGGATCACGAATCGATCGACGTCCGCATCCGCGACCACTACCAAACCCGACCCGAGCTCGCGCAGCTGCCGTTTTCCAGTCTGCACATCGGTGCCGGCGCGCGCTCCGACTGCGACAGTTGCGGTCTCGGTCAGCGCTACATCTCCTACCGCAAACGGGAGCAGGGTGACGACTACTACTCGAACGCCATCGAGCCCGTTCAGGATGCCGGCCAGGTCTACGATCAGCTCATGCAGCGCATCAGCCTCATCTGCAGCGCGGACTCGAATCAGCCCAGCTCCGACAGCGAGGCCATTTCACAGATTCTGGAGCGCAAGCGAAGTGTCCTCGACTTTCGTCTCGAAGACGTGCGAGATGCGCAGCGTGCCCTGGGCGTCGACAGCGAGCACGCCAGAAAGCTCGAGGGGCTTCTCGAAGGCTGGCGCGAGGTGGAAGCCGGGCTCGAAGGCGCGCCGTCGAGCGGGGTCCCCGGTACGGTAGCGGCTTGTCCTGCGGCGGCGGAGTTTGCAGGGCGCGGCGACCGCACCGCCAGCTGTGACGAACTCGACTCCGTGCACGACCAGATGATCGCGCTCATTCAGCTGGCCTTCTCGTGGGATCTGACGCGCGTCGTCGCGTTCACCCTGTCGGGCGCGTCCAGCGGGCACAGCTGGCCGAGCAAGGGAATTCGTCAAGCGCACCACTCCCTCGAGCACGGTGGTGACATCGAGGGGCTCAACACGATGGGTCAGTACTTCTCCGGCAAGTTCGCCAAACTGCTCGACGCGTTGCGCGCCGTCGACGACGGCGATGGTCACACCGCACTGTTCAACTCATCCATCATCTTGGGTATGGAGTGCTGGTCCGATGGAGACCACTCACTGCGCAACATCCCGTTCATCTTTGCTGGGCAGGGCGGTGGGCGCTTCGAGACAGGCCGCATCGTCGACGCTGACGGTCGCAGCAACAACGATCTGCTCGTCGCGATCCAGAACGCCGCTGGTATCGAATCGGAGGTTTTCGGCCTGGAAAGTCTGTGCAAGGGCGCAATCATATGAATCGGCGAGCGGGCATCGTGTTCGTTCACCCCGCCAGTCTTTCATGCGGGGCTGAAACAGCCTTGTCCAACGCCTGCCGTTCTTGGACACTTTTCGTGGTTCTCGGTGGATGAGCAAATTCGAGCGTACTTGGCGGGCGACCGCACTGCAGGTGAGCAGCTGCTGCGGCAGCGGTTGCCGCGCATACGCAGCATCGTTCGAGGATTGGTTCGCCGCCAACAGGACGTCGACGACGTTTCGCAACAGGTGCTGGTCGAGGTGATTCGGAGCTTGTCGACATATCGGGCTGAGGCGCCCTTCACGGCGTGGGTCGACAAGATCACGGTACGCGTCACCTTGCATTGGCTTCGCCGCAGCCGTGTGCGGAGCAAGCAGGAGCAGCCCAGCGAAACGCTCGGCGACCAAGGCTGGCCCGAGCCGCGCCCGGATGGTTCGGCGGAGCGTCGGGTGGACATCCAGCGCGCCCTGAGCCTACTCGACCAGCTCCCCGACGAGCAGCGAGCAGCGGTCTTCCTGCATCACGTGCTCGGGCTGTCCGTCGCGGAAGTCGCTGGCCAAGAGGCGACGGGCGCCGAGACGATCCGCAGCCGGCTGCGGATTGGCATGGGCAAGCTGCGCACGTGGACGAGCGAGCAATGGACCCTCGCGCCTCCAGGAGAGGTGTCATGAGTGAACAGGAGCCGCTGGTAGCTTTGCGTCAGGCACTGGTCGAAGACGAACCCCTGGCGCCCCAGAGCGACGATGCCGCTGCGGCGCTCATCCGCGCCGCCATGAACACGGCCCAACCAACTGCAGTGCGAGCACGTTCATCGCGTCGATGGCCCGCTCGCCGGGTGTTGGCCGCGTTGCTCCTCGTGTTTGGCGTCTCTGGCGCGGCATTCGCCGGCTGGTACGCGACGCTCCGCACTCGGTCTGGGTCAGAGCTGCCTGTGCCGGCTACCGACGTGACCGGTCGTGTGCCGCCCCCGACGATCGCGACGGTCCCCGAGCCTGCTGAGGTCATCTCCCCGGATGGAGGGGACGCTTCCGACCACGGGGTGAGTCGCCCCCAGCACCGCACGAAAGCGATTTCGACCGCGTCGCCACGCGATCTGCTCGCGGAAGCAAACGCGCTGCGTCGCAAGGGTGAACAACGCCGGGCGATGGCGTTGTATCGACAAATCCTCGCCCAAAACTCCGACGCTTCGGCAAGCTACGTGGCGGCGGTCACCCTCGCCAAGCTGCTCGCCGCGCGCAATCCGCGAGAAGCGGTCACGCTCTTCACTCGCGCTCGTCGGCAATCGCCGCGCGGTGCGCTCGCTCCGGAAATCGCTTTCGGTCTAGCCGGCGCTTATCGATCCCTCGGGCGGGCCGCCGATGAACGGCGCGAGCTCGACACGCTAGTCACCCGTTTCGGCGATACCGCTTTGGGCCGTCAAGCGAAGCGACGGCTCGCCGAGAGCGCTAGATGAGCGTTCGCGATTCGCGAGCCGCTCATTCGATGCAACAGAGAATGGAGTCGAGAAAGCGACGGCAACGGGGGCGGCGTTTCGGGCCCTCACGCAACGGGGGCCTGAAAAACTGACCGACAATCGTGCTCGCCCATTGGGGACCAAATCAGAGCAACTCGCGCACCGAGGGCGGCGACTCTTGTTCGTAAGTCAAGCGTCGGGCTTTGCGCGCGCGTTTGCCTGAGATGTCCACGCCGACGGCGTCCAGTTGCAAGGCATTGGCGGCGGCCAGCACCGAGCCGTGCCCGCAGAACGGATCACAAACCAGCCGCGTGGTGGTGTGCGAGCGCACGTACTTGCACGCCAGGTCACAGGCGTCGCGCCCCATCGCTTGACTCCAGGTCATGGTTCCGGGACTGGGCAGAACGTCGGCGTAGCCCGGTGTGGCTTGGTCACGAACGGTCTGGGAGAAGCAGAGCAGGTGCGTGTAGCCTGGTCGTCCGAAGACTGGCGAACCGATCGGTTTTCGACACACGATCCGGTGCCACAACAGCTCGACCCCGAGCTCTTCGGCGGCGCGCTGACAAAGGTAGCCCTTGTCCACCCAACACCCATGCCGCTTGATGTCCGTCTGGTAGAAGATGGTGACCCCCTCGGGAGCAGTCGCCTGCAGTACCAATTGCGCAGTTTGCACGAACCATTGTCGATAGTCCGGTAGGGACATGCCACCCAGTCCGGAGATGTCCGGCAAGGAGGTGATGACTGACGCGCCAGCGAGCGGCTGGTGCTCGCGCAACCACTCCAACGCGTTGGCGACGTGGACGACGCGCTTTGGGTCAGGCGAGCGCATCGGCTCCGTGCGGTCTGTCGTGTGCTCCCCGGTCAAAGTGGTACGTTGGATGAACCGTCGATGCTATCGACGCTATCGCCACCGTCGCCCCCACCGACCCCTGCGAACCGGCGTCATCGGTGACGTTCGCTGCGGCGTCTTGCTTGTCGGTGTCCGGCGCGTGGACGACACAACTCGCGCAGAACGCCAGCGCGACCCCCGCGACCGTGAGCTGGCAAACGAACCGCAGGGAATCTCGAACTGCAATCGCGCGCACGCTTCAGCTCTAGACCACTGACCAGCTTGCCACCACACGGAATTGCTCCGAAAAATCATTTGGCAAGACGAGCCGAGCGTCGCGCTGTCGGGCAGGAGCTCGCGCGGGTGGTGGTTCACCGTCAGTGGTCGGGCGGGTGGGTAGAGGTTGTGTCCTCTCCCTTCACCCTCGAGCTCCCTCACTGCGCGCTACTGGAAGCTCAGCGACGGGTAGAACGCCTCGATGTTGGTCTTGAGGGCAGTGACGTCGTTCGCGCTCATCAGGACGTTGGTGATGAAGGCCTCGCGCATGAGGACTGGGTCGGGTTGGCTCAGATCGCCGCCGCCGCCGAGGTGGATGGACGTCCCTGCGTTGATCTGGGCCTTGGGAGGCGAGTTCGACAAGACCTGCGTGCCGTTGAGGAAGGTCACCACCGCGTTCGCGCTCGGGTCGAATTGGGTCACGACGATTGCGTTTTCGAGCGGCGACTTGCCGTAGTCGTAGAGATCGTTGTTCTCTTCCTCTTCCGCTCCCACGCAATAGCTGTCCGGCGCGCCGCAGTTGACGGCAATGCAGCAGCCGCCCTGATCTTTCCACCCGTAGGCCAGCGCCACCATGAAGTCGGTGCCGAAGACGTCCTCTTCGTTGTATCTGTGGGTAATGCCGAAGACACCGCAGCAGTAGACTTGATTCGGGACCGGCTTTCCGTTGTACAAGAGGCCGATGGCGTTCGAGCCGCCGTTGACGCCCATGGCGCGGTTGTCGTTCGAAAGGGCGTACTCTTGGGGCGAAACCGTCGTGAGGATCGGTAGGCCCGTCGCTTCCTCGATGGTGAACTTCGCAGCGCAAGTGTAACCTCCAGCGCTACAGTTTGGACCCCAGGGGGCGGCCCAGACGGCCGGCAACAGATCGTTGTCCCCACTGTGGATCTGCGCGTATATCTTCGAAACCACGCAGTTCGACTCCCTGCCGCCGCAGTACTCGCTCCAAGTCGTCAGGTCCACCGTGCGCGCTTCGGTCTGGCCGATGTCGAGCGTCGGTGCGTTCTTGTCCGATGCAAGGCCGAGCTGAAAGAGCGGTCCGGTGTAACTCGCCGTCATCGCTCGAGTCATGCTGAACGCCTCTGCACACCCGTCGCTGAGCAGGTCGCACGGTCCCTGATAGGGTGGCGGCGCGTTGCCGCCGCTGCCGCCGGCTCCTGAAGGACTGCTGGGTGCCGTGTTCCCTCCGCTGCCAGTCGGCTCGCCGCCAGTCTTCCCTCCCGCCCCGGGATCGCCCGTGCCGGGAGTGGTGGGGGGGCGGGCCGTGTTGGACGAGCCCGGGACAGTGGTGTTGGGCGCGCCGACGGTGTTGCCGGGGCCGCTGTTGACGGGACCCCCGCCGACGTCGCTGCTCGTCGTAGTCGGGTCGACCGTCACGGTGGTTCCGGTCCCCGGCGGCGGGGCACCGGGACCCGTCGCGGTCCCCGGGCTGATCGTGCCGCTGCCGTCGGTCGCGGAGCCCGGAGCCGTGCTGTCGCCGTTGGTGGCGACGACCGAGCTAGCTGTGCCGTCGCTATCGCCGCCCTTGTCGGTGCAGGTCGCGAGAAGGACGGATACGACAGCAACTAGGGAGAGCACGCTCGTTCTCATGGGTTCTGCTCCTTCGAGGGGGACACACTCGGTGTTCGAGTGGCGCGTTCTCGCGGCTTGGCGGGTTAACTTACTGCGTCAAAACAGTGAAACAGTTCAGTGTGCGCGTCGAGCAGTACGCGCCAGACCTGGCCGCCTTGCAACGAAAACCTTCCGATCCCCCGTCGCTGGGACCTGACGCCCGCAGGCGTCACCGAAAATGGTGGTACAGCTACCTCAACGCGGGTGGAAGTGTCGCGCGACCAGGTATAGCGCTCCGGTGACGGCGTAACCCACCGCACCCATCAATATCACTATCGAGAAGCCCAGGTTGGTGATGGCGGTCATGGCCCAAGCCGAGCCCCACACGGACGACAGTGTGGCCATGGCGTACGTGGCCGGAACGGCTGCGCGGCGCCCGGCGTGCACCACGTGCTCGACGCCGAATGGATAGAACATTCCGAGGAACGTCCCCGCGGGCATCACGCACAGCGTCACGCACAGAATTTTGAGAGGCAGGGGCAGCGAAAGCAGATGGGCGCTGCACAGATGTGCGCCGAGCACAGCCCACCCGATGGCCGTCACAGCCGGCAGCACGAGTGTCGGCGCGCCCCGAAACACGCGTCGGCGACTCTGCAGATACGCGCCCAGGCCGTTTGACGCCAGGAACAGCGCGAGAATCACTGCCACCGAGTACAGCGGGCTGCCCAGGAACAGCTCGGTTTTGGCGATGAGGCCGATCTCGACGCACATGTACGAAACGCCGGCCACGAAGAAGTACAGCACCCACGGCCATGGCACCCGCCTTGCCCGATTGCACTTCAGGCCGACGATGGCCATGACGGCCAGTGAGACCGCTCCGAAGAGCAAGATGGTGAAGATCTTGATCCAATTCGACGCGTAGCGCTGATCGACGAAGCGTTTTTCGTCGGGAAGCAGTTCGAAGTTCTGCCAGTTCACCTCGCGCACAAACGGGCGATCGTCAGTGACGAGCCTTCCCGGAGAACGGCCCTCGATGGCGTTCGCGAAACGCGGCACCGCCGTGCCCGTTGGCGAGTAGAGGACCCGCCGCGGGTAACGCCATGACGCAACCTTTCGATCGATGGCCGCGATCTCGTCGGGTGTGAGCCCAGCCGGCTTGACGACCATGCTGTCTTGCCCCCGTGTCTTCGGAGCGCCGAACGCGTAGGCTGCCCTGCTGAAGTCGCCGAGGCCGCGCTCGGCGAACAGCCGCTTCAGGCTTTCGGCTTTGTGCAGTACGGGCTGGTTCATGAACACCATCATCGAGCCCGGGGCCGGGGCGAGGTGGTCGAGGTACGCCGCCATGGCTTCGTAGGTGTCGAGATACTTTCGCGTGTCGCCAGTGCGCTCGGCGTTGGTCGAGCCGTTCGTGGCCACGAAGATGAGGTCGTATTGGCCGCGGTCGTGATTGAGGAAGTCGCGCCCCTCGCGAACGACCAGGTGAATGTTGGGCCGCGCGTGGAAGTCGCGCAGATTCATGCTTTCGAGCAGCGGATCGCGATGCAGATCGACCACGGCGCCGTTGAGCTCCACGCCGGTGATGTCGGCCTTGCCGCGTGCCAGACAGTCGAGCTCGATCATGTCGCGCCCGACGCCTGCAAACAGCACGAGGATGCGCTTCGGATCGTGCCCCATGAGGAACGGAAGCGCGTGGTGCAAGCTGTAGGGCAGGAGGTCAGCTGGGCTCGCCGCCGGATCGTAGTGCAGGACCTTGACGTTGCTCAGCCCGTCGTCTTGCACGATGCCCCAGACCGCCCTGCCCAGCGCTGGGTTGCCGATGCTGGCTCGCAACAGGCTCGTGCGCGCCAGGTCGTTCCAGCGGACACGCAGCTCTTCTGCGCTCCGTCGAGCAGGAGCGCCGAGTACGTAGCGTGATAGGTGTACGGCGTCCGGGTGTTCTTCGAGCACGGTCCCCCGGTACGAAAGGAACCCGATGACGCAATACCCCAGCGCGCCAGCTCCAACGAACAGGCGCCGGCGGGGCAGCGGTGTGGCCGCCAGCAGCGCGAGCGCGCCGAACAGCACCGTCATGAGGGCGGGCACCAGCCCCGTCCACGTCAGGACCAGTGGCGCGACGAGACAACCCAGCGCGGCGCCTGCGAGGTCGAAACAATACAGCTGTCCGACGCGCTCGGCGCCCTCCTCGAAGTACAGGGCCAGGAGCGCGCCGAAGATCGTGTACGGGGGCAGGAAGATGCCCGAGTAGGTCAGCATCCGTTTGGCGTCGCCGTACGGGTGCTCGAGCGAGACGTGGATGGCCGGAAAGAACGTGTTTGCGACGACGAAGAAGCCCACGAACGCGGCCGCGACGGTCGGCAGCACGAGTGCCTGCAGGATCACGATGAGCCGGCGCGCTTCCCAGGCTCGCTCGCGATGAACGAGCAGCGAGCCGAGTGACAGTCCGAAGAGCGCTACCGGGATGGCGAGGAAGTTCGAGATGCTTCCCAGAAAGAAGGCCAGCATCCGGGTGTGCAGGAGCTCCACCATCAGGGACAACAGCCCCACGAGAAAGATCCCGACGGCGACGTTCGGTTTCGAGCGCTCCTGCGGCGCCGATTCGGTGTTCAGCGACACGGGAGCGTCTGCCATCAGAGTCCCGACGGAGAAAATACTTTGACGTCCTGCAAATGCAGCATCGCCTTGCCGTCGACCCGAAGGCGCACGTAGCGCGCCGTGTGGGTGGGAAAACTCGCACGCCAGCTCGAGAACCTCGAATCGCGCCGAGCCACTTCACGCCACGGGCCGCCTCCTCCGAGCTCGACGACGAGTGGCAGCGCCCGTCCCCGGCAACAGTCGTTCCGATTGACGACGTACACCTCGGATATCGCCCGGGGCTCACCGAGATCGAGTTGTAGCCAAGGAGACGCTTCCTGTTTCGTGTGGAAGAAGAAGAACTGGCTTCCGACGCACCGCTTTTGCGGTGATGTGCAAGCCGGCATGAGGGCGGAACTCGCCGTCCACGGGGCATCCCGCGCCAAGTCGCGCTGCCAGTAGAGCCACGTGTAACCCGTGACGGACACGATGACGAGCCCCGTCAGGGCCACGGCGACGGCGAACCAACGTCGACGACTCCGTCGCAAGGTATCGGCAACGACGTGCAGCGCAGCGGCAAGTCGTCGAGCGTGCCTGCCGCCCGCGGCGAAGCCGTGTTCGGGGCGCAGTGAAGTCCACGTAGTGACCGCCACGTACGCGATCAACGTGGTCCACGCCGTCATGCCCCAGAGACCGATGTCCCGCGGCATTCGAAAGTGTTCGGTCTCGAGTGGGGAGGCACGTGTGATGAAGCTCACGTAGAGCCACAGCGCCAGCGACCCCGCAGTCAGCGCCCACGCCGCGCTCCAGAACAAGCTGGCGGCCGCCAAGACCGGCACGACCCACACCAGGTACTGGATTCCGAACCCTGGCGTCAGGATCAAGAACAGCGCCATCGCGATGCTGGCAGTGGTCGTTGGGCGCCAAGCCTTCAGTCGGCCGAACACCGCCGCCACCGTGACGACACCGAGGACCACATAACGTCCCGCCGCGCGATATTCGGTGAGGAGCGCGCGGGTGAGTTCCGGCCACGCGTTGGGGAACACGAACGCCAGCGCGTTCACGCCCCACGCGTCGAGTAGTGAGTTGTATTGCAGCGCGTTGCGCACGAACGCATCGAAGCAACCGATCAATGGGATCAAGAAGGGTATGCCGGCGACTGTCAACAGCGCGAGAAAGCGCCACGCTCGTCGCCAACTCGTACAGAGTAGCAACAGCCCTGGAACCCAGAAGATACCGATGAGCTTGACGTTGATGGCCGCACCCAGCGCCAGCCCGGCCCGCGCCCAGCGCCCGCGGTTTGCGAGCAGAGCACCGCACAGCCCCAGCACCGCGCACAGCGTGTCGGTATTGCCGTGGTAGGCCGTAATCAGAATGCTGACGGGATTGAGGCTGTACACCGCTGCCGCGGCCAACCCCTGCGTTCGGCCGTGCGTTTCGGACCAGTGACGGGCGATGAGCCACATCGCTAGCAAGTCCGCCGCGAGCACGGCGGACTTGAAGCACAGGGAGAAGCGCAGGCCGGTGCCCAAAGCAAAGAGTTGGCAGATTGCGGCATACCAACCCATCAGCGGGGGGTGGTTG
>QJWJ01000161.1 GCA_003235365.1 Deltaproteobacteria bacterium
GCTTCCGCCAATTGCGACGCTGACAGTCGACCGGGTGCCTTTTCGATGGTCAACGATTGTGTCTTGCCCGACCCGACGATGGTCGTGTCGACTTCCAAGATGCCGTTGAGGTCGTACGTGAAGCGAACTTGCAGCTCCTGCCCAGCCGGCCCTTTCGGGATCCCCTTGACGGTGTACGAGCCGAGCAACTGATTGTCGGCGCACATCGAGTGTTCACCTTGGTAGACCTTGACGTCGAGGACCTTCTGGTTGTCCTGCACCGTGGCGAAACTGCCCACACGACTCGCAGGAAGCACCGTGCCCCGTTCGAGAACGGGTGAGAACACGCCCTCGATCTGTTGACCCGCGACGAAGCTCACCGTCGAGATCCCCAAGCTAAACGGCGCCACGTCAGTGACGACCATGTCCGTCACCGCGGCGTCGCCGCGCTTGAGGGCGACCTGCACCGCGGCGCCCATCGCCACGGCTTCGTCTGCGGGCAGTGAGCGCAACGGCAGTCGACCGAAGAATTGCGAGGCCAATTGTGCCACGAGGGGCATGCGCGTGGCCCCGCCCACCAGCAATACTTCGTCCACGTCGCTCGGCGTCAGCGATGCATCACGTAGAGCGCGTTGCAGCGGGCGCCGTAAGCGGTCGACGAGCTCGGTCCACGCGGTGTCAGCGTCCTGTGCGGCAATCTCGGTTTCGACGTCGCGCCGCTTTCCATCGGCGAACTCGAGTGCCGTCAACGCCACCCGGGCCGGTTGTCCACCGCTCGAGTTCCGTTTGGCGCGTTCACAAGCCGCGCGAGTGCGCGCCCAGCCGATCGAGTGGGGTGCCAACTTGGCGCCGAGCTCCTCTTGCCAACGTCGAGCGCAGAGCTGCACCAGTGCCTCGGTGAAGTCTTCTCCGCCGAGATTCGCGTCGCCTGCAGAGCTCTGGATTTCGACGACACCTTCGATCAGTTCCAGCACGGTGACGTCGAAGGTCCCCCCGCCGAGGTCCATGACCACGACCTTGGCTTCGCGGTCTCGCTCGTGCAAGCCGTACGCGAGCGCTGCCGCCGTCGGTTCGTTGATGATGCGCTCGCAGTGCAGCCCCGCGATTTCACACGCGTCACGCGTTGCGCGACGCTGCAGTTCTCCGAAGTACGCCGGCACGGTGACCACGGCCTCGACTACCTGGGTGCCCAAGGCCTGTTCGGCCACGTGCTTGAGCTCTGCCAGCACCAACGCCGACAGTGCCTCGGGAGAGTAGGGCTTGCCTGCGAGCTCGATCTTGCGATCGGTTCCCATGTCGCGCTTGAACCAACGTGCGGTACACGATGGGTGAGTCGTCGCTCGTGCCAACGCCGGAGCTCCGACGAGGATGACACCGTCGTCTCCAATCGACACGCAGCTGGGGATCAGCCCCTCGCCGTGCACGTCACGGAGCACCCGGGGGCGGTCGCCGTCCAAGATCGAGACCAACGAGTAGGTGGTTCCGAGATCGATACCAACGCTTGCACCTGTATCTGCCACGCGTTCAACTGCCTTCTAAGGTTCGTACAACTTCAGTTGCCCCGGGCATTTCCCCGCGAACTCGGCCCACAGCAACTTCACTTCGCCTCTGGCCTCGACTCCGAGAGGCTCCGCGAGCCTCGTCAGCTCGGCCAAGGCCGTCCCCGCGTGGTCACATTCTCCAAATAGCAGGGCTTGTACGGCCTCTTCGACCGGCAGCCCATCGCCGTGACCCGACATTCGATTCGACAGCTCATACCCCACCTCTTCGACGCGGCTGCTGTCGACGGTGCTCGGCTGGGGGACGTATGCAGCAGCGCGAGCGGGAACGATGGGGGTGGGCACCTCGTACCGGGGCGTGGAACGACGGGATTCGGCAGTCGTCCCCACCAGGCGCACGAGCTGGAAGATGGCGAATATGGCGACCCACCAGCCCCAACTTCGACGCGGTGTCGGTGCCGGAGGCGGAGCGGGATCGAGGAGCGGGCCAAACGCTTGAGCGAGCGTGGGAGCCCGTGCGACCAGCGCCTCGGCATCCCGGCGGGCCTGGGTGGTCTTGATGATCTGATGGCGCTGGACCAGCCGCGTTGCGTTGTCTTGATCGGCGGCGATGGCCTGACCGAGCACCTGATAGGTGGAGTAGTCGATGCGGGTCTCGACGCGCACGAGTTCATCCAGCAGTACCCAACGCAGCTGGGCTCCTTGTGAAAATGCGTCACGGCTCGACGCTAGCACCTTCAACCATTGACGTACCCGTTGGGTCACGTCCCGCGCGCGGATGCAGTCGCCTGACGCGGCCAGCTGAGAGATGGCGAACACGATGAGATCACCGGGAAGTGACGTTTCTGTGGGCGAATGCGTCGCTCGTTCGAGAGAAGTGATGATCTTGGGTACGGCCTTCGCCCAATCTCCGGCTTGAACTTCTTCGACCCACTCGGCGATCAGCTCATCGGGATCGACGTCGTCGTCCTCGTCGATTTCAGCTTCGTCCTCGAGTTCGGACTGGGGCGCTGCTTTGGGATCGGACGCCGCTTCGAAACTGGCAGCCGCTTGGATAGTGGGCTGGATTTCGATCTTCCCGGGAGCGTTCACTTCGAGCGTCGCCGGTTCGGAAAGAACAGCCTGTTCCGGGCCCGCGTTCACGGCAAATGCCGCGGCCCGCTCGCGCGCTTGGAAAGGACCAAACACCGTCTCGAATGCTGTTCGGACTCGTTGAAACCCCTCGGGGTCTTGCTCGGGCTTGTGACGCTTGATCAACTTCAGGTACGCGCGGCGGGCGTCCTTCGACGTCGCGTTCGTCGAGATCCCGAGCACTTCACACGCGTCTGCCGTGGTCATTCCCGCGCACATGTTAGCTCAATGACCAGCCCGAGCCGAGCCCCGGGTCCTCACTGCTTGCTGAAATGCAGGTTTGGGGACGACATGCGGGCCGAGCAGAAGGAGAGCGGGTGGTGGAACGCGGAAGACGACTGTAGTTGGGGGAGTTGGGGTATAAGGGACACACCCCCAAGCCATGAACCTCATCGAAATCCCCGACGCAATTCCCACCCTGTATCAGGACCAAATCGAAGCGGAGTTGGGCTCCGATCGGTTCACCTGGTGCTTTCACGACGAGGCGGCGAACTCGGCGTTGCGGTTCAACCAGAGCTTTCCGGGGTTCAGTCACACGGCGTTTCTCACCGAGGTCGACGACAAGCCACCGGTCCAGTCTCCGATCACGCCGATGTTGCTCCCGATCTTGTTCATGTTCTGCGACAAGGCCGGGCTGGAGTACAATGCGCTGCTGCGGATCCGAGTTGGGCTCTTTCCCAGATCGGGCATCGCGGCGAAGCACCACAATCCCCACGTCGACTTCAGCCAACCGCACCGAACCGCGGTCTACTACGTCAACGACAGCGATGGGGATACAGTCGTCTTCAAAGAGACTGTGGACGACGTTCCAGTCAGTCGAGCCGCGCGGTTCGCCAACGACAACAAGTTTCGAATCGCGGGCCGTGTCGCACCCGTCAAGGGCACGATGATGGCGTTCGATGGGCGACACTATCACGCCAGCATGCATCCCAACAAAACCAGCAAACGCATCGCGATCACGTTCAACTTCGTATAGCGCTTGTCTTGCGGGTTGGTCTGGTGGTCCGGGCCATTGGCGATGACGTGAGCGACTCGCTGGTCGAGTCGGCGCGCCGAAGTGGTCATTTCGGCAGAACTTTGCGCGACGTGCGATGTCCAAGGCCGCGTGTCTTCCTCCCCACGGCAATACGACATGTCACCCCTGCCAAACTCGCGCCCGCCACATGGCGGGTTGAGCCGCCTCATTCGGGCGCCGGCGCGTCTGTTCTTCCTCGTGGTTCTGACGCTGATGGAGGTGTTCGGCCTACCCAAGGTCAAGCGATTGCCCTCGATGCGTCGGAGTGCCGACGACTCCCCGGAGCGTGTGCAGTGAGCGATCGTCTCGACTTTGCCGCGCCGGTCACGCTCGGCCGTACAGGCCTTCGCGTGGGCAGACTGGGTTTGGGGTCGTCGTTCGGTGTTTCTCGCGAGGGCTGCCTTCGTGCGTTCGACCGCGGCGTGAACTACTTCTTTTGGGGTTCCGTGCGCACGGAGGGTATGGCGCAGGCGATTGCCCAGCTGACTCCGCGTGATCGGGACGATCTCGTCGTCGTCGTGCAGTGCTACGCACGGTTTCCTTCGCTGATCCGCCGAAGCGTCGAGAAGGGCTTGAAGACCCTCGGTATCGAACGAGCTGATGTGCTGTTGCTCGGCTGGTACGACAGTGAACCGTCGGAACGGATTCTCCGGGCCGTCGAGGAGATCCGCACGAGAGGCCTGTTCCGACACCTGGGGGTCTCGACGCATCATCGACCCCTCGTCGCCCAGCTGTGCTGTGATCCGTCGATCGGCGTCTTCCACGTTCGGTATAACGCCGCTCATCCGGGGGCCGAGCAGGACGTGTTCCCCAGCCTCCCTTCAGTCGACCCGCCCGGCATCGTGTCCTTCACGAACACCTGCTGGGGACAGTTGCTCGATCCTTCACGTATGCCGCCAGGAGAGACCTGTCCGCCCGCAGAGGACTGCTATCGATTCGCCTTGTCCCAGCCCAGTGTCGATGTCGCAACGTGCGGACCAAAGAATGACGACGAGTTGAACTCCGCGCTGCTCGCGATTCACCGAGGCCCTCTCGATCCCGAAGAGATGGCGAGGATGCGCCACATCGGTCAGCACATTCGGGCGACACGGACGTTGGCGGATCGGTTGAACCCGCTGTCGTGAGCGATGCACGTGATGCTTCTGACGTCAGTGGCCGCTCGTCGTCAGTCGCAAGTGCGTGCGCTACACATGGCTCCGTCGATGCAGATGCCTGTGCTCTCGCAAGGAACACCCGCGTCCGTCGGTTGCTCACAATCGCTGGATGGCACTTGTGAGCGCTCCGTGCAGGAGCCGCTGGCGCAATCGGCCGCGTCGAAACAGCGGTCTCCTGGTGCGCGGTCCGTGCAAACCCCCTCGACGTCGTGCGCGACGCTGAGGCAATGGGCGCTTTCGCAGTCGTCGTCGAAGTAGCACGCCTCGCCCGCTGCCCCGCTGATGCAGGTCCCCGGGATCCCCAGCCCCGTTGGAACCTCTGGTCTGCGACAATGGCCGCTGCTGCAATCGTCGTCGGCGTCACAATCCTCGCCGAGCTCGCCGTTGATACAATTGCCAAACCCGCAAGCGCCGCTGTTGCATTGCTCGTCCTTCTGGCACGGCGCGCGGAGCACGCCCTCGATACAGCGGGTGATCCCGGTGTGGCAGAACAGCTCGGCGGCGCAATCGTCGTCAGTTTTGCATTTCTCGTTGTCTGCGCCGGTGCTGCAAAAGCCGAAGCCGTCGACGTCGACGTTGCCGATGCATTTCCCTGCCGCGCAGTCGGCTTCCGTTGTGCACAGCGCGTCGGGCTGGCCCGAGGTGCAGCCGCGCGGGCCGCAGAATCCGCCGCGGCAATCCCCCGGGTCGAAGCAATCCTCGCCGTCCGCACCAGCGCTGCAGCTGCCTCGACGATCTGGCGTTTCGCCATAGCAGTAGCCGTCGCCGCAATCCGACTGCGCGGCGCAGGTGCGCTCCGAGGGGCAAGAGAACGTCGAGAGGAAGCTGTCAGCGGGTCGCTCGATCACCGCAGCGCAAAA
Source organism: Deltaproteobacteria bacterium (assembly GCA_003235365.1). Taxonomy (GTDB): domain Bacteria; phylum Myxococcota_A; class Polyangia; order Polyangiales; family Polyangiaceae; genus SZUA-265. The sequence continues at coordinate 5,639 of QJWJ01000161.1, forward strand.
GACCTCGCACGACACGTTCGCCAAGCAGGTGCCGTACGAGCAACCCAGTTGAAAGCTCGTCGCCTCCGAGCCGCTCGTTTCCGGGTAGGCATTGCAGGGACACGTGAGCGTGCCGTTCGGGCAGTCGTCGCACCCCAGCGCGTACTCGAAGCCGAGCCCGGGGCATTCGGGCGGTACGAGAGCATTCGCCGCGTCATCGCCAGCGTCATCACTGCCGGCCGACGGCGTCGGGGCTGGCTGTGCTGGCAGCTGCGAACCGGCATCGACACCAGACGTTTCCGCGACTGGGTTCGGCGTGGGCTCGTCGGGATCGACCGCGTGCTGTACGGGGTCCGACTCCGGTTCGCGACATGCGCCTGTGGCGAGCGCGGTCAGAAGCAGCGCCAGCCGGCCGAGGCGACGAGCCTTCCAAGCGCTCGCCTCTGCCGTCATCAGGCGACGAGCCTTCCAAGCGCTCGCCTCTGCCGTCATCAGGGGCAAGCTTGACGACTCGTGCTCACGATGATGTCGTCCATCCAGACGTCGATGTCGTTGCTGCTGAAGCTGTGCCAGCCGAACACTACCTCGACGAATTTGCCGTCGAGCCAGTTGGCAGGCATCGCGCCGTTCTGCCACTCATCGGGTGCGGTAATCGAGTGAACGAGTTCGCCGTCGGCCCAGGCATGCAGCTCGTGCTGAGCTTGATCGCCCAGGAAGGCGACCTCGAAGCAGATCCACGTGTCTGCGGGCAGGGCAGGGCCGGTGCCCCAGCGGTCCATCAGTGGTGAGATGTTGTCGCTCGGCACCTCGTTCGTGCCGATCACGCCCTTGATCTCGCCGAAGCGAACCTCGTTGTTGGCGCTGCCTGGCTCGCCCCGCAGCGCGAAGATGTGCTCGTGGTTGGCGCCCGGGTTCTCTCCGAGCTGGCGAGTCATGTATACCCAGGCCGTGAGGTAGACCTTGTTCGTCCCTTGTGGCAACGCGCGAACGATCTGTGCCGGATTCTGTCCGCCGGAGAAGTGAACGGACTGGCTGCCGGATTTGGCGCGCTCGCTGCTCACCAGGGCTGATGTATTTCCTTGAGGGTTCTCCCCATTGGCAACCCAACCGACGAAGTTGTCCCAACCGTCGGGTCCTTGACCTACGGTCCCTGCCTCGAAGTCGTCCGAGAACAACACGTCGGCACCGTTCGGGCTCGGGTTTGGCGTCGGGTTGCCGCCGCTGCCGCCAGCACCCGTATCGGGCGGCATTCCACCCGTACCGCCCATGCTGCCCGACGGATCCGTGACCGGCGCCCCAGCGGCCCCCGTGTCACCCGGAGCCGTAGGTATCGAAGTGCCCGGCGTCGTGGGTTCGCTGGTAGGCGTTGGGCCAGGCGAACTCGGCGACGCCGAAGTGCTCGGCGAACCCGTCACGGGGGTGGTAGGTGTGGGTCCAGTGCTGATGCCGGGACCTGTGCTCGATGCCGGTGACGACGGAGTGACGGTTGGGTCCGTGGGCTGACCCGGCGTCACGCTCGGCTCAGTGCCGTTCGGGCCCACAGCGGGCTCTGTGGAAGTGGGGCTTGCCGTGATCATCCCCGCAGTTCCACCGTTGCCGTCGCCGTCGGAAGAACAGGCGAGGGGCGTCACCAGAAACAACGCCAGAAGGGTGGGTCCAGCGAGCGGGCGTGCGGTTCTCAACATCGGCAGAGACTTGCCACGCCTCGTCAGAGCTGGCTAGCGGCATGACGACTCCAACGGCGCGCCGCGATCGCGCCGTGTCATCGCCGTCCGGGCTCGGATCGAATCGATGCATCGTACGACCCCAGTTTGGCCGGCGGCATATGGCATGCTTGGATTTGTTCACTGACGAGCGGTTCGGAGCGCTTCTTCACGAACGGCCACCGAGCAGCGTTCGACAGGTACGAAGCGGTGCGCGGAATTGCAGCGGTGGCACCCAACCGGATGCCGCTGCAGTTCCGCGGCGAGCCTCGTGTTCAGGGAACTCGTCAGTCGTGGTTGTGAAGCCGTTCACGGCCGTTGCCGCCGCGTCGCGCCACGGCCCACAAAACGACCAAAAAAGAGCCCGGACGCTTGCCGCTTCTCTGACCGCTGGGGGTAGTCTAGCGGACGGGACCTCGAGCTGCGCACCCGTCCGCGCTGCCGCCCCGATTTTGTAACCCCTTCCAGTCGAATCTGGCGATGTGTGAGCACCGTCAGGAACTGTTCGATCACGATTGGCTCGCACCATGAGAAACAACGCTCCTTCTGCAAAGCTCTTCGCACTGCTGCTTTTTGTGCTGGCTAGTCTGCACCTCACGCCGGCTCAGGCAGCGACATTCAGCTCAGGCTCCAGCTTGACCCTCGACTTGGCCGCATCAGAAAGCGTCGCCATCATCTCCAACGCTACGGAGTACACCTTCACGCTGAATGGGACCACCTGGAGCGGAACGGACAGCGGCACCGTCACTGGCAACGGCACGGCAACCCTGACGGTCACGGCTGATGCCTTCACGGACATCCAGATCACCGACTCGGGGGCTGGCGTTTCCGTCATCTTCGGCAACAGCAGCGGCGACACTTACAGCGACAGCTTCGACATCGTCCTCGACGCTGGTTCGAGTGCGATCGCATTTGACGGTGCCGTTTCCATGGCCAGTGGCACTCTGTCCGCAGCTGCGGACGCCATCAGCGTCAATGCCGGCATCACGACGGCCGATGCCGACATCAGCCTCAGCGCCGACGGAATGGCAATTGCCGCGACGGTCAACGCCGGAACCGGCATCGTTACCCTGGCCCCACTTACTGCCGCGGAGACGACCGACCTGGGTACGGAAACGGTCGGCAGCCTGAGCCTCACCGATACCGAGATCGACCAGATCACCGCCGGCATTCTCCGCATCGGCAGATCGAACGCAGGATCCATCACCTTCTCGGCTACGATTAGCCCGGCGGGGACCGACACGCTATCGCTGATCACTGGGGACGAGGTGTCGGATACCCACAGCGGTGTCGACGTGCAGGTTGCCAACCTCGCCCTGCAGACGGTCAACGGTATTGCCAACAACGAGATTCTCGAGACGGAAGTCGACACGGTGGCCGCACGCAACACGACAGGTGGCGGAATCTCGATCTTGGAGATGCGCAGCGGCGGCGACCTGGTCGTCGGCACCGTCGATGGCGTGGTCGGCATTCGCAACGAGGCGAGCACCGGCTTCTCGCCCATTCTCTCCATTCAGTTGGAGACCACCGACGGCGATTTGACCATCGATGCCGATATGTTTACTTCGAGGCGCAACATGTTCATCGTGGCGCAGGAGAACAACGGGGGGAGCGGCGATAGCACGTTCACCAACAACGCGAACATCATCGACGGGGACAACGGCGCCAACGCCGTCAATGCCAAGATCGACATTCGGGCCAACAACATGACGTTGGCGCCCGGTAGCACCATCTCGGCAGTGAATCGGGTGATCCTGGAGGACGATCCGAGTAGTATCGTCGCCATCGCCCTCAACCTGGGCGGAGCGGACGGTGCCAACACGCTGGGCCTGACCGATGCCGAATTGGATACTGTTTCGACGGACGGTACGCTTCAACTGGGCCATTCCAACAGTATCGGTACGGGTCAGATCACGGTCACCGCGGCAATCGACCTGACGGACGGTCCCAACATCCCCAGTATCGATCTGTTTGGCGGGGCCGCGATCAGTGGCAACGGCAGCAACGTACTGACGGCCAATGCCCTGAACCTGGCCGCTGGCAGCACCATCGGCTCGAACGGCGATCCCTTCGTGTTCAACGCGACCGAGCTGACCACGGTCAGCAGCGGGGATCAATTCCTCTCAGAGGAGGACAGCGTCTCGATTGGCGATGGCGATCTGGACGCCGACACGGGCAACACGATCCACCTCGCGAACGGAATCTTTCTCACCACGGTCGACGGCGCCATTCAGAACGATACGTCGGTTCACGGTGGAGCAACCTTGGGCGGAACGGGCACGGTCAACGGGACAGTCACTGCCCAGAGCAGCAGCTCGGTGGCTCCCGGCGCCAGCCCCGGCATTCTCAACTGTGGCGATGTGGACTTTGCCGCCGGCTCCGATTTCGATGTGGAAATCAGCGGCCTGACCACAGCCGGAACCGACTACGACCAACTCGTCGTCACGGGCTCCGTCACCATCGACAACACCACGAACCTGGTCATCACAGACACCGTCGCTGAGGCCGCTAACGGTGCTACGCTCGTCATCATCAGCAACGACGGCGTCGACGCGGTCGTTGGCACCTTTGACGGTTTGGCCGAGCAGGCGGGGGTGACCCTCGATGGGCAACCCTTCCGCATCTCCTATGTCGGCGGGGATGGCAACGATGTCGTGCTCATCGACGACGCCCCACCCGTCGTGACCTCCTTCACCCGGCAAAACCCGTCCACGTCTCCGACCACCGCCGATAGCCTGGTCTTTCGAGCAACCTTCAACGAAGACGTTGCGAACGTCGATGCGGCAGATTTCGTCGTCAGCGGGACCACGGCTACGGTGACGGACGTCAGCGCGGTCAGCGCCAACGTGTACGATGTCACCGTGTCTGGTGGCGACCTGCCTGATCTTCAGGGCTATGTCGGGCTTGATCTGAGCGGCTCCCAGGACATCGAGGATCTTGCCGGCAACGCCCTGACCGGCGACGAACCGGCCATCGATGAAATCTACTTCGTCTTCAACAACGAATCCGGCGACAACACCGCGCCCATCGTCACCTCCTTCACTCGCCACACCCCTTCCACGGCGACGACCTCTGCCGATAGCCTGGTGTTTCGGGTCACGTTCAACGAAGACGTCGTGAACGTCGATGCGGCGGACTTCGCCGTCAGTGGGACGAGCACGGCCACCGTAACGAACGTCAGCGCGGTGAATGGCAGTGTGTACGACGTGACCGTTTCCGGTGGGGATCTGGCCGACTTCCAGGGTCAGGTCGGGCTCAACTTGAACGGCTCCCAGGACATCCAAGATCTGGCCGCCAACGCCCTGTTCGGCGCCGAGCCGACCATCGATGAAACCTACACCATCAACAACCTCTCCAGCGACGATACCGCACCCTTCGTAACGTCGTTCACCCGGCAAAACCCTTCCACGGCGACGACCTCTGCCGATAGCCTAGTGTTTCGGGTCACGTTCAACGAAGACGTCGTGAATGTCGACGCGGCTGACTTCGCCGTCAGTGGCACGACCACGGCCACGATAACCGACGTCAGCGCGGTGAGCGGCAGTGAGTACGACGTGACCGTCTCCGGTGGCGACCTGGCCGACTTCCAGGGTGAGGTCGGGCTCAACTTGAGGGGCTCGCAGGACATCGAGGATCTCGCTGGCAACGCCCTGACCGGCGGCGAACCGGCCACCGATGAAACCTACACCATTGATAACCTCCCGAGCTCGAGCGACAACACCGCGCCCATCGTCACCTCGTTCACTCGCCAAACGCCGTCCACGTCTCCAACCGACGCCGATAGCCTGGTGTTTCGCGCGACGTTCAGTGAAGGGGTCGTGAATGTCGATGCGTCGGACTTCGTCGTCAGTGGGACGAGCACAGCGACGGTGACGGACGTCAGCGCGGTGAGCGCCAGCGTGTACGACGTGACGGTCTCCGGCGGCGATCTGGCCGATTTCCAGGGGGAGGTCGGGCTCGACTCGAGCCCCACCCAGGACATCGAGGATCTCGCGGGCAACGCTTTGACCGGCGGCGAACCGGCCACCGATGAGACTTACGTTCTCGAGAACGTCCCCGGCGGCGATCCAGGCTCCTGCGCGAGCGATGCGTTCACCTGTGACGACGGGAGCTGCATCTCACTGTCGCAGCTGTGCGACGGTATCGACGACTGCGGGGATGGCTCCGACGAGTACCCGGCAAACGCCGACTGCTCGGAAGACCCCGGTTTCGACGTCGATGCGGGAGCGGTCGGCGATGCGGGCGCAGTCGACGACGCGGGTGCGATGGACGATCCGGGTGCGGTCGACGACATGACCACGGTTGACGACATGACCGCGGTCGACGACATGACCGCGGTCGACGACATGCCCGCGGTCGACGATGCCGGATCTAACAAACCGGGCAGCGCGGTCGATGCGGGTGCAGAGCCGAGCCAAGGTAACGGGCGCGACGCGGCTACCGCCGACTCGGGTGCCGACGGAGCCGGTTCTGGGACGTCTTCGGACTGCAGCTGCTCGGTGCCCGGGCGCAGCTCAGGGCCGGGCGCAGCCCTGGGCGTGTGGGCCGTGCTCCTTCTGCCGTTGCTGCGGCGGAGTCGTTCGCGCCGACGAAGCGGCTGAATTGCCCGTCGCCGGGGGCGGTGATCTCGTATCACGCTCCCGGCGCTGGTGTCAGAGCTCGAGCTGCCAGACAAACGTTTGGTTGTACCCAGGAGCTCTGACGCTGCCGATGGCGCCTTTGGTGATGCCTGCCACCCACACGGTGCCGTCGTGACTCGCCATGCCACCGAACGTGTCGTACTGGGCAGAGCCCAATTGGTGGGTTTCCGAGGCGCTGCCGTCCGCTGCGTAGATACGAACAAACGCGTCGCTGCCGCCCATGCTCGCTTGGCGAGGGTAACACTCACTCGACGCGGCAGCGGTGATACCAGGCAGGTCAGTGTCACCCAGGTTGCAGGCGGAACTACCGCCGACCCAGATTCGGCCCTGGTCGTCGACGAGCACGCTCGTGACCCAGTCGAGCCCCGGCGTTCCGATGTAGTCGGAGAAGACGATGTTTCCCTGGGTATCGTACTTGCGCACGAGATACACACCCTCGTCGCTCAGTGGCTCATTGGAGCGATCGCGAGCGATGATGACCGGTGCGCCATTTCCGTCCAACGCGAGGCCCATCAGGTAGATGTTGGAGTCGAGCGACGTCAGCGGCACCAGCGAGACGCTGCTCAGCTCTTCGTCCGTCTCTACGCGCCCCAAGAACGGCTCAAACATGGACTGCGGGTCATCCGGGATGGAAGTCGAGATGTGGCCAGCTATCCATGGCGTGCCGGATGCATCCACCGCGAACCCCTCTATGTAGTCGGTACCCGGGCTCCCGAACTGGACGACCTTTGGCTGAGCGTCATACCCGGAGTACTTGGCAAGGAAGATGTCGTAGCTGCCGAGGTGCGCTCCTTGCAGCAGGCCATTGGTGATACCCGCTGCCCAAACACTGCCTTGCCCATCCACCACCAGGTGTTGGACCTGCACCTGATCCTGTTCCCCCGCGCTGAGCAACTCGGACTCGAGCTCGGTGTTGTCCCCGCGGAAGCGACGAATGACCCCGGTGTAGCCGAAGTTGCCTCGAATGCCGCCAACCCAGACGGTTCCGTCGTTGGGGACGGCAACAGCGCGAAGACGTTCATCACCCCCGGAAACTGGATACTCTTCGACCAGCTCGATCGCTCCGTCCGAACCCACGTGACCGACGTACGCTCCGGCGTTGTCACCGCCCTGTGGCTGCGCCAGGAAGCCGGCGAGCCACGCCCCGCTCTCTCCAGCGCCGATTCCGCCGAAGAACATGTTCAGCTGATCGCTGCCAAACTGCGCCATGACGCCGCTGTGTTCGCAGCGAGTGTTCGAGGCAGCGGAGCACTCGAGGGCCACGCCGAGCGTCCCGCACACGCGGCACGGGAAGCAGTAGTCCGCGCTCACCTGCTCCTTGTAGTACCCGGCGCTGCACGGCACGCAGGACTGAGTGAACGTGCGAGCTTCCGCATCGACGTCAACCCGCCGCGCTTCCCCCACGGGGCAAACGAGGCGTTCCTGGCAGACCACGAGTTCTTTCAGTTGCTCCGTTTCGGGAAAAGTGAGGCACTCCTCCGGCGCAGGGGGGGCGCCGCCCGCTCCGCCAGTCCCCGCTCCGCCAGTCCCCGCGCCACCGGTCCCCGCAGCCTCGCTACCCCCGGTGCCGCCGGTCGAATTACCATCACCGCCGCTTCCACCCGCCGCCCCCTTGCTGGCGCTGGTTCCGCCGGCACTCGACTCGCCCGAGCCGCTGCTTGCTGAGCCCGCAAACCCTCCGCTTGGGGTGTTGCTGTCAGAAGTGAACGACCCGCCTGGGGAGGTCGATGTCCCCACGGTCGACGTCGACGGGGTCGAGCCATTGGACCCTGCATCACCGCTGAGCGACGGATCACCCGGGACAGGAAGCGAGCCCGCATCACCCGTCGCAAACCCGACCTCAGCCTTGCTGCCCGTTTGCTCATCCGTCTTCGAGCAAGCTGCGACGCTGACCAGGATCACCAGCCCCAGTCCATGCTGTCGCCCCCGCTCCCCCTGTTGCCCTCGCTGCGCCATCGTGTGCCTCGGATAGCACTATCGACGTCTCACGTCGTCTGTATCCGTCGCGTTCGTGAGAAACCGCAAAAAAGGCCCTGGGGAAGCGGGGGGTTACGGATCCCAGCAGTCGGCTCTACCCCGAACGACAACGTTCGTCGCGAACGATGAATGGAATCCAATCTGCGATCGTGGTGCCGCTTGCCCGATGACGGGCAGTCAGAATCCCTGCTTTGGTAGCAGCATGCTTGCTCTGTTGCTTTGATGGGGACGTCGACTACACTGATTCGGATGCTGCGCTCGACCCATCTCCGTAGGCTCCGCTGGGCCAGAATAATTGCAGTGGGTTTACTCTCGTGTGGTTGTGCCGGCGATCATTTCGTCGCGGTAACGATGGCTGAGGGCGACGCATCGACTACCCCGTCCCCGGATCCCACACCTGAAGTCGTTGAACCAGCGTCTGGAGGCGAGGCGCCGGCCATCAGCGATGCCGGGGCGCCGGGGGGCGGCGACGTGTTGCCCAGCGCGAACCCGAGCCAAGTGCCGACACCTACCCCGCAGGTCACGGCGGGGGGCGTTGGCGTAATGCCGCGAGATGCTTCGGTCCCCGGCGACTCGCAAACGCCCGTGGGCGACGGCTCCACCGTCGTGCCAAGCGCCGACTCGGGGTTGCCTGGCGTCGACCCGACACCGAGTGACGGTCCAGCTGCCGTGGACGCAGATGCGGGGGCGAGTGGCGATACGGACGCCGTGGAGCCGATGCGAATGGATGGTCTGTTGCTGGCAGTGGCCTTCGACAAGGCGGCGAGCATGGGTTACGGAGGCACGCCTTACTACGACGCAGCGCTGAAGTGGGACCCGGTGGTCGCGGGGTTGACCGCCTTTTTCAGCGCGGCAGATTCAGCGGGGCTTTCATCGAGTCTGACGTTCTTCCCGAACGACGAGGCGCCAAGCGTCGGAAACAGCGGTAGCTCGAGCACGGCCTTCTGTGATCCAGCCGACTATCAGGTGCCCGAGGTCGGAGTCACGGCGCTGCCGTCGAGTGCCTTTGGCGACGCGCTGCAGGCCGCCAAGCCCCCTAGTGATCAGGCGTGGCTGGTCGGGACACCCACGCTTGCGGTCGTGTCCGGGACCCTCGAGTTCCTGCGCGGGGTGGACGCCAGCGCGAGCCCGGGGCGACGCGCACTGGTGTTGATCACCGACGGGCCACCGAAGCACTGCGACGACTCGGTCAACGACGTCGGGTTGGTGGCTGACGAGGCGAGCAAGTTTGCGGCGGAGATCCCGACCTACGTGATCGGAATCGGCAACCCAGTCACCGATTCCGAGCCGAACCCTCCCGACACCATCTCCGAGCTGCAACGGGTTGCCGAAGCCGGGGGAACCGAGAACATGTACGTGATCGACACCAGCGATCCCAATCAGACGCCGCAATTGGTCGTCGATGCGCTGAACGCGATTCGACGACACGCGTCGCGCTGAGTGAGCATCCGCGAACGCTCACTCAGTCTGGCTTTCCGCAGCACTTCTTGAACTTCTTGCCACTGCCACAAGGGCAGGGATCATTGCGACCGACCTTCGGTTGCTCGCGGCGCAGCGGGGTGGCAACTGCCCACGGCGCCACACGCTCGACCAGCTGTTGCTCGCTCCGAACGAGTCGGCTCGCTTCGTCGCGTTGGCCTGTTTTTTCGAGCAAAGGGAGCAACGTCTCCAGGATCTCCTCGCGAAGTTCCAAATCCGATCCTGCCCAATTCAGCGCTGCTCGGTAGCTGACGATAGCCTGGTCGGTGTTGCCCAGCGTTGCTTGGAGGTCACCGGCATCCAGCAGCAACTCGGTATCGTCGGGCTCCTGGATCAGGCACTCGTCGAGCGCGGCCAGCGCCTGGTCCGGGTGCCCCGCGCGCATCAGCAAACGCGGCATGCTTCGCCTGAGCCCCAGCTGCGGCTCCGAAGCGAGGAGCGCCTGCGCCAAATCGAGCGCTGGCTCGTGCAGCTCGGCTTGAGAAAGATCGTCAGGCAGGTGACAGAGCCAGCCTATGACGTTCTCGTCGATGCTGTGCTCCACCACCACGTGGATCACCCCCAAGTCCCCACCCGCGTGCTGCAGTAGGTCCTTGGCCAACCCGTAGTGTCGTTTCAATTCAGCGGGAGGCGGAGGCGGACCCGGCTTGAAGTGCACGTCGTAGTCATCGTCATCGCCTTCGAGATCATCACCCACGTCGGCGTCGTCGTCCTCGACATCGCTCGTCGATTGCCCAGTCCATCGCACACGGTTGGCCGCCGCACAGCTTTCCACCTCGGGGATTAGCTGTTCGAGTGCCTGACGTACCTCTGCCGAGATGCGACTCGCGACCTCGCCGTGAGCGCAGGCATGAGTATGCTCCTCTCCATCTTCTTCCTCTCCCGGATCCGGGGCGTCCAACTCGTTCCAGTCCGGATACTGCTCCGGCGCCTTGCCGTGGCTCGCCACGATCCGCGGATATGACGCCTCCGATTGCCGCGCGCCCCTCCGCAGCACCCGAACCTCGTGCCGTAGCTCATCACCGAAGTCAAACAGGTAGAGGAAACGCTTGTTCTGCTTCAGTTCGAGTGCGGCCAACGACGTATCTTCGGTGCGCCTCGTTTCACGCTTCGTACCAGGCCCTTCGTAGTTGAACAGTTTGTCGAAGGGCCTGTTGTTCAAGTAGAACGCGTAGAGGTGCTCGTCGTCGAGCTCAAACGCGTCTTGAATCGCCGAGTGCAGATCATGCAACGTCTGCCGCTCGAGCAGCTCGATTTCGCGCCAAACGTCGGGAGCATGCCGAGGGCGCACGCGGACGACGACCGTCGGCTGGGTGTGGCTGGCTTCCATGCACTACCCGATGCACCCGATCCCACCCGAGCGTCAAGCCCCGCTGACACAGCGGACTGCACTCGCTCGTCCGACGCCCCCGCGCGACGAGATTCTCCAGATCGTCGAAGCACTGCGCACTCCCAACGCTTCGGGGCACCGAGCGCTCATTCGAACACTGCGTCTGTCGCTGCAGAGGATCGGATGAACCAGACGGAGTCCGGCGAGGACGTCTTTCAGGGTGCACGACGCGGGCGCCCGGCCTCTGATCGGGCTATCGCGGGCCCAAGCGGTCTCGGGGATGTGCTAGAGCTCCACTCCTCAACCATGCGCAAAACCTTCCCCCTGGACGTCCCCGGTCTGAAGCCGCCCCGTGTCGTCGAGTCGATCAAGAACGAAGTCCGCAAGTACGTCAAGCGCGAGCGTGGCAAAACCCTGCCCACCGGTGCCGACTATTGGGACTTCGACTGCAAGTTCGGGCGAGACGCCACTGACTGTGCGCGCACGCACAGCGGCGACCTCAACGCGAACATCGACAAGGCGTCCCAAGAGAACTGGCCCGCCCTGTACATCGAGATCCTGGCCAAGCCGGCCCAGCGCACGCCGAAGAAGCCGCCCAACGACGGGGGCTGACGCGCGAGCAGGCCGAGTTGCCTCATCGCCGCGCGATGCAGCGGTTGTCGTCGAGGCCGAGCTGGGTCGAGACGCGCCGCATCGCGGCGAGCCGCGTCTCGACCCACCCCGGAACTCAACGACCTACGGCGTTCGCTCGGCGTTCACACGACGCGCGGGGTGCATGGCTCAGCACGCTGCTTGTCGGTGACGCTGAAGCCGCGAACCCCCAGGCATGACGAGTACGTCCGCAGTCTTCTCCGCTGCGCGCTGCGCGCTGCGCTCATGGGCGACACCCGACTATCGCGTTAGCTACGGGCGAAATAACTCGTCGAGGGACTCGGCAAAGAGGATCCGCTCGGTCCACAGATCCAACTCTTGCTCGGAGCTGCCAGCGATCCGGTCGAGGCGGGCCTGTTCGACGTCCCCGCTCACTCGAACAGTTCGTCGGTCGAACTGACCGTGACGGCCCGGCGATGCCACCGGTCGAGCGTCTCCAGATCCGAACAGCGGACGATACGCTCGCGCTGTTCGGCGGTGATGCGGAAGCCGCGAACCTCGAGCACGGCGAG
>QJWJ01000054.1 GCA_003235365.1 Deltaproteobacteria bacterium
AGGCGTGGCTCAAGACTCGGCTAGACCGCCAGGCTGAGACCGCTCGTAGAGCCGTTTTGGCAGAGCTTGGTGTCACTGACACGGAGGCCGCGAAAGCCGCCATCAAGGCAGCAAACGACGCAGCAGAGGCGCAGAAAACCGCCGACCAGCGCGCCGCAGAAGCGGCCGCCAGGGCCGCAGAGGCTCAGGCCGCAGCAACCCGCCACGAGGCCATCATCAAGGAGCAGGCGGGTCGCATGATGATGGTGCTGACCGCCGAGCAGCAAAAGGCCGTCACGGACTTCGCTGGTGAAGACCCCGCGCAGCAACTCAGGGCGATCCAGGCGTTTGGTCCGACGTGGGCAGCGGCCGCCGCAGCGTCACAACCGACAGCGCCTGCCGCTGGAGCACCCGCAGCCCCAGCTACGCCCGCCACAACCTCACCGGCTCCAGGCGCACCGTCTGGAGACACGTCAACGTCACCGCCTGACAAGCGCGCTGTTTACGAGCAAACGGCACAGCAGAATCCCTTCGCTGCAGCCGCGTACGCGATGCGTAACCCGTCGGTGTACGAGACCAAAACTTAACCCACTCCGGCTAGACGTCGGAGAAATCAAAACAGGAGTGCGATATGCCATCGTATAGCCGGGTGACAGTACCCGCCAATTTCTACGACGTCACCAGTGACCAGCTGCTTCAGGCGCCGGAACCACAATACCTCTACGCGGGTCTGTACCTCGGCTCTCTTGCCGTGAGCCTGACTCCGCCCGATGAGCTCGGCCTTCCAGGTCGCGGTGTAACGGGCGTTGGGGCCAACTACACGGCAGAGGACGCCGACCGCCTCATGCTGTCGAACCCGATGTTCACGGACGTGATCGGCGCCAAGGTCGACTTCAACGCGCAGCCCGGCAGCACGATGAAGATCAACCGTCCGGTGTACGCAAACACCACCTACACGGAGTCCTCGCGTCGCATCAACGGGACGAGCATTTCGACCACGCCCATCAACGTGGGAAGCCAGCAGACTTCGCTGACGCTGTTCACCTACGGTGGTCCGTACGATTCGGACAACTCGCGGGTCGCTCCGTACGGGATCGAATCGTTCGACGCAAACCTCGGCGTGTTCAATGCGTCGCGGATGCACGGCACGCACCTCAAGCGCGACTTCCACCGCTTCGTCGATTCCGTCAACGTCGCGCTCTTGGATCTCGCGTCCAGCACGGTTTACCCAGAGGGCATGTCCGCCGACGACGACGCCACCACTGCCGGGCAGTTCCCGTTCACCTACGAGCAGATGTCTCGCTGTGAGCAGGAGATGGACGACGCGAACCTGCCGACCTTCGCGGACGGCTTCCGCGCGATCGTTCTGAGCCCCACGCAGCTCAAGCAGCTCAAGGACGACCCGCAGTACCAACGCGCATCGCAGGTTTTCCCCGCGTACAACATTCTGTTCCCCGGCTACGTCGGATCGGTTGGCAAGTTCCACGTGTTCCGGTCGACCACGCTGACGAGCTCGGCGAACTCCAGTTCTGTCGCGATCCACTACGGACACGCCATCGCCCCCGGTGCATTGCTCGCTGGCATGGGTCGACGCCCCGCGGTCGTGCCGAACACGCAGGACAACTACAAGCAGACCCAGTTGGTCATCTGGGTCGCGGATCTGGCCTTTGGATCCGCCTGATTCGTGTTGTCGGCAAACTAGAAAGTGAACAACGATGAAGAAGTTCAACGCACAAGTCGCGACCGGAACGGCTGACGGCATCACCGCTGGCAGCACCGTGAGCGGCAATGCCGTTCACGTCGGCGGCAACCGCAACAAGGTAGCGGACCTGTCCGCACTCGTGACCGTAGACGCCGAGACCAACACGCTGACACTTGCGGCGCAGTGGGAAGGCAGCAACGACGCGACGACCTGGTACGCAATCGCGAACACGCCTGCCAACACTGCTCCGACCGTTCTGGCGACAGGCACGGCAGGTGCCGACGCGGCCGTCACGAAGGTGATCCCAGCGCCACTGGGCGCGCTGGGGTTTCAGTACGCACGGCTCTCGCTGGTCGTTGGCGTCACGACCGGCACGACGAGCGACACGTACTCAATCGGGTACAACTACCGGCGACTGACCGGCGCAGAAATCGGGCTGTGATTCATGGCTCTGCTGGATGCGGAGATTTGGAAGATCAAAGCGGAGCTCGGCTACTCTCTCGTAGAGGTCGGAGCTGAGCCGTACATCGGTTACGTCGCGATCTTCAATTCCGTCATCCAGCAGTTCATGAATGCTGGCGCTTCGACGACGAGTTCAACGTCAGTCGCGGCTGCCGACAACCCGACACTCGCGACGCTGACGCTAGCGGATGCGACTGGTTTCTCATCGGGTGCCCGCGTCGCCATCGACGTCGACGCGTTTGCCGAGACGGCTACGATCCGGTCCCTGTCGGGCTCGACCATCACGCTGTTTTTGCAAAAGGCCCACACGGGAACCTATCCCGTCTACATCGAAGGCGGCGAGTCGATCGTGCGTGAGATCCTGCGCCGCATCGAAGACGTAAAGGCGCAGATGGCGCAGACGTTCGGCGAGGGTCCGCTCAAGAAAGTGGACGAGATCGAATTCTACCAGGCGACCATGGACCTGTTCGGGATGCTTGGCGAGCAGCTGAAGTATTGGCGGCGCGAGCTTGCGGCAGCGGTTGGCGTCTGTGACATGTGGGGCGTCTGCTCCAAAGGCAGCGCGCGGCTTGCGGTGTACTGATGCCGACTCCGGAGCAGTACCGCAATCGGTACAGGCGAATCGCAAACGAGAAGCGAGCGATCCCGCATGCGCGCG
>QJWJ01000216.1 GCA_003235365.1 Deltaproteobacteria bacterium
GTGCCGGCAGACACGATCGTCAACCCGATGATGGTGTCCGACACGCCCAGAGAGCTCGCGACTCCGACAGCTCCACGAACGAGGGCCGTCGACCCTCCCGCCAACAGGCCCACGCCCACAGCAACCGATGCAATGTTGAACGCCATCGCTGCAGCGCCTTCGCGCCCGAAGGAGGCGGTGGCGACCTCTTCAAACTCTTCTCGTTCGACAGGTGCCATCGCTTTGCGCCCAACCCAGACAGCGTATGCAGTGAAAACCACCATGGCCCCCAGCAGAAAGCCTCCTTCGAGGCGGTCGACCGTGCCATCCCGGGCCAAGAGATGAACCTGGAACACTGCCAGCAGCATCACCGGCCACTCGAGGCGCACGGTGTTTCCCTGAATCCGCAACGGCCGGACGAGCGCGGCCACGCCGAGGATAGCCCCGATATTGAAGATGTTTGACCCCACGACGTTACCAACGGCAAGGCCCGGGCTGCCTTCGAAGGCGGCCTGCACGGAGACGACCAACTCCGGCATCGACGTTCCGGCGGCGACGATCGTGAGACCGACCACGGCCGGCGTCACCCGAGCGAGCAAGGCGATGCCGCTCGCACCACGCACGAGGGCCTCGCCCCCTCCGACGAGGAGCGCCAGCCCGAACACAACCAGTAGCCAATCAAGGACCATCTGAGGCCTTTCATTGCACCTTTCAGGTGGGGTCGGCAATGAAGCCACCGCGTTTGCAACGATTCGCAGTCGCGTTGCGACGCGGGCTCCTGCGGGCGAGCCCGAGGCGCAGGGGGGCAGCTACGCCAAAGTGCCGCCTGCGTGGTCGGCAACGCTCCTGGCAGACTCCGGGACCGTCTTCGCGTATTTGGACCGCAACCCTACTTCAGCTGGTCGTATCCGCCGACCTCCTCGCTCATCCGAATGAGCTCATCGAGGCCCGCCTTCCGCTCACGGTCGCGCTGCTTGAAGCTCAGGATGTCTTCTGATTCGCACGCGCCGTGCGCGCGCCGCACTGTCGGCGAACGTGCGCAGCTCGGTCCAGCAACCAAAGAGCGGCGCCATGTCGGCGCGCTGGTCGGGCGCCGCCGCGACTGGCGTCATGCGTCGGATCTGCTCCTCGAGGGATCGGGTTGCTTCAGCAGGCATTGGAGACCTCCTGAAAAGAAGGCAGGATCATCAAGGGCTGCTCACCTCCCGCCAACGGTACACCCGTTCCGATCCTCCAATTTTCATGATCGGTAACCCTCAGACCGTTCAGTGATCAGCGAGGTCGGGCTACACCCAACGGTTCGACCGTCGTTCCCAACCCGCCCGTGGAGACCCGGGAACGCTAGGACCGTTGCGTGAAGGCTATCGTTTGGCGTCCACCAACGGTCTCACCGTTCCCGGCAGGGCGTTGGTGGCTCTGAGGGAAACGGTGCCACCGTTGGATGGTTTCGAAATACTTGGTGAGGCAACGGTTCAACCGTTGACCACCCCCCGATCTCGGCCGCGCGCGAACGGGCAGACCGTTTCTTCGCCCACTGACACGACCACCCGTCGCTCGATTGGCTCGCACTGCGTGCTGGAGCGTTCCGTCTGCTGGTCAACAGCTATGAAGAGCTGCGCCGCGCCACGAGTTAAGTGCGCTGGCATAACGGTGACGCCGGTGTCTATGCACCATCTTTGCACGCGCGCCCCACGCGTCGACGCGGTGGCTCGCCCGGCGCCGACGCGGTCGACGATTCCGAACACGAACCGCTCGAACCGGAAACCGTGCCACGACACTGAGATGAAACACGCCTGTCGGCCCGCCCCACATACGCGTTCACCTCACCCACACTCGCCCATCACGTTGCCACGATGTAGTCCTGCATGTCCTTCCGGGCCTGTGCGACCGAGTCGCGCAGGGCCTTACCCCATTGCTTGACCTCGGATTCATCGAGCGAGTGACGGCGGACCAGCACCCGCACTGCGTGCGGTCAATCTTGATCCTGGTCGCCCCCAAGCACGTCGATCTTCTTCGTGTGTCGCGCACCTCACACCCGAGCTCCCGAAGGTCGTTGCCCCGCGCTTGGCGGGCAGCAGCCGCACACCGTCGCCTGCGGCCGCAGACGGAAGGTCCATTCCGTTCCGCGCCCGAGCTGCGACCGTACCGAATACTCGACGCCAAACTGTTCGCAAGCTCGCCTCACCGCGCTGAGTCCGATGCCTCGCCCGGAGAGCTCCGTCGCGTCCGAACGCGTCGTGAAGCCGTCGTGGAACAGGGCTTCGACCAGCGCTTCCTCAGATCTCACGATCCAACCGAGCGACCGCGCCTTCGCGCTCACGCACTGCCAGTCGATGCCGCGACCATCGTCGGCGATGGATACCAACACGGCCTCCCCTTCCATCCAACTGCGCAAAGCAATCGTACCCCGAGGGTCCTTTCCCACCGCACGGCGCGCCTCGGGCGGTTCGATTCCATGGTCGACCGCGTTGCGAACCACGTGAACGAGGGACTGCCAGAACGGGGCCGTGGTATCTGCGTCGAGCCGCACGTCGCCCACCACCTGCTCGACACGAGGCTTGCGACCGAGCCGGCTACCGACCCGCTGCGTGTGCTCGGCCAGTGCGGACAACAGCTGACGAACGGGCGTCAACGTCCATTGCTCGAGCTGGCAACGTAGCTCCAACGGATCCGTCCCCCGATCGATCCGCTCACACAACGCGAACAGCTCACGTCTATCAACTGCAACGGTTCGCCCATCGAACAGAGAACTGTAGCCTTCGACGCTTTCACACGCGACCTTCCAAGCGTGGCGGAGTAGACGCGACTCGCGCTCGCTCCAACCCTCGTCGGTGGCCGTCGACTCAAGGTCGTGAACGACCCGAGACAACCCCTCGAAGCCAACGACCGCGGCACTACCCTTGAGAGTGTGCAGCCCGCGAAGTCGTTCGGCGGGGCTCTCCGGGTCGCACACCGACTCGATCAGCCGCTCCGTCTCTGCGCAGAATCGGCGAAAGCCGTTCGGATCGCGCAACAGCGCCGCGACGACGGCCTGTAGCTCTGACTGGCGGCGGCGTTGCGTTGTCGCGTGCTCCTCCGCCGTGATGTCCCGCACGACGACCATCAACACCGGTCGACCGTCGTCGGACGCGGCGCGGTATTCCACGACAAATACCTTGTCGCGACGAACGATGCGTGAGGGCATCTGTCCGACGATCAAATCGAACGGCAAATGGCCGTCAACGAGCTGAACCAAGCCGTCTTCGAAGAGCTCGCGTTCGCCGGACTCATCGCCGAACAACCAACGGCCGAAAGGCAGTGACTCAGGATCCCCAAACCAGATTCGCGCCGCCTCCGAAACCTCTCCCCGTCGGCGCCCGTGGTAGTCGATCAGAGCAAAGCCATCGCCAGCGGCGTTCAAGATCAGCCGGGTGCGGTACAACGCGTCATCCAGCTGCCGCGTCCGCTCCTCGACTCGAACCTCGAGCCCCTGGGTCATCGCCCGGACGCGGTCGTGCTGAACCCCCCCGAGGAACGCAAACACTCCCAAGAAGAGTGGGGCCGTCGCGATGATCCACAACAGCGGGTCGGTCATGAACATGGCTCGAGCCGGCTCGAAGCCAACCTGGGTCGCTCGCACACCAAAGGCCAGCACGGGAAAGCAAACGCCGAATGCGGCACCGGTCGCCGCCCACCGCGCGCGAGACGCGGCCGTCGATGCCCCGAGAGCAGCGACCATTCTCCAACCAATCGGGCCGCGCTGCGCGGACGGCCGCGCCAGCCATCGCAAACTCCTCCCCAATACTCCCACTCCTGCCAGGGCACACCGCACGCACCGCGTCGGGGCTCCGCACCTTTCAACTCTCAAACGGTCAAGCTGATGATCACCTGAGGCAAAAAAAGCGCGCGTTCATGTATGAGTTTCACCTACTCCGAGTGGAGTCTTCATCTGAACTCGGTAGCACTGTGGGCGATCGCGAGGCATAGGGTGGTGAGCGTGGTCGAGGCCCGGTTGGCGGCGGAACGGAGGCAACACGCCCTGGAAATTCGAGTGCACCAGACCCAGAAGACTGAAGCGCTGGGTCGGATGGCCACCGGAATCGCCCACGACTTCAACAACCTACGCCGACGGCCCCTGGCTATGCCTCCCTGGGGTAACTACGCCGCAGAAGTGGACGGCACCTCGCAACCCGTGAGCTTGCGGGCGGCCGCGAGTAACTGAGCGGGCTTGAACGGCTTGACGATCCACCCTTTGGCCCCCAGCTCCCGCGCCCGACGGATCAACGCGGGTTGCCCCTCGGTGGTGAGCATGACGACGCTCAGTCCGGCGCGCGTCCGGCTTTGGATGTGGATCAGCACGTCGATCCCTCCCATGCGCGGCATGTTGACGTCACAAATTACCAACGCCAAGTCTTCGTGCGCGCGCACCAGCTCAACGCCTTCGACCCCGTCGATGGCCTCGAAGACCTCGAACTCCTCCAGAGCGCGAACGACCTCGCGACGAACCGCCGCTGAGTCATCCACAACCAATACCCTTCTTCGATCTGCCATGTCCTTGATCCTCTCAAAAGAGCAGAAGCTCGCCTTCCTCGAGTTGCTCGTCTTCCCACGGCACCAGGCTGGGAAGAAGGAACGCTTGTTCGGATCGCAGGTCCCACCGGACCCAGACCGCTCCCGCTTCGCTCTCAAACTGGTGCCAAGGGCCGCTCCCGGTGTCCAACGGCGGCACGCGCAGCGCTTCAGCGTGCACCGTGATCGGGATAGCCACGCGGAAATCCAAGCCGTGGCGAAGAACTTGATTCTTGATGCGCCCGAGCAATTGATTGACGAGTTCCCCGGACCAATCGCGAATCATTGCCTCGGGCCGCGACGAGGTGTTCTGGATCCCCGGAAGGCTCCGCCCAACCAGACGGGGATGACAGACGAGCGTCAGCGCCCCCCGCATACACTCGCCGGCGAACCCCAAGATGGACACGACGGCATCATCAATGGGTGGGACCGCATCCGGCACCTGCTGCCCGGCGTACCGCACGTCGCAGCCCAGCGAGTCGAACAGTTTGGTAGTCGCCATGACGACGATGTCATCGAGCACACGTGAACTGCTGTTGCTAATCATGAATCCCCCTACGCCGAAAACGGCCACGATCGGCGAGAACGATCGCTCCCGTCCAGGGTTGAGCCTCAATCCTGCGCCGTAGGCACCGGCGAATTGGTGTCGCCGAGCGGACACCTCCAACTTCAACCAGTCCCGGCTGCAGAGTCTTCACCTTCCTCACTCAATTCCGGCACGTGCAGACGCAGGGTCTTCACCTTCCTCACTCAATTCGGGCACGTGCAGAGGCAGGCGAATCTCGAAGGTCGTGCCCTCTCCCACACGCGTCTCACAACGTAGTTGACCGCCATGTCGATCGACGATCAGCGATCTGGCCATCGCAAGCCCCTGACCAGTACCTTTGCCGACTTCTTTCGTGGTGAAGAAGGGGTCGAAGATCCGCTCCTTGACGGCCTCGGGAATGCCGGGACCGTTGTCGGTGATTCGCAGAATCGCCTCCTCCTCCGTGCGGCTCGTCGCAAGCTCGATGCGCCCTTGTTTGTCGGCACCATACTTATCCGCAATGGCGTGGCAAGCATTGACGATGATGTTCAACACGCATTGATTGATCTCGCCCACGACACATCGCACCGGAGGCATGTCGGCCTGCAAGTCCAGCGTCACCTCGGCGATGTCCTTCCACTCGTTTCTCGAGACGGTGACCGTGCTCTGGATCGCACGATTGAGATCGGAGGGAGCCGGCTTCTTCGTTCCCGGGTGGGAGAACTCCTTCATCGCCATGACGATTTCTGCCACGCGCTCCACCCCTTCTACGCAGGCCTTCAACGCGCTGGGAGATTGCTCACTCAGGAAGGTGAATTTGAGTCGACGTTCGAGCTTCGCAAGCTCTTTGCGTCGCTCTTCGTTCGCTGAATCTTGGACGACTTGCCGATAGGCCTCGACCAGGGACAGAATTCGTTCGCTCGCCGTTTGGGCAAAGCGGACGTTGTCCCCGATGAATTGTAGTGGCGTGTTGATTTCGTGCGCGATACCCGCAGCGAGTTGCCCGATGGATTCGAGCTTCTGCGCCTGTAGCAACTGAGATTCGAGCTGCTTCTTCTCGGTGACGTCTCGAATCAAGCAAACGACTTGACCCTCACCGCTCGGAGCGCAGCGAACCTCGAAGTGTTTGATGGACTGCTCACGGCGGAGCGGGTACTCGAACGTCTGCAGGGTGTTGGAAGCGACCGCCCGCCTCGCGCAATCGGCGAGTCGCTCGCCGAAGTCGCCGGCACATTGGGGGACCGCGTTGTCGCCATCTGCAGAGCGGAACAGCTCGCTCGTACCGGTGCCGGCGGGGATTCGGAGGTCCAGCACGACGCCGGCTTGGTCCACGCGCACGATCGTGTCGGGAATGGCGTCGAGTAGCGCCACATGCCTGGCCGCAGCCTCGACGCGTTCGGTGACGTCTGCGAACAGGCTGAGCGCCTTGACCGGTTCGCCGCGCTCATCGGTGTGCACGACACTGTGACATTCAATCCATCGATAGCCCCCTTCACGATGCTGCATGCGCCACGTGCGTTGAAAGGGCCAAGAAAACTCGAGATGGGCCTGCCAATCGTCGAGCACGTCGGGAAGGTCCTCGGGATGGGTTAGCGTTTGCCACAGCTCGGGGTTGGGGGGCAGCCGGAATTCACCTTGAAACCCGAGCATGGCCTGCCAACGCTCACTATACGTCGACGTGCCACGCACCAGATCATGCTCGACGATACCCTGCATCGTCGCGGACAGCGCCAACTGAAGCAGCACGCTGGCGCTGGTCGGCTGCGGCGCAGCACCGCCGTCACCATCGTATTTGTATCGTGCAACCGGTATCACGCTCACCCCCAAAACCGTCTCTCTTCCGGGAGCGTCACAGCGTCCCCGCCAACCTGAACGGTCGCGCCATCGAAGACTTGAACCGAGACATCACCCGCTTGGGGAGATGTTGGTGGCGGCGTCGAACAAACGCATCCACCCAAACGCCTGATCGATGCACTGTCGAGCTTTCGCGCTGAGGAACCGGGTTCCGAACGGCGGATGACCGTGGCCGGGCTGCGGCCGGGGACGGTCGTCGTACACGATGCGATCGCAAAGAACGACACGGTCTTGATTGCAAAGGGACGGCAAGTGGACGAGGTGCTCATCCGACGTCTGCAGAACTTCGCCGAGCGCATCGGCGTCCAGGAGCCGTTCTTGGTGGCTTGCCGGAGTAGCAAGCGCCTCTCGCATCGCGCGGTGCGGCGTTCTCTCACCCGGCGTGATTTGGCTTCAGGATGACGAAATGGAGCCGTTCTCCTAGTCACCTGGAACGGAAGTTCCTGGTGACCAATGTAGAAGAAGTCCCTGGAACAAACGAAGGCGTTTTCCGCGAAATTTGCGCGGACCTCACCCAAATGGGGCCGCGCGAATTTCGCCAGAAATCACCGTTCCAGGTGACTAGCGAGGGGTAACGCACAAGCGCCAATGACGAGACTACGCACGAAATTCGTGAGGACACTGCTCATGGTCTGCGCACTGATGGCCGCACCGACAGTGGGGATCGTCGTGTACTCCAGTGTGCAAACATACGAACACCACCTAGCGGAGATCAACGCACGGATCCGCGACGGGATCGCCAGCAAAGGTCGCGTCTTGAGTGAGAACCATGCTCTGGCCTTGCGGGGCATGACCTTGGACAACGCGTTCACCGACATCCAAGAACTCGCGAGCCGGGCAGTCCGTTCGGATCCGGACCTGATCTACGCTGTCTACGTCGCCACCGACGGTGTGACTCTCGCCTACGTCGACCGCCGCCAGATCGACAAGCCATCGTCTCCGGTTCGCGAAGCTTGGAATGACATCGGCCTGACTCGGGGCGAGTTTTTCGTGACTGAACTTCAGCAACGAGACGCTCAGGTATTTGGTGAGCGTGTGTTGGAAGTCGCGGCTCCGGTTCAAGGAGAGGCACGTACCGATCCGCCGCTGGGTACGATCCGCTACGGCTTCTCGCTAGGCCCAATGCACCAAGCATTGCTGGGCGCCGAACAGCAATCTCGACAGGCCTTGCGCGGCACACTGACCGTGCTGTTGTCGTGCATTGGCTTGGCGGCTTTGCTGGGGTTGGGCCTGAGCAGGCGCCAGGCGTTGCGAATCACGGACCCCATCACCGACCTGACGCGGGCGGCCAATGCACTGGCAGCCGGTGAGCGTCACGTACGAGTCGTGATCGACTCAGGCGACGAGCTGCAACAGCTGGGGGGCGCGTTCAACACGATGGTCGACAAGCTCGATGCATCATACCGTGAGCTCGAAGCCGTCAATCGCAGTTTGGAACAGCGAGTGGCGGACCGCACGAAAGAGCTCTCGCGAAAGAACCGCGACATGCGTGCGGTCCTCGACAACGTCGACCAAGGCCTTCTGAAGCTGTCGAACTGCGGTCAAATCGTGGGGACCTGCTCCAAGGCTCTCGAATCCTGGTTTGGCCCGATGAAGCAGGGGGACTCGTTCGCCAGGTCACTCGAGGCGTTGTCGAGGGAGTTCTCCGTCGAGTTCGAGCTCGGCTGGGAACAGTTGGCGGACGGCTTGCTGCCCGTAGAACTGTGCTTGGGCCAGCTCCCTGCGACACTGTCAGCTGGAGAACGCGTTTGGAGTTTCCGCTACTTGCCGCTCGGCCACGAGGAGTCACTCGAAGGAGTGTTGGTGGTGGTCGTCGAAGTCACCGACGCACTCGCAAAGCAGGCGGAGGAGAAGGAGACCCGGGAAACGATCATTGCTTTCAGGCAGGTCATGGCCGACCGCACGGGATTCTCAGACTTCGTGCAGTGGGCATCACCGATCGTTCAATCACTCGGGGGCGTGCGGAGCGAACCGGGCCAGGCGGAGCAGGCTCGCCAGTTGCACACGCTCAAGGGCACGGCCGGCGTGCTCGGTTTGGAAGTCATTGCTGAATGTTGCCACGCGTTGGAAGACGAGCAATTGCAGTTCGGACAGCCGTCGGCACCCAGCGTCGCCCGCCTGCAGCGACGGTGGGCCGCGTTGAACGCGCAACTTGCCAGCTACTCGTCGTCCAGTGACGACGTCGTCGAGGTGCCCCGCGCGGACTACGACAGCGTACTCGATCAATTGCAGCGCGCCGAGGTCGCGCCACAAGTCACGTCGCGGGTCCAAGCCTGGCAGTGGCGACCCGTGACTGCCTACTTCAAAGGTCTGGCAGAGCAAGCTCGAGCCCTCGCGCGTCGGCTGGGCAAGGAGTCGATCACCGTCCACGTCGAGGAGCCTGGCCTGCGTTTGGATCCTCAGCGTTGGAACCACCTCATGGGCGAGCTGGGGCACGTGGTCCGCAACGCCATCGACCATGGAATAGAATCCGCCGCAGAGCGCGCCGAAATTGGCAAACCCAACCACGGCGCGCTCACCTTGCGCGCCGAGATTCAACGCGGCCAGTTACTGTTGGAGCTGTCTGATGACGGCCGCGGGCTGGACATCCCAGCCCTTCGCGAACGAGGGGCGCGACTAGGGCAGCGTGTCGCAACCGACCAAGACGCAATCGAATTGGTGTACCAACAGGGCTTGTCAACGCGTGATCAGGCTGGCCTGGTATCCGGCAGGGGCGTGGGAATGGCCGCGGTGCGCGCCGCCGTGGCTCGACTGGGAGGGCACATCGACGTGAGCTCGCGCGCTGGTCACGGGACGTGCTGGACGCTGCGGTTTCCCGCGGCCGTCGTCAGCGACTCGGTGTGGGGGGACTCGACGGCGAACGGCCGCACACCGTGCGAAGCGGACACCTGCGCCAAGCGTTCATCCAACGGCAGCTCTCGGGGCGAGCTTACCCTGCGTGTCGGGTGACAAATCACTGAGGAATTGCAGTCCATCTTTGCATAGTGAACGCTTTGTATTGCTCCGGGAGTAGACGGAACGGAATCGTCGCATAGACGCGCACGAGCACTCGGGACGTCGCGTACTCCGAATGCAGGGGGTCGCAAAGCGGTGCGCGGACTGGTCCAGCGATGCCGCACCGCGCAAAGTCTTGCGAAGCCGTCCCTGCAGGGTCCGAACCGCCCCGCCCGAGCAAAGCGCACTACGCCCCATGTGTGGCCAGCTACGGCACGCCGCCCGCTGCGGTTTACCCCCGCATTGGACGAACCCTCAGCCGTCGCCATTCCGGCTGGACATCGCACTCACGTCGAGGGCGCTCAGAGTACTACAGCCGCTCGAGGAGTTTCGAAACTGTGACGTCGAACGCCTTGGCAATCCTTACCAAGGTACTCAAACGCGGATCGAGCGTACCACGCTCGATCTTTTGATAGTGCGAAAGCGTGAAGCCGTGATCGCGCACCATGTCCAGCTGAGAAAGGCCGGCTCGATGGCGTAGACGCCGACAACGATCGCCGAAGCGCTTCTCCAGGCTGTCCATTGACAGAGAAGTAGCGCAGCCTAACTCACGTTTGAATACGTCATGTTTGACGTAGGTCCTGCGAGTGAGTACCATGCCCGGGTGTGTCAGGACCACGCGACGTGGTTCAAGGCCGAGCAAGGTAGAGCAGGTGAAGCAGGTGGAGCAGCTCGAGGGGGGAATGATTGACTTGAACAAACTGCCCGCGGCATGGCCTGCCAGTGCGCTGGTCGTCGACAGCGATCCCCAAGCGCGGTGGGACATCGCTCGTCTGCTGGGCGCCTACCGAGTGGAATCAGCAGCATCGATCTATGAAGCGGTTCCGTTGATTCGGTGTCCGCGAACTCTGCATCTTGCGTTCGTGGAGTTTGAGTTGGTGGACGGCTGCGGGTTTGCCCTGCTCAGGGAGCTCGACCAGTTTCAACCCCACGCGGCGCGCGTCTTGGTCTCGGGCCTCAAGCCGATTCGGCGATTCATCGCGACGATTCCGGCGCACGTGCTGGTTTCGAAACCCCTCGACGCAACGGAGATAGGCATCATTGCTCGGGCGCGGCTG
Organism: Deltaproteobacteria bacterium; assembly: GCA_003235365.1. Taxonomy (GTDB): domain Bacteria; phylum Myxococcota_A; class Polyangia; order Polyangiales; family Polyangiaceae; genus SZUA-265. Next base: position 10,960 of record QJWJ01000216.1, read on the forward strand.
GGCGAGGTGGCTTGAATACTGTGCAGGTGATCAGTATCATGTCTCGATGGACCCCACAACGCAGGATCGGCAGCTCACCAAGTGCTCACGACCAAGCAATTCAGCAACGCTCGCAACCGATCAGTCGCCGACCGTTCCACCAACGACCGGAGCGTCTCTTTCCGGTTGCTGCTTCGGACCTGCCAGAAGCGTGCGGCGTCACTCACCGTATCTCGTTCCACCGGAACGCAGACTGATGATCCGCGATCCGGGGAACAGTCCAATGACCGGAAGCGGAGCAAGCCGCGCACGCCAGTCGACAGACGTGCCCACCGTCGTCATCGCGAGGATAGAACGCACTGCGAGCCACCGTGCTCTCGTTTCCCGGCTCTTGGCGCTCAGCAAAGATTTCGAAGCAGGCCTCTCGAAGGAGCAGCGGGCGAAGTGGCTCGAACTCGAAGACGCGCTTTTCGAGTACGCACAGCGGTTGGCTGCGGCTTGCTATCAGGCAGGTCAGCGTGTGCGCCGCAACCGGCGACGCTAACCCCGCGGCTCAGGCACGGCTTCTTGCAGACGCCCTCCCCACTCAAGCGACGGATCGACGAAGTCGTGGCGGCCGTGCCTGCCTCGCCCCGACCGCGCCTCATTGGTTCACCGCCTCGCGGGCGAAAGCGCTGATGAGGGTTCGCGATTCGCGAACTCTCATCAGATGTAACAGAGAATGGAGTCGAGAAACGAACGCAACGGAGGCGCATTTTCGGACCCTCACGCAACGGGATTCGAAGAAACGCCCGACAAATCGTGCTCGCCCGCTTCTAGAGCACCGATCAGCTTGCCTGTGCACGGAAATGCCCCGAAAAATCGCCCCAGCGGGGGTGAGGGCGTTTTTCGGGGCCACGCTCGGGCACTCTTGCTCGCAGCTCGGTGCTCCAGGTTGTTGATTTGTCGCGGCAATCAACATGATTGCCGTCTAGTTCGGCGGCAGCTTGCTCGGCGTGAAACGCTTGGTGAGGAGCTCAGGGAGCTCGCCTTCTGGCAATGGCCTTGCCACCAGGTAGCCCTGAATCTGATCGCAGCGCAATAACCTCAAGAACTGCGCTTGCTGAGCCGTTTCCACGCCTTCGGCAACGACTTTCAGCTCGAGTGCGTGCGCTAGGGAGATGATCGTCGTGACGATCGCGGTGCTCTGCGGATCTTCCACCATTCTCGCGACGAAACTCCGATCGATCTTGAGGCCATCGATTGGCAGACGCGATAGGTAGGAGAGCGACGAGTAACCCGTCCCAAAGTCGTCGATCACGACCGACATGCCGTTTTGGCGGGCGACGTCGAGCTTGGCCATGCTGCCCGCAAGATCCTCGACAAACACGCTCTCGGTGATTTCTAGGTCGATGCCCGCGCCGTCCTCGGGGTATTCCGCCAGAACGCGTTCAAGCCGGGGCACGAAGTCAGCTGCGGCGAGTTGCAGTGCCGAGACATTGACCGCGATGCGTGGGCAGCTGATACCTCTCTGGCACCAGTCCCGGTACTGCCGCGCTGCGCGCTCGAGCACCCAGACTCCCACGTCGCGAATGAGCCCTGTCTCCTCGAGCACGGGGATGAACTGTCCCGGGGGCACCAACCCCGATCCCGGATCGTTCCAGCGGATCAACGCTTCCATTCCGACGACCTCACCGGAGCGAAGTTCTACCTTGGGCTGGTAGTACAGCACGAATTCGTCTGCACCGACTGCACGCCTCAGCTTCGTCTCGAGCGTGATCTGCTCGGCAACGCGTGCGTCCATGGATGGAACGTAGAACAGAAACGGTTGCAGACTTGCCTTCGCCTTCTTCAGTGCGACCTCGGCTTTGCTGATCAACGCGTCGGTCCGAGCACCGTCAGGAGGGTAGATGGCGATCCCCGTCGTGACAGAGACTCGCACTTCTGTACCATCCACCTCAAACGGCTCACCAAACACCTGTGAGAGCTTGTCTTGAACGAGCGAGGTGACCGATGCATCGTCCTCTACCGCAGAGACGAGCAGTGCAAACACGTTGCCGTCGAAGCGAGCCACGGTGCACGCCGCATCGACTGACTGCAAGCGATTCGACGCCTCGACCAAGATCTGATCGCCTCCGGCACGCCCCAGCGCGTCGTTGATTTGCCGAAAACGCCCCAGATCGATGAGGAGCAGCGCGAGCCGCAACCTGCTCTTGTCATGAAGCGAGAGTTGTTGGTCAATGCGAGCCTCGAGCAGCCGTCGGTTGGGCAGGCCCGTCAAGGGATCGTGGTGGGATAGAAACTCGACCTGCTGACGCTGGCCAATGTGGTCGAGTGCAAGCGCCACGCTGCCAAGCAGTTCGAGCAAGAGCTCCACGCGTTCGTTCGCGAAGAACCCGGGCTGGGAAGCGCACAACACCACCAGCCAGACCACACCGTGCGAACGCAACCCAAACGCGCCCACGGAGCGGACTCCCTGATCCTGCAGCTGGTCGAAGATCTCCAAACTCGCGGTCGTTTGCAGATCGTCGATGACCACGGGGTGACCCGATGGGGACATCGCTGACTCAGCCCACTGCAGAGATTTCCAGGCACGCAGACTGTCGACGAGTCGACGAACCGGCTCAATGTGATGTGGTGCATAGCAAATCGGGTGGGCCTTGCTGTCACGGCCCTCCACTTCGAGAACGCAGCCCGAGAAGAGCTGACCAAGGGTCACGAGCAACCGACACACCTCGTCCAGCAATGCTTCCGGTTCCCGCAGACGCTGGATCACTGCGTTGACTGCGCTGCTGACGGATCGGAGGCGCCCCATCGTCGCCGCACGCTCTTGCTCCGCCCGACGCTCCGTGACGTCGCGCACAACTCCAACCAAGCCGATCACTTCGCCACTGGGCGTACGCACCGTCGCCTTGCTCTCGGAGATCCAACGCTCGGCCCCACGGGCGTGCACGGCGCGCACCGCGTCCGTGATTGCTGGCCCGCCTGCTAGCAAGCCACGTTCGTCGTCTTCGATGCCTTCAGCCTCAGGCTTGCGATCGAGAAACTCTCCCAGAGTCTTGTTCAGAACCTTCTGTGGATCAGCGGCATACAGTCCACAGAACGCTGCATTCGCGCGCTGAAAGCGCAAGTTGCGGTCCTTGAAGTAGATGCCGTCAGGGATGTTGTCCATCAGGTCTCGCAGGAGCTGGCGCTCCTCTTCGAGTTCCTGCAACAATCGGTGATGCTCCGCTGCTCGCGCAACCTTGAGTCGCAGATCTTCCGGTTCCCACGGCTTGGAAACGTACGCGAACAGGCGACCTTCGTTGACCGCGCGGATGACAGCCGTCAGGTCTGCATACCCGGTAACCATGATGCGAGACGCCGAGCAGCGGTCGGGCAACCTCGAGATGAACTCGTCCCCGGACATGCGAGGCATACGCTGATCTGTCACTACGACGGCCAAGCCAGGTTCATTCTCGACGACATCGAGCGCCTGCTGAGCCGACTCCGCCGTTCGGACGGTGTAGTCTTCTGACAGGATGTCCTCCAGTGCGACCAGAACCTGCGGCTCGTCGTCGACCACCAAAACCACGTCCCTCTTGGGCCGGATACTCAGCACGGCAGCGCCTCCGGCTTTGGGGTCATCGCCCGCGTTGCCCCAGTCACCTCAACCACCCCTTCTCCTCAACACTGACTAACTTAGGTCCCACTCTCCCCGTCGGGCAAGTGGCCACGCCCGAACGCTCGTCAGCCCTGGCACTGACGTCCTCCAAACCTGGGTGCGCTGTCGGGTGAGCAACCACGCCGAAACAGACGAATCCTCCATGTTCTGCGCGACGCGCGTCGAACCCGCGCCACCGTCCATCACGTGGGGAGCGGAAACCGCAATACAGCCACGGTGCCCCGTTTCGCACCGGGCCCACTGAACAGACACGATGCTCCGGCCCCGACGACAGAAGCCCGCCCACGACAACCCTGAACGAGTTCAACGGCCACCCATGTTGAGCGCCCCTCGGATGCGCTGGGCCAGCTGTTCAGGAGTGAAAGGCTTGCGCAAGATCCCCGTCCCACCTGCGGCGTCGAGGTCCAGCGCCGACAGCGCCGTGTCACCTGACATGAACACGACTCGAAGATGCGCATCAATCTGCTTGAGCTGCCTGGTTAACGACGGTCCGTTACCATCCGCCAGGACCACATCAGTCAACACGACGTCAACGCGTGGCATGGCTCGCTTGCAGAGCTCACGCGCATGCTCTTGATCGTTCGCGATCAGTACGTTGAAGCCTTGCGCCTCGAGGGCACGAGCCGTCAACGCTCGCAGCGCCACGTCGTCCTCGACGAGCAGAATCGTGCCTCGCGCCAGTGGCGCTTGGCGGGTAGCGGGTCGAGCGGCTGTCTCTACCGCCGCTAGCGAGGGCAGTGAAATCGTAAACTTGGTTCCGTCGCCTGGAGTGCTATCAACCAGGATGCTACCGCCCGCTTGCCTTACGATCCCGTAGACGGTTGCCAGGCCCAGCCCCGTTCCTTTCTCAGGCCCCTTGGTCGTGAAGAACGGCTCGAAGATGCGCGCCTTGGTTTCCGGAGACATGCCGGCACCGGTATCTTCGATGATCAGCACCGCGTAGCCACTCGCTCCCCGGCGGCCGTCCCGAGATTCCTGACGAGTGGTGATCGTGAGTCGCCCGCCCTTTGGCATCGCATCCCGAGCGTTGAGTACGAGATTCATGACCAGCTGTTCGAGCTGCCCTTCGTCGATGTGAACAGGGAGAACCGCCGGATCGAGCTCGGTGGTGAGCTGGATGTGGCGGCCGATCACGCCACTGAGCATCTTCTCGAGACGCACAATCACGGGGTTGACTGTCGTTGCTCCGGGCTCGATGAGACGGCGCCGACCAAAAACGAGGAGCTGGCGCGTCAACCGAGCGGCACGCTGAGTAGCCTCGACGATCTCCGAGATGTCCGGCTGAACCGGATGATCCGCTTGGAGACCTTTGCGAATGAGTTGCGCGTAGTTTTGCACCACGGCCAGCAGGTTTCCAAAATCGTGCGCAATGCCGCCAGCGAGCTGGCCAAGAGCCTCGAGCTTCTGCGATTGCAGCAGCTGTTGCTCCAGCTGACGTCGGAGCGTCACGTCCCGAAGCAGCGCAACAGCACCGTCCGGGCGTCCACCTTCGCCGACGAGTGGTGTCGCACGAACGGAGAGGACGATATCCGGCTGCTCAGGCCGCCTCATGACCAGCTCTGTCGTCGGGCTCCTTCTACCGTCGAGCGCGTGTCGGATCGGATCCCGGTCGGGCGGCAGCTCTTCGGCCCCCACAGCCGAAACTCCAAACGCCTGCGCCCAGTCGTCGACACTGTGTCCATCTGGCCCGCTTCCGAGGAGGATCTCCGCTCGGCGGTTGAAGAACACGAGCTGACCCTTCGCGTCGGCAACGACAACACCATCATCCATGCTTCGGAACACGGAATCGAGCAGTCGGGTCTTTTCAACCAGCCGCTTCTCATTCTCGCGCAACTCGCGCTCCATCCTCAGACGCGGAGACACGTCGCGCGCGATGTTCACCAATCCGACAGGTCGCCCTCCATCCCCACGAATGGGGGCGACTGTCTCCGAAACCCAAAGCGGCGAATTCGGATCACCATAGTCACGGATCACGTCGACAAGTGGCTCCCCCGCATCCAGGACGGCTTGGTCCTCGGTCATCCATCGTGTCACTTCGGAATGTCGATCCACGAAGTCTGCGAGTACCTTGCCCACGAGCAACTGGGGGTCCGACTCACCGAGCAGTCTGGCAAACGCCCGATTCACCCGCTGGAAACGGTGCTGGGCGTCCCGAAACGCAACTCCATCGGGCGTGTTGTTCATCAGGTCATGAAGTAGCTGTTGCTCGTGTTGCAGCCGCTTCGTCAGAGTGTAGTGGTCCGCGGCGGTCGCGACCTTTGCCCGCAGATCGTCCGAATCCCAGGGCTTGGTGACGTAAGCGAACACCTTGCCCTCGTTGATGGCCCGGACGACTGCGCCCACATCGGCAAAACCCGTGATCAAGATACGCTGGGTGCGACAAGTGGGCGGGAGCTGCATCATCATTTCGCACCCCGTCATTCCGGGCATCCGCTGGTCAGTCAGCAGCACCGCGATGTCATCCTGCTCCTCCATCACCCGTAACGCGTCGGTACCGGACGAAGCCGAGAGCACCTGGTACGAGTCAGACAAGACATCTCCCAAGGCGACCAGCACCTGAGGCTCGTCATCGACCACTAAGATTTTTGGAGCGATCATCGAGGCGACCCGTTCCTCTTTCCTCCGGCACAGGAGCGGTTGGAGATTCTCCCCAGCTCCCTAGCATGGCGTCAGTTCTCCTCCATCACAAGTAGTCAAAACGGATGACCCAGGAATGACGATGCCCCGCACCGTCCGCACCAGCTCGGGTCGCCCCCCGGGGCCGTCAAGTTCATCTGTTGCGAAACAAAACGAAGACAGCAGGCGGAACTCGGGCTGAGTGTGCCCGATCGCATGTAAAATCCATACGAGAAAGTAGATTCATGAGATGAACGCTCGCGAGCCACCGCCCCGTATCCGTGAGCTCGCGCCTCAGGCCGCCTACCTTCGCCGCTGGCTGCTTACTGCAACGGATTGAAGAGACGGTGGATCCAGGTGCAATTCCAGGCCGAAGACGTCTTATGGGAGCCGGTGACCTGGCCGTCAAATGGCCGTGAGGTGCGTCGATATTCGCCTGGAGTAGGAAATTGCGAGCATTTCGGCGTCACCGGCCTCAGCCAGAGCACCGATCAGCTTGCCTGTGCACGGAAATACCTCCAAGAATCGCCCCAACGGGGGTGAGGGCGTTTTTCGGGGCCACGTTCGGGCACTCTTGCTCGCAGCTCGGTGCTCTAGGTTGTTGATTTGTCGCGGCAATCAACATGAT
>QJWJ01000372.1 GCA_003235365.1 Deltaproteobacteria bacterium
CGATTGAACCTGCAGGATGACTTCGTTCACCTTGGGCGCTTCCATCTTACCTTGCTGCGATACGTTCTCATCTACTTTTCCAGTGGTTTCAAACGCGCGTTGACGAACCGCGTTGCTCGTAGTCTAGAGCACGGCGGGTTGTTGGTGTTGGGGGCGGCGGAAACTCTGGGGGAAGACAGCGGCCCGTTCCACGCAGAACGTGTAGGGCGCTCGTACTTCAATCGCTTGGACAAGCACGAATTGAAACCATGACAACACCGAAGATTCTGGCAGTCGACGACTCACTAGTGATGCGGCGCATTCTTTCCGACGCCATCGAGTCGTTGGGATATCAGCCACTTGGCGCCTCCAACGGTCAGGAAGCACTCGCCGTCTTGGAAGAACATGTCGATGATGTCGTTCTGGTCTTGCTCGATTGGAACATGCCGGTCATGGATGGGCTGACCACGCTCAGGGCGATCAGACAGAACGAGAAGTTTGCCGGAGTGTCGGTGATGATGGTGACGACCGAGTGCGAAAAGCAGCGCGTCGTCGACGCGATCAAGGCTGGAGCCAAACACTACCTCACGAAGCCGTTCTCCGCTCAGGACTTGGCGGTGCGGATCGCCGAGTGTTTGGGACTCGGACTACAACCAGCGACCTACGAACCGCAGACCAACTCATGAGCGATCCCGCCTTCTTCTCTGCATTTGCGTACAGCGTCGAGAAAGCCATGGCCTCGATGCTGGGGACCACCTGCCGCATGTCCAATTCGAGCACGGTGGACTCCGGCAGATACCTTTCGGGCATCGTTTACCTTTCGGGGCGTGCCACGGGGCGAGTCGCACTGACCTTTCCACACGCCACGGCGCAGCGGGTCGTCGCGGGCATGCTCGGTATCGACCGCGAGGAGCTGACGGATGCGTTGCTCAGGGATGGGGTTGCCGAGATGACCAACATCGTCGCCGGAAATGCCAAGGCCTTGCTCGTGGACACGCCCTACGCCTTCCAGATTTCACTGCCACGAGTTACTCAGGGAGAGAGTCTGATGCCCGGCTCGACGGGCGGTACCCGGGCTGTGAGCCGACGCTTCGAAAGCCCACTGGGGCCACTTCTGGTTGCGGTTTGGTTGGAGGAAACGAACGTTCAAGAACAGACCAACTGAACGACCCAGGCCGATCCCGCGGGGCCCGGCGTGGTCTCCTGAGGTTCTGAAGGAGTCCCCGGAACGAGCGACGGGCCGCGTCGCGAGGAGTCTGCGCGGCTCTTCTTCGAGAGCATCGCGGAGACTTCGGGGAATCATCATTGTCGGGAGAACTCGGCGTTAAGCGAGGGAGCGAGTCGACCGTTGTGGGAACATTGACGGCACGCGTGCCGTCACCACCCAGGGCGCGAGCACTTGCCCGACGAAGTCTTCACGGAGGGAGATATGCAATGAAAGCAACGGACTTTGATCTGTCAAAGGACCTGAAATTGGATCCGGCCACCGGTATCGCTACTTTCCGGGACTCTCGCCTCGTCGTGCTCGACGCAGCCGCTCTGGGACTGCTCAGGCAGGACCTGGTGGAGAAGCTCGGTATGGAGGAAGCGCGGCGTCTCTTTCTGCGCTTCGGGTATCAACACGGGTATTCGGACTTCCTGCAGATGAAGCTCGCCTACGAGTTCGATAGCGAGATGGACCTGCTGGCGTCCGGTCCGGTCATCCATTCCTGGGAAGGGATCGTTCAAGCGACCCCAAAGGAAATTCGCTTCGACCGCGGCACCAAGGAGTTCTACTTCACCGGCGTGTGGACGAATTCGTACGAGGCGGAGCAGTATCTGACCTTCAATCACACCACCCATGAGCCGGTCTGCTGGTCCCTGATGGGTTATGCATCCGGCTGGTGTACGGCCTTCTTTGGTTCTCCAGTGATCGCCATCGAGCCTGTGTGCATGGGCAAGGGCGACGACCACTGCGAATGGCTGATACAGCCGCCTGAGGCCTGGGGGGACCAGGCCAAGCCATACATCGAGGCTTTCGGCGCGTTGCTGGGAGGAAAGTAGGATGGGCGAGAAACTAGTCAAGATCTACCAATCCGTGCAGGAAGCAGCAGGGCTCAAGGGCAAGACGCTCCTGGCGGTCGAAACCAAGATCCCGTCTACTCGCGCTGCTTTGGCCCCGGACAGTGAGGAGAACTTGGAGCTGTTCAAGCGAGCCTACCTCAAGATCGTGGGCAGGCCGCCCGCACCGTAGTCCCACCCCGAAGCGCGGTTCGGCTCACACGGCAACTCGGCCGCGCTTCGATCGGTGCGCGCAGTGCTCCACGCAATTCTTGGTCGCGGGCCCGCAAGGGGGAAGCGGCTGTTTCGCGTGATGTTCCAGCCAGAGCGTTCGGCGCCGCGTCGGAACGGCGAGGAACCGCAGCAGATTCTGCGGTTGTCCTGCTTTGTTTGGCGAAGGTTCGCGCAGTCCGTTGACGGACGCGCTGGGCAGACTCAGCCTAAACTTCCGCCCGCCGCAGCCCCATGTTCAGCGCAGTCGTTTACCGCCGGTGGTTCACCACGTTCGTTCGTCGGTGGTCCGCCCTTTCGCGAGCCGTGTTCGCTGCGTCGCTGCTTCTTTGGAGTAGCGCGGCATTGGCGCTGACGCCGGCGGACGCGCCGGACACCTCGAACCGCACCATCGAGCTTCAACCATTGCCGGATGGGTTCGGTGTCGCTGACGCAAAGTGGGTCAAGGTCGCCACGCCCGCGTCGCTCGAGCGTTGGCGCGAACCCCTGCTTCAGGAGGCTCGACAGTTTCGGGAAGAGGTTCGGGCCCGCCTGGCGATACCGGTACTCGAGCAACCCGTCGAGGTGCGCTTGGCCGAGAACGCCGGCGCGATGACCAAGCTCGCACCGGTGGGGGCGCCCTATCCGAGCTACGCCGCGGGAGTTGCCTACGGGAGGTTGCGCTTGATCCTGCTGACGAACGAGCCCGTTCATCCAGGCGAAGCACACGACGTGCGCACGACATTCCGTCACGAGCTTGCTCACCTCGCCCTGCGCGACGCGGTCGACGGCAATCCGATCCCCTTGTGGTTCAACGAAGGCTTGGCGGTTCACCTATCGCGCGAAGACGCCTTCGCTCGGACTCGCTCCCTGTGGACGGCGAGCGTTTCCGGTAATCTGTTGCCACTCTCCGCTCTCGAGAACCACTTCCCCAGGGACTCGGTGGGTGTTCCGCTGGCATATGCCCAATCGGCAGACATCGTGCGTTACCTGTTGCGCACCGAAGATCAGGAGCGCTTTCGGCTCTTGGTTTCTCGACTGCGTCGCGGTCAGGCCTTCGATCGCGCGCTCTACGATGCTTACGGCATGGACGCCTACAATCTCGAGCAGAACTGGCGCCGCGATGTCGAGTCCCGGTTCAGTTTCTGGCCGGCGTTGCTCAGTGGAACGGTGCTTTGGACCGCTGCGGTCGTACTCGTCACGTTGGCTTGGCGCCGCAAACGGACGAAGCAGCGCGAAACTCTGGCTCGCTGGGCAAAGGAAGAGGCGCGCGAAGAGGCCGCGCGTGTTCAACGTTTGATTGAGACCCCGGCGCCGAAGCCGCCGCCCCCTTGGATGCACGATCGCCCGTCAGATCCAACGCCGTCGTCGCGTCGCGACTCGCCGGTGCCCAAGGTCCAGCACGAAGGCGACTGGCACACGTTGCATTGATGTCGTTGCACTGACGCCGCCGAGTCGATTCTGACCGTGTATTGACGGTACGGCGTTGCCGCCACCCGCCGTGGTGTTACGGCACGTCGATCTCGAACCGCTCTACACGTACCGAGCCGCCGAGCGACTCGGTCGCGTAGTTGAAGATACCGAAGCGATAGCCGAGGAAGAATTGCCAGTCCTTCTTCATGTTGAAGGTGTCGCCAAGTGAGGTGAACTCGGACCCGTCGGTACTGTAGAAGAAGCGCGCCTGGCCGCCGCCTGCATCGGTGCGGATGTTGGCCTCGACTCTCAGCCAAATGGCGTCACCACTGACGTCGGTGCTGGCCACTTCGGTGCCCGTGCTCGTCGTGTTCCAATTGGTCGTGCTCATCTCCAAGCCACTGCGCATCACGACCTCGTTCGCACCCCCTGAGCGCTTGACGGCAATCGTTGCCGATGAGTCACGCATGGCCGCGAGTCCCGCGACGTCGCCGTTTTGCATGGCGCTCGTGTCGAGCTGAATCGTCGCGACCGAGACGGGGCCGACAGTGCGTCGGGTCAACGTGTTGCGCGCGGCATACAAGTCGTCGGTCACGGTTGCCGTTTGAAGGACCAAGCCGTCGCCAGCCGACCACTTGCTGTCGTCCGGATTGTGGTTCCACTCCCACTCGTGGCCGAGCTCCGCGCTGGCGAACGTGTCCACTCGCGGGTAGGGCTGCACGGCCCCGGCTCCACACGGCAAGTCGGGGAAGGGGTATTCGGCGCCCCACTGATTGCCCACCAACGTCACCGACGGCCATCCGTCGCTCCACGTCACCGGGGCCATCACTGGCAAACGGCCCGCGGGGTACGAATCGTTGAAGCCGATGTAATACCAGTCGCCGTTCTGGGTTTCCACGATCCCTCCTTGATGGGGACTCGCGCCGGCGCCTTTTCCAGCGAACGGCACCTGGACGGCAAAGGGTTTCAGTTCGTAGGGGCCGAAGGGACCGCCCGTCGAGCGCAGCACGTATTCCCCGTTGGCGTACTGAGTGACCAGGATGTAGTACTCGCCGTTGATCTTGTAGAAACGCGAGCCTTCGAGCGGCCCGCTGAGGTTCGACGGTGTCTCGAATACGACGCGGGACTCGACCTCACCGAAACCGTCTTCGGTCAGCTGTGCGACGCTGATCGTATTGTTGCCGTAGGCGACGTACATTGTGTCGTCGTCATCAATGAGCATGCCCACGTCGTAGTAGCAGCCTCGGGAGGCGTGTTTCGTCCAAGGACCCTCGGGCGATTTGGCAGTGAACATGTACCCGCCGCCGACGTTGTGCATGCAGCCGACCCAGTAGAACGTTTCGTTGCTCGCCCGATAGCGCAGCGATGAAGCCCAAATGCCGTTGCGGTACGATTGACCACCGCTCAAGTCGTAACTCGGGTCGAAATCCAGCGATGGTACCGAGTGCCCGATGTATTGCCAGTGCACCAAATCAGACGAGCGCAGGACGGGGGCTCCAGGTGAATGGTGAAATGTGGACGCCGTATAGTAGTAGGTGTCGTCGACTCGGATCACCTCGACATCGGGTAGGTCCTCCCAGATGATCGGATTGGTGTACGTCGACGGACAGGTGGCGGGCGGAATGGGCTCGGTCGGGGTGGGGGATGGAATACCACCAGCGCCGTCGGATGTGCCGCCTCCTGCCGCGTCGAACCCGGGTGTTCCTCCGCTACCCCCCATCTGACTCGGCGATGCTGCCGGATTCCCACTGGGCACCGCACCCCCGCTGCCGGAGTCGGTGGCGACTCCCGAGGTCGGTGAGCTGTCGCCGCTTCCGTTTGATGCACTCCCTGCCGTGGGGCTGCTCATACCCGGTGGGCCGCTCGAAGGCGCTGCGCCCGTAGGGGTTGCGTCGGGGCGTGCGTTGCCAGGGATCCCGTCAGGTGTTGGTTTGGGAGCTTCGGTTGCGGTGGTCGCTGCGCCGGGTTCGTTTGAGCTGTCGCCGCAGGCAGACGCGAGGGCGCCCAACAGCGCGTAGAGCCTGAACCGTTTAGGGATGGCGCGTAGCGGGGAATCGTCGATCACGCCCGTTCATGGGCTGAGGTTCGTCATCCGTGCACGCTGGAAACGTTCCCAGAGAAGATCGACCAGCACGTGTGTTCCTCGGATCACAGTCGTGCGATGTGCCGCCACTTTTCGGCGCGTTCCACATTCGCGGCGGTTGTCATGCTGTCGCCGGCACCGGTTGCGGACCTCGGCTGCGTTGACCGCAACGGTGCCCCGCGGGTGTGCCGGGTCGGCTGCTGGTGGTGCGGAGCCTCGGCGTTCGGACGTCGCGCCCCGGCGACGAGCCAGCCGGGGCCGCGTGTTTTGCCCGCTACCGTGGGCAATTGGGCTGTTCGGCATTCGGCGCCATTTTCGAAAGACTCGGGGGTTGATATCTTGCGCTGAGCCATGAACACCGGTTCGTCGTCAGCGCGGGTTGGGGAAGATGCGGATGGACTGCTGCGAGCCGTCTCGGTGGGGACAGCGGCCGTCACCGGGTCCAGCTTCTTTCGCGAGTTGGTGCGTCAAGTCGCTGCCGTGCTCAAGGTCCGCTACGCGTTCGTGTCGGAGTTCTGCGGCCGGTCACTGAACCGTGTCAGGACCTTGGCGTTCTGGTCGGGAGGGCGATTCATCGAGAATGTAGAGTACGACCTGGCTCACACGCCGTGTGAGGCTGTTCTGGCCGGCGAGGTGCGGTGTTATCCCAAGGGCGTGGCTCGACTTTTTCCTCTCGAGAAGGAGCTCGTGGACATGGGGGCGGAAGGTTACCTGGCGATTCCGCTCAAGACGGCAGAAGGCTTGGTGCTTGGACATCTAGCCGTCATCGATGACCGTCCGATGCCACCTCACGAACGCGATCTGACTGTGTTTCAGCTGTTTGGTGTGCGCGCCGGAGCCGAGCTGCAACGCCTACGTGCCGAAGAGTCACTGCGAGAAAGTGAGGCGCGGCTGTCCACCATACTCGCAACGACGATGGATGGCGTGCTGCTCGTCGAACACGGAGGGCAGATCCTGTTCTGCAATCGCGCTGCGAGCGAGATGCTCGCATGTCCGGCCGAAGCGGCGGTAGGACGTCCCGTATACGACTTTGCGGGCGACGTCCTGTGCGCCTATCTAAAGCCGTTGCTGGAGAACAGCTCCGCCGATGCTGCCCCTGCGAGCTCTTGGTTTTCGAAGAGCCTGCACGCGAAGCGCAGCACGGGTGAAGTGTTTCCGATCGAGGGCAGCATCGCGTCGCACCGCGATGGGGGCAGACAGTTGTTCACCGTCGTCATGCGGGATCAAACCGAGCGCTTGCGTGCGGAACAGACCCAGCAGCGCCTCGAGCGCGAACGTGAATACCTGCGAGACGAGGTGACTCGCGGGCGTGTTTCCGGCTCGGTCGTCACCCAGTCTCCCTCGATGCGAGCGCTGTTCGCTCAGCTGTCGCGGGTCGCCACGACGGACACGACGGTGCTCGTTCTCGGCGAGACCGGCACGGGTAAGGAGCTGATTGCCCGCTCGATTCACCAACAGAGTCAGCGCGCTTCCGGTCCATTGGTCACGCTCAATTGCGGCGCGCTGCCGTCGGAGCTGGTGGAAAGCGAGCTGTTCGGGCACGAGAAGGGTGCCTTCACCGGCGCGTCGAGCCGGCGACTCGGGCGCTTCGAGTTGGCAGACGGCGGCACGTTGTTCTTGGACGAGGTGGGGGAACTCGCCGCTCCCGCTCAGGCCAAACTGCTCCGAGTGTTGCAGGAACGAGAGTTCGAACGCGTCGGCGGGACGACGACGGTTCGTGTCGACGTGAGGGTCGTGGCCGCGACGCACCGCGCGCTCGACGAGTGGGTCGAACGGGGCGTGTTCCGACAGGACCTCTACTACCGCCTCGCCGTGTTTCCGCTCGAGCTGCCGCCGCTCCGCGAACGGCGAGAGGACGTCGCCGCGCTCGCAGAGCACTTTGCGCAGGTGTTCTCCAAGAAGCTCGGCCGGCGCTTTGACGGTATCGATCCCGAGTCGCTGCGGCGCTTGGAGGAATACGCCTGGCCGGGCAACGTACGAGAGCTGCAGAACGTGATCGAGCGCGCCGTCATCCTGCACGAGTCGGGCCTGCTCGAAATCCCCGACGGCACGTTCGGTCGTCGGCGGCTGCTGAGCACTGCTGTCGAGTCCGTGGCATCGACACCCGGCACCAGTGGTGTAACCGCCATTGCTCGCGACTTGGCGGCAGTCGAGCGGGACCACATTCTCTCCACCCTGATGCAATCCAACTGGGTAATCGAGGGCCCAACGGGCGCGGCTGCAATCCTGGGGCTGAAGCCCAGCACGTTGCGCTTTCGCATTCGAAAGCTCGGGATCGTTCGTCCCGCTTGATGTCACGGTTTGGCCTCGACGTTCGTCCTGTTTGACGTTGCGGTCGGCACGCTCGATGGGCGCTGGGCCACGGCCACCACATGTTGTGGGGCCTGTAGCATTTGGTGGTGGCTCCCCACCAGATACCGTGCCGCGGCCGCCACGCACCGCGTCGAGGTGCGTCGTCGGCCCTTGGTCCCAGCAGCAATGGCGCTGTGGTCGCTCAATGGCTCACCCGCTGATTCTCACTGGCCCGCGGCTTGCTTAGGGGTGTTCCAGGTTTACGGCAGGCCCAGGGTAAACGGTTTACCGCTGAGGACCTGTCCTACCAATGGAACGACCATGAAACGACGCAATTTCACCATCATCAGTCTGCTCCTGTCCAGTCTCACCCCCGCCGTGGCGTCAGCACATCACGCTGCTGGGCATGTCTTCGCAATGACCAACGCGAGCGACCACAACCAAGTCGTGGTGTACGATCGCGGCGAGGATGGGCTCCTGACTCTTCGCGACGTGGTCGCGACTGAGGGCGCTGGCAGTGGTGGCAAGTCGCCTCTCGATCCTGGCGATGCACTCGGTGCGCAGTCGCCGCTGCTGTTGAGCGACGATGGGCGCTGGCTGTTTGCGGTGAACGCGGGCAGCGACGAAATCTCCGTCTTTCGCGTCTGTGGCGGCAGGCTGGAGTTGACGGATGTCGTCAAGTCCGGCGGCGACTTTCCCGCGAGCTTGGCCTATCGGGATGGCCTGCTCTACGTGCTCAACGCTGGCGGCGAAGGAAACATCACGGGCTTCCATTTGGGTCGAACGGGACGCTTGCGCCCCATCTCCAGGTCGACCCGTTCGCTCGACGTCGGGGGCAACAGCCCGCCGTACTTCCTGGTTTCGCCCGCCCAATTGGGGTTCGATCCGAGTGGCAGCTTTCTGGTCCTCACCATCAAAGGGAGCAACGAGATCCGCGTGTTTCCGATGCTGAGCGACGGACGTCCGAGCGCTGCTCCCGTTCTCAACACCTCGTCGGGCACGGCGCCGTTCGGTTTCGACTTCGATCCCTACGGCAATCTACTCGTGGTCGAACCGTTCGGTGTGAAGCCGCCGATGACGGGTGAAGCCGGCGCGGTGACTAGCTACGAGCTACAACACGATGGCACGCTGGTTCCGCTGTACGAATCAGTACCGAACGGGCAGACCGCGTCGTGCTGGTTGGCTGCCGCGGAGTCGTTGCCGTACGCGTACGTCACGAACAACGCGTCGGCCACGGTGACCGGCTACGCCGTCGATGCCGACGGTGGACTCACGCTGCTTTCAGAAGGCGGCATCAGCGGTCACACGGGCGCCAACCCCGTCGATTTGGGGATCACTTCTGACGGTGAGTTCCTGTACAGCGTCAACGCCGGACACGGCACGATCTCCATGTTTGCCATCGACCCCGACACCGGCGCCCTGACCGAGCTCGGCGAAGTGGGAGGCCTGCCAGAAGACGATGGGGCCGTGGGCATCGCCGTCCGTTGACGGCGCAGCCAGTGTCGGCCCCGTGAGTTCGAAGTGCGCCGGGGCCGACGCCCGTTCTGGTTTGGGGGCGGTTGGCGACGAACGAGAACCGAACTGAACTTTGGGGGTTTACAGGCGAGGGTCGTCATCAGTCGGGCATCACGAGGGGCGACTGATGACGCTCTGTGCCACACCCCCAAACCAAACCAACGACCCGGTCGTTCGAATGGCATGTCTCGCGGGTTACCGCTCCGACGTCGGAGCAGTTCTCAATCCTTGCCGGGCGGCTCGGAGATGTGGTGCTGCTCGTGGCTGCGCGATTCGTCGATGATGCGCTCGAACACGCGGCGCACGGTTTCGGCCTTGAGGGGAGCTTTGCGAGCACCGGTGAGTCGTTCGAGCACGTCACGCTCGCGGTCGGGGTCGTAGACACGCTGGCCGCGCTCGCGCTTGAGCTCGCCGACCCTGAGTACCAGCTCCAGCCGCTTGTGGAGCAAGTCCAGGATTTGATGGTCGATTTCGTCGATGGCAGCGCGCAGTGCAGACAGTTCCGGGGGCGTCACGAGTGCAGTGTACACGAGGCGTGCCGTGCAGACACCCGCTCCGTCCGCCGAACCGGCGGGGCGATGCAGCACGAGACTTTTCGGGGCAGTGGCGCATTTTCTGGGGCAACGGCTTGTGGTGGCGCGGCGATCGACGGTCGAGAACAATCGTGGATTGCGCCGGTTGGCGACCTGGTCGGCGACTCAACGTACGAACGAATCACAGCCCTCGACGATGCGGAGGTTGTCCCAATCTCCGCGCTTCCAGTTGCGGCACGCGTCGCCGTCGAGTTGGACGTGCGTTTCGTCCAGCCAGTGCCAACCGTCCTCTTCGTCGAGGAGCAGTTCGCTCCCGTCGGCGAACACCCGAACCTTCGCCGCGCTGGTCGGCGCCATCTCCAGCGGCAACTCGCAGGTGAGCGCCGCGTCTTGCCCCAATTGGGTCAGGGTCGTCGCCAGTTGCTCGACGTCGTCGACCCGGTAGTAGCCGATGCCTCCGTCGCGAGCGACGCCCGTGCCGGCGGCGGCCGCCAATCCATCGAGCACGTCGGCGTAGGTTTCACTGCCGGGGATCCCGATGACGTACGCTCCGACGTCGGCGTCGCGCAGCTTCTCGAGCTCCAGCGCCGCGATTTGGTCGTCCAGGCACAAGTGCGGAAACCAGCCGGTGTCGCAGCAGTTGAAGCTGTCGTCACAATCGGGGCCGCCTTGAATGCGCAACCCGTCGATGTTCGGGATGCAGCGGCTCGGACCGCAACCGCCGTTCGTGCCGCAGTTCGGTGCGCCGTCGGTGAGCAAGAACACGTGAGTGCGTTCGCCCATCGCTACGATGTGGTCGTGCAGCCCCGCGAGCGTAGCCGAGATCGGCGTCGCGCCAGTCGGGGTGATCTTTCGCAGCGCGAATTCGAGCCCGTCGAGCTGCGGGTTGCTCGCGGCGTCGGCCTCGTTGCGCAGCCCTGGGCGCAATGAATAGACCTCGGCTCCGGCCGAGCACGCGTCGTCCGAGTGTGGTTCGGGGAACACCGCCGCGCCGTAGTTGACTCGATGCCCGACGGCGCGCAGCATCGTGCCGATCGCCGTACGGGCTCCCCAGAAGCGCGTTCGCCCGCCGGTTCCGGTCATGACCTCGAGCATGCTCTCGGAGGCGTCGAGCACGAAGTAGAAGCTGGGGCGCTTGACGGGCAGTTCGATCGACGTCTCGCCGCAGTTGAAGCTTTCGGTGTCTTCGACGAGCAGGTCGTCGTCAGTCTCGTCGGGGCGCGGCTTGTCGTTTTTCGCTTCGCCGACGGCATCGCCCGCCAGGGGAGGGCGGTCGTCGCTCTTCTGGCAGGCCCCGCTCGAGGCGCCGATCACCAGCAGCGACCACCACGTGGCGCGCCAGCATCCAGGGACCGCCAGGGGCGGCCCGGTATCGTCGTTGCCGTGGACCAAGGCCCTAGTTTGCCAAATCGACGGACCGGGGCATCGAAGAAACCCCCGCGGGATCCATCGGGCCGTATCAGGTGGTAGATTGAACTACATCCTGGCAGCGCGGCGATTTAAGGATCGGCTGTTGGGAGCGGTTCTGGGTACTCTGTGGGCGCGTGCAGGAGCAACAACCAGAGCAAGTGCGCGAGCGGCGTTTTGGAGGCGGGCTGGATCTGGCGCTCATGGTGCTGTTCTGTGTGAGCTTCGGGTTCGCGTTGGTCGGGGCGTGGCGGGCCCTTCGCCTGCAACCCGCCGAGGTCGTGGAAGTTCAAGCGCCGCCGACCGGCGCGAGGTTGATCGTCACCGTGCAGGTTGTCGATGCTCTCCCAGTCGCCGACGCTGGCGCTGCGACGCCAGCCTCTCCGCCGGTTGCTGTCGCCGAGGCGACCGTGGTCGTCGTCGGTGAGAGCCCCGACCGCGAGTTCGCCGAGCTGATGCGCAATACGACCCGGGCGGACGGCACTGTCGAGTTTGCCGGGTTGCCCGAGGGCCCCGTGTGGGTGCTCGCCGAAGCCAAGGGCAAGTCGCGGCGGTCGGCGCGGGTGCTGCTCGCCGGGGAACAGCGTCTGCAACTCGTGCTGACGCCGGCCCAGACCCTGAACGTCACGGTGCTCGACGATCAACGGGCGCCGATCAAGCAGGCCACGGTGCTCGTCTCCGACTCCGATGCGCTGCCGTTTGGGGCGCTCACCGCCGCCGACGGCACTGCGCGCTTCGACCGTTTGGGTCCGGCGCCCTACGGCATCAAGGTGTACGCGCGCGGGTATGAATCGGTCGAACGCGCGGGCGTCACCGACGACGTGCAGATCGTGTTGCGGCGTCTGGGCGGCTTGGGCGTCACGGTCGTCAGCGCCAAGGGGGAGCCCGCGTCGGAAGCTGAGGTGTACGTCGTCGGGTCCAGCTTGTGGCCCGCTCGCCGTTTGCAAACCGACGCTCAGGGCAAAGCGCACTTGGGCGGTTTGCTCTCGGGAGTTTACGACTTGCGCGCGCGCAAGGGCGGACTCGTCTCTGAAGTGCTCTCCGGAGTGCGTCTCGAGCGCGGGGAACGTCGCGACGTCGAGTTGCGGCTGGGGGTCGGCCGCATGGTGCGCGTCAAAGTGGTCAGCGCCGCGCCCGAAAAGCGACCCATCGAAGGGGCCGCCATCGTGCTGGCCGAGTTTGGGCTCAGCCCGTTTCCAATCACTGCGCGCAGCGGCAAGGACGGCTTTGCCGCGGTCGGCCCGCTCGCGCCCGGTCCGGCGTTCTTGTCCGTGCGTGCCGACGGCTACATCGGGCGAGGCGCGATCGCCGTGCCCGAGATGCTGACCGAGCCGCTCGAGGTGCAGCTGCAGAAAGGCGCGACGCTCAAAGGCAAGGTCGTCGACGAGCACGACCACGCGATTGCCGGCGCGAGCGTCGAGATCATCGGCATCGACACCGACGGGTTGCCCATCGACGAGACGCCGCTGCGTGCCGCCTACCGCGAAGCGCACTTCGACTTTGCGATGAAGCCGCTGCCGCTCATCCCCGCGGGTGAACTCGGCGTGACCATGGGTCACGTGCCGTTCGTCAACGAGGCCGAAGCGTCGCGGTCCTCGCTCGGCGGCTGGACCGAGCTGCCCTCGGATTACCGCCCGTGGCAAAGCGACGTCGATGGGCGTTTTCGTGCTCACCCCATACCGCCAGGCAAGGTGCGCGCGCTGGTGCGGCATCCGGACTACGTCGAGGGGCTGAGCGAAACCGTGGTGCTTGGCCCCGGCGGTGAACGCGAGGTGACCGTCGTGCTCGCCGAAGGTGGGCGCCTACTCGGACGGGTGGTCGACGAACGGGGGCATCCGGTGGCGTCGGCGCGCGTGTTGCTCGCGTCCAACACCGGCAGCTTCGAGCGCAACGTGTACAGCGCTCGCGACGGCACCTTCGAGGTCAAAGCCGTTCCCGAACACGTCACGGTGTCGTTGGCCAGGCCCGATGATCCCTCGCGTTTCGTGTGGAAGGGCCCACTGCGCATCAGCGAACACAAAGAGCGCGAAGTGGAATTCGAGCTGCCCGCGCCGCGCGCCGACATCGAGTGGCGGGTGCTCGACGAGGACGACAAGCCCATCGATTTGGCGCAAGTGACGTTGCTGAGCCTGGAAGAGTCCGTGCCTCTGCGGCTCACACAGTTCACGCGTGAAGACGGCCGCATCCACGTTCCAGATGCCGCGGGTCTGCAGCTTCGGGTCACGGCGCGGGCGCCGGGCTACGTGTCCTGGTCCGAGCAGTTTGCCAAGGCGCCGAGCGAGCGCGTGATCGTCCTGCGCCGTGGCTTGCGCGTGGCGGGCAAAGTGACGGCCGTGCGCGGTCGGCAAGAGGTTGCTGGCGCGCGGGTCACGCTGTTGACCGATTTGCGCAAGGACAGCACCACGACCGATGTGCGCGGTGGCTACGGGTTTACTCAAGTGCCGCGCGGCAAGATCGAGATCCGCGTCGAACACGGCGACTACGCACGGGTCACCGAGGTCTTTGCAGTGAAGGACACCGGGCGAGAGGACCGGGCATTCGAGCTGCCGGATATCGACTTGCAGGAGGGCGTGACGATTTCCGGTGTGGTCACGAACGCCGACGAACAGCCCGTCGCTGGAGCGAAGGTGGGGGTCGGTTTCGTCGCCAGCATTACGAAACGTGGCGCGTTGCCCGCGGGGGTCGTGCTGACGGATGACCGTGGGCGGTTCACATTGCGCGGCGTGCAGCCGGGCGCCGTGCGCGTTTCGGCGGTGGGTCCGACGGGTGACCGCGGCGATGCGGAGCTGAGTGCAGAACCCGGGGACGAGAAGGCTGACGTCGACATTGCCCTCGCGCCAGCGGACGGCGAATCCGAAGTGGATGTCCACACCGCGGGGCTTGCGGTGACTTTTGGCGAGCGCGACGCGGCGGGTGGCGTCGAGGTCGTGGTCGTCGACGTGGTCGCGGACAGCGAGGCCGAGCGCGGAGGTCTGCTGCGCGGTGACGTCGTGAAGCGTGTCGGCGGGCAACGCGCTGGTTCGATGCGGGTCGCACGTTCCCTGACGCGCGGACGAGCGGGCAGCGACGTGATCGTCGACGTTCGTCGCGGCGGGCGGACCCTGAGCTTTCGCATTCGCCGTGAAGAGCTCACCGGCGCCGATTGAGCGGGTGCAGCGGTGGTGCAACACCGAGGATGACGCTCGGGTCACCTACCGTCCGCTCGGCGACCCTCTAACCTGATGGCAGTTCCATGAACGTTCAGATCCTCATCGATTCGATCGTGCGCCAGGTCACCGTGCTGATCGCTCAACTGGCGACGTCGGGTGGGATTCGTGCGCCGCTGGCCCACATCGCCAACCAGGTGTTCGTCGAGCTGGCAAACGAACTGACCAGCCAGGGCATCAGTCGCAAGGTCAGCGCGGACATGTTTGGTATGGCCTTGCGCGCCTACATCCGAAAACTGCGCCGACTCGGCGAGGGGCGCACGGACCAGGGCCGTACCCTGTGGCAAGCCGTGCTTGGGTTCGTTCGCGAGCAGCCGATGGTGACGCGGGCGCGCTTGCTCGAGCGGTTCGAACGCGACGGCGAGCTCGAAGTTTCGGCGATCTTGCACGACCTGGTCGATAGCGGTCTGGTGTTCTGTTCGGGCGCGGGTAAACACGCCGTGTATCGCGCCGTCGACGATCAAGAAATCGCTCAGATGTCGCGCTTGTCCGGCGATGAGGGCTTGGACGAGTTGATTTGGGCGCTGGTGTTTCGCGCAGGGGCCGTGAGCCTCGACGAACTGGCTTCACAACTCTCGCGCCCCGAGAGCGCCCTGGAGGGCCCGATTGAACGATTGCTGACGACGGGCCGTGTTCGGCGCCTCGATGACGGCAAGCTGCACGCCCAGGAGTTCTTGATCCCGATGGGTTCGGTCGTGGGCTGGGAAGCCGCGGTGTTCGACCACTTTCAGTCCGTGGTGCAGACGATCTGTCAGCGCTTGCAAGCGGCGTCGTCTCTGGCTCCCGAGCGACCCTACGTCGGCGGAAGCACCTACACGTTCGACGTCTGGCCGGGGCACCCGCTCGAGGCCGACGTCAAAGCCCAGCTCGATACAATTCGGCAGAGCTGTGGACAATTGAGAAAGCGCGTGACGGAACACAACGACGCGCACGGAGTGCCCACCCAGTACGAGCAGATCACGACGTACGTGGGCCAATCCAGTATCGAGCGAGAGAGTACGGAAAACAGAGGAAGCGACGATGACGCGTAATGGACTTTGGCTTGGCTTGTTCTTGAGCATCACCAGTGCGGCATGTGGTTCCCGCAGCGAAACGGGTTCGGCGCTCGGCGGCGAGTCGCACTTCTTGCAGGAATGCGAGAAGCAGACGTGTGGGGACGATCTGACGTGCCTCGGCGGAGTGTGCACGCGCGAATGCGAAGACGTCGCCGACGACTGCGACGGTCTCGACGGTGATCTGATCTGTCGGGCATCGGGTGGCGTAGGTAACAAGACGTGCGATGCGTCGTGCGCAGGTGACGCAGACTGTGCCGACCTGGGCGCGAACTTCGCCTGCGACGACGGCGTGTGCCGCGTCGAGTCGGATGATCTTCCGTGTGAGGAGGGTGGGAAGCGCTACGCGCTGGGTGACAGTTGGGATTGTAGTGACGGTTGCAACACCTGCTTTTGCGAAGAAGATGGTGTTCAGGCGACGGCCGTGGCGTGTCTCGATCCGTGTTTCGATGGCGGTGAAGCCTACGACATCGGCGACTCTTGGACTTGCAGCGACGGTTGCAACACGTGCACCTGCACCGAGATGGGCGTCGGCAGCACGATGATGGATTGTGGCGATCCGGACCCCGACCCCGAGCCACCAAGTTGCGTGGAAGGGGGCGTCTCCCACGACCTCGGTGACCAGTGGCAATGCGCTGACGGTTGCAATACGTGCACGTGCACCGAACGCGGTATCGCAGCGACCATGGTCGGGTGTTTGAGTGACTGCGGTGTCGACGAGAGCGGTCAGCCACACCAGGTGGGCGACTCGTGGCGTTGTGACTGCAACACGTGCAGCTGTACGGAGGACGGTATCCAGTCCACCTTGATTGAATGTGGGCAACCCAGTTGCACGGAGGGTGGCCAGCAGTACTCACTGGGTGAGAGCTGGCAGTGCGCTGACGGCTGCAACACGTGCACCTGCGGCCCTGACGGGGTGAGCAGCACCGAGCGCGATTGTCCAGAGCCCGACTGTTTCGAGGGCGGGCAGGACCACGTGGTCGGCGAGAGCTGGCAGTGCGCTGACGGCTGCAACACGTGCACCTGCGGCCCTGACGGGGTGAGCAGCACGAAGAAGGCTTGCCTCGAGGGTTGCGTCGAAGGCGGCAATACCTACGAATTCGGCGATACCTGGACATGCAGTGACGGCTGCAACAGCTGCACGTGCACCGTAGACGGCGTGGCGAGTACGGACGCTGTCTGCGCCGAGCCGACCTGCCTCGTGGATGGCGTCGAGTACCCTGCGGGGACTTCGGTCCCGTCTGGTGACAGCTGCAACTCGTGCGGCTGTCAAGACGATGGCACCGTGGCGTGCACCCAAATTCAGTGCCCCGAAGTGCTCGAATTCAGCGAGTGGCAGCAGTGTGAAGACGAGGCGTGCCTGTGCGAGGCGCTGGCGGCCTGCGAGCCTCACACGTACAGCAGCTCGAATGGCCTCGGAAGCGAGGCGTACCGGGTCTGTTCACGAACGACGGACACGTGCCAGGTGGCCTACTTCGCCGAAGTCGAGGGCGGCGGGGTTGGCTACGACTGCGAGTTCCCCCGCGGGACCATGCTCTGTACCGACAACCTCGACGGCGCCCTGGGCGATTACTGCACGGAAAGCTACCAGTGCAACCTTCTCGGACTCGACCCCGAATGCCCCAGCCCGGTCGCGTCCTGCGCGGGTCTGAGCAGCGTCGGAGACGCAGGTGCCGATCCGGGTTGAGAACCTAGCAAAGGGCCGGCCCCGAAAAGCGCCCTCACCGGTCCCTGGGGCGGTTCTTCCGGGCAATTCCGAGTGATCCATCGGGGCACGTCACCCACCCAGACAAGGAAGACGGGACCCCGGTTCCCACGCACCATCGAAGCAGACGACGGTACTGTACGGGTGGGCGACGCAGCCATTCGGGGCGTAGTGGCATTCCACCCCACTCGTGTCGCAACCAGACCCAACGGGTGGGAGTTGAGCAGGGCAACGCGCGTCTTCCGGCGGCCCGTAGCAGGCCCAGTTCCCCGGGACCCCTGGCTCTTGAAGGGCTCCTCCCAAACAGAAGCAGTCGAGACTCTCGT